>CAUSDR010000101.1:0-15154 GCA_963530105.1 uncultured Janthinobacterium sp.
CTGTGGCGACGTCTTCAAGCACGCGAATAACGCCGGTTCCGCCAAGCATGGCGGCGTGCTGGTGCTGGCTGGCGACGACCATGCGGCGAAATCCTCGTCCACGGCGCACCAGTCCGACCATATCCTGAACGCCTGCGGCATCCCCGTGCTGTACCCGTCGTCGGTGCAGGAATACATCGACTATGGCTTGCATGCGTGGGCCATGAGCCGCTACACGGGCTTGTGGGTGTCGATGAAATGCGTGACCGACATCATCGAGTCGGGCGCCGCCGTCGATTTCGACCCGGACCGCGTGCAGATCACCCTGCCCACCGATTTCGAGATGCCGGCCGGTGGCTTGAACATCCGCTGGCCCGACACGGTGCTGGAGCAGGAAGTACGCATGAACAGCTACAAATGGTACGCGGCGCTGGCGTATGCGCGTGCCAACAAGCTCAATAAGATCATCTGGGACAGCCCGAAGGCGCGCATCGGCATCATCACGGCCGGCAAATCCTACCTGGACACGCGCCAGGCGCTGGCCGACCTGGGCATCGACGAGCAGACGGCGTCCGACATCGGCATCCGCCTGTACAAGATCGGCATGACCTGGCCGCTGGAAGCGGACGGCGTGCACGAATTCGCCAAGGGCCTCGACGAAATCCTCGTGGTGGAAGAGAAGCGGCAAATCCTTGAATACGCGCTGAAGGAAGAGTTGTACAACCTGAAGGATGGCGAGCGTCCGCGCGTGGTCGGCAAGTTCGACGACACGGGCGAGTGGAGCAACCAGAAGGGCACGGGCCACGGCGACTGGCTGCTGCCGGCCACCTATGAACTGAACCCTGCCATGATCGCGCGGGCGATTGCCAGCCGCATTTCGCGCTACTACGCGGGCCACCCCGTCGAGCAGCGCGTGAAGGAGCGCATCGCCTACCTGGAAGCGAAGGAAAACGTCCTCAAGGCGATCAGCGTGAAACCGGATCCGCAAAAGGATCGCACGCCGTTCTTCTGTTCCGGCTGCCCGCACAACAGCTCGACCAAGGTGCCGGAAGGCTCGCGCGCGCTGGCCGGCATCGGCTGCCACTACATGGTGCTGTGGATGGACCGCGAAACGTCGACGTTTACCCACATGGGCGCCGAAGGCGTCACCTGGGTGGGGCAGGCGCCGTTCACGAATGAAAAGCACGTGTTCACCAACCTCGGCGACGGCACGTACTTCCACTCGGGCATCCTGGCCATCCGCGCCGCCGTCTCGGCCAAGGTGAACATCACCTACAAGATCCTGTTCAACGACGCCGTCGCCATGACGGGCGGCCAGGAATTCGACGGCCCGCTATCGCCGGCCATCATTTCGCGCCAGATCGCCGCCGAAGGCGTCGGCCCCATCATCGTCGTCACCGACGAACCGGAAAAATATCCGTCCGACTACGCCTGGGCGGAAGGCGTCACCGTGCGCCACCGTTCGGAACTGATGGACGTGCAGCGCGAACTGCGCGACATGCCGGGCGTGTCGGCCATGATCTACGACCAGACCTGTGCCTCGGAAAAACGCCGCCGCCGGAAACGCAATGAATACCCGGACCCGGCCAAGCGCGCCGTCATCAACGAAGCCGTCTGCGAAGGCTGCGGCGACTGCTCCGTGCAATCGAACTGCCTGTCGGTGGAACCGCTGGAAACGGAACTGGGGCGCAAGCGCCAGATCAACCAGTCGTCCTGCAACAAGGATTTTTCATGCACGACGGGCTTCTGCCCCAGCTTCGTCACGGTGGAAGGCGGCGGCCTGAAAAAGCCGAAGAAGGCAGCCAGCGCCGACAAGGGCGGCCCGGAAGCGCCGGCCTTGCCGACACCGCTGATTCCTTCGACGACCGAGCCGTTCGGCATCCTGGTCACCGGCATCGGCGGCACGGGTGTCGTCACCGTCGGCCAGATCCTGGCCATGGCGGCCCACGTGGAAGGCAAGGGCTGTTCCGTGCTGGACATGAGCGGCCTGGCGCAAAAGGGCGGCCCCGTGATGTCGCACGTGCGCCTGGCGGACCGCCAGGAAGACATCCACTCGACGCGCGTCGGCACGGGTGCGGCTGATCTGGTGATCGGCTGCGATTTGATCGTCACAGCCAGCCGCGACGCCCTGTCGCGCATGGGAGAAGGCCGCAGCTGGGCCATGATCAACTCGACCAGCTCGTCGACAGCGGCGTTCGTGAAAAACCCGGACTGGCAATTCCCCGGCGTCGGCGCGCGCCTGGAAATCGAAAAGGCCTGCGGCGCGGATCACGTGGACTTCATCGACGCGGGGCAGATCGCCACGGCGCTGATGGGCGACTCCATCGCCACCAACATGTTCATGCTGGGCTACGCCTGGCAAAAGGGCAAAGTGCCGCTCACCGAAGCGTCCATCATGAAGGCCATCGACTTGAACAACGTCTCGGTGGCGTTCAACAAGGCAGCCTTCAACTGGGGCCGCGCGGGCGCCCATGACGCGGCCAGCCTGGTGCGCATGACAACACCGGCGAAAGTGGTGGAATTCAAGCGCATCGACACGCTCGACGACCTGATCGAAAAGCGCGTGGCCCTGCTGACGGCTTACCAGGACCGCGCGTATGCGCAGCAGTACCTGGACTTTGTCGGCCAGGTGCGCGCCGCCGAAAGCGCGCTGAATGGCCCGCACCTGCGCCTGACGGAAGCCGTGGCCCGCTACTTCTACAAGCTGATGGCCTACAAGGACGAGTATGAAGTGGCGCGCCTGTACACGGACGGCGCCTTCCAGGCGAAGATCGCGTCCATGTTCGAAGGCGACATCAAGCTCAAGTTCCACCTGGCGCCGCCGATCATGGCCAAGACCGACGCCCAGGGCCACCTGGTGAAGAAGGAATTCGGCCCGTGGATGATGAAGGCGTTCGGCGTGCTGGCCAAGTTCAAGGGCTTGCGCGGCGGGACCTTCGACATCTTCGGCTACACGGCCGAACGCAAGATGGAGCGCGCGCTCATTCTTGAGTACCGCGCGACGGTGGGCGGCCTGCTGCCGAAGCTGACGACGGCCAAGCTGGCGCAAGCCGTGGCCATTGCCAGCATTCCGGAGGATATCCGCGGCTATGGCCATGTGAAGGAACGCCACTTGAAGGCGGCGAAGGAGAAAGAGGCCAGTTTGCTGATCGCTTTCAACGCCCCGACGCCGCTGCCGCCCGTGGTGCCGGCGCCGGTGGCAGCCACCGTGGCTTGAAGCGCGCGGTAGCGGCATGATTGGAAGCAATGGCGCCTGCGTGCGACATTTTTTATGTGTCAAATAAAACAACGCCATTTTGCAAAACGCATTATAATTTTTCGACAATTTCTTTTAGGAAAGTTTCCATGCATTCCCTGCGCTGCTCATCCCTGGCTGTTCCCCTTGTCTTGTTGCTGAGCGCCTGCGGCGGCGGTGGCGGTGGCGGCGACAGCGCGCCCGCCGTGCCGCCCGTGACGACGACAGGCCCGGCGCTGCTGGTCGCTTCGTCCACGGTGGCGAACCGCTGCGAGGCGCCGCGCAGCGGCAGCAGCGTGGACCGGCAGGGCACCCGGCTCAATGAACAGACGTGGGTGCGCAGCTGGATCGATGAAACGTATCTGTGGTACCGCGAAGTGCCGACGACCTATCAGCCGCAGAGCTTTGCCACGCCCGTCGCGTACTTCGATGTGCTGAAAACCACGGCCACGACAGCCTCCGGCAAGCCCAAGGACCAGTTCCATTTCACTTATCCGACGGCGCAGTGGGAGGCGTCGCAGAACGGCATCGAACTGGGCTACGGCATGCTGCTGGCCCTGACGCAGGCCAGGCCGCCGCGCCAGGCCGTGATCACGATCGTCGAGCCGGGTTCGCCGGCGGCGCTGGCGGGCTTGCAGCGCGGCGATGTGCTGCAAAGCGTCGATGGCGTCGATTTCGTGCAAGCCTATGACGAGGCCAGCGTGGCGATCATCAACGCGGGCGTGTTCCCGAACTCGCAATCGAGCCACGCGCTGAGCTTCAGCCGCGGCGGGATGGTGCTCAGCGCCAGGCTGCAGGCGATCGAAGTCAGCACGAGCGCCGTGCAAAACGAGCGCATCATCGATACGCCCACGGGCAAGGTGG
Organism: uncultured Janthinobacterium sp.; assembly: GCA_963530105.1. Taxonomy (GTDB): domain Bacteria; phylum Pseudomonadota; class Gammaproteobacteria; order Burkholderiales; family Burkholderiaceae_D; genus Janthinobacterium. Next base: position 4,079 of record CAUSDR010000101.1, read on the forward strand.
GCTACCTGACCTTCAACACGCACAACAACGTGGCCGAACGCCAGCTGATCGAGACCATGCGCCGCTTCCAGGCGGCCGGCATCAGCGACCTGGTGCTTGACGTGCGCTACAACGGCGGCGGCTACCTGGACGTCGCCAGCGAGCTGGCCTACATGATCGCCGGTCCGCGAGCGACGACGGGCAAAGTCTTCGAACAGGTGCTGGTCAACGACAAGACCCGGCAGGAAGCGCCCGTGCCATTCCATGCGCAGAGCCAGGGCTTCTCCGCGCCGAACCCCATCGCCAAGGGCACGGCACTGCCTTCCCTGGGCCTGAAACGCGTGACCTTGCTGACGACTGGCAATACCTGCTCGGCCAGCGAATCGATCATCAACGGCTTGCGCGGCGTCGATATCGAGGTCAACCTGATCGGCGGCACGACGTGCGGCAAGCCGTATGGTTTCTACCCCGAGCCGAACTGCGGCACCACCTATTTCGCCGTGCAGTTCCAGGGCGTGAATGCCAAGGGCTTCGGCGACTATGCCGATGGCATGGCGCCGAGCTGCAGCGTGGCCGATGATTATGCGCACCAGCTGGGCGACACCGCCGAAGGCATGCTGGCGGCGGCGCTGCGCTACCGCGTCACGGGCAGCTGTGCGCCCGCGACAGGGGCGGCCAGGCTGCTGGGCAGAGTGGAAAGCACGGCCGACAGCGCCACGCGCCTGCTGCGCCCGCAATACAAGGAAATTTCCATAAGGAAACCATAAACGGGGGCTTTCTTCCCCTGATCGCGCCGGGGACGGCGCGATTTTCCTCTCTGAAATATTTCTATATAACAATTATGATATATGGAAAGATGAATCCATTCGTTCTGTAATTACTTTCATTTTGATATCTTTCGGCTTTCTCCCACCTTGAGAAGCGCAAAGATGCCTAGACCATTCAAGTTAACCCCGCTCAGCGTCGCCGTACTGGCCATCCTGGGCGGCGCCGCCAGCCAGGCGCAGGCACAAAATGCCGCGTCTGCCGCCGACACCCAGCAGGAAGCCAGTGCGCACGCGGTCATCGTGACCGGTTCGCGCATTCCCCGCGCCAGCCTGGAAGGCCCGTCGCCCGTCACCATCCTGACCGGCGATGAAATCACCAAACAAGGCTATAAAAACGTGTATGACGCCCTGAGCAACCAGGTGCAGAACAGCGGCTTCACGCAAGGCGAAGACTTCGGCAACACCTTCACGCCATCGGCCAATACCATCAGCCTGCGCGGCCTGGGCCCGAACCATACCTTGATCCTGCTCAACGGGCGCCGCCTGGCCGATTTCCCCGTCGCCTACGAAGGCACGGTGAACTTCACCAACCTGGCGAACATCCCGTCGAGCATTGTCGACCGCATCGAAATCCTCAATGGCGGCGCCTCGGCCATCTACGGTTCGGATGCGATCGCCGGCGTGATCAACGTGATCCTGAAAAAGCAGACGGAAGGTTTTGACATCAACGTCAAGGCGGGCGGCACCACGCGCGGCGGCGCCGGCAACCAGCGCGTGCAGCTGACGGGCGGCGGCAATTTCGACAAGCTGCATACCCTGTTCAGCGTGGAGCTGAGCCAGCGCGATCCGCTGTCGAGCCTGGACCGCGATTTCATGTCCACGCGCTCGGGCACGCCGACGAATATCGCCTCGCGCCGCGTGGTGCAGGCGGGCACGTCCGGCACTTACCTGGACCTGGGCGACACCTGCAACCAGTTCGGCGACCTGTTTGGCGGCAGCGTCATCAAATACCAGGCGAAGAATGGCAGCTATTGCGCCAGCCCGAAGGTGGGTCCGACCTACTGGACCACGCAGACCAAGAACCGCAGCCAGAACGTGTTCGGCAGCGCCAACTACGAGCTGTCGCCGGAAACGACGCTGTTCGCCGATTTCCTGATCGGCAAGAACGCCACGGAAAACAATACGCGCGGCCCCACGTGGACCTCGTCGTCGACGGGCAACAGCTATTTCAAGAACCAGACCACGGGCAACTACGAGGCATGGACGCGCTATATCTCGCCCGAGGAAATGGGCGGCGTCTCGCGCTACAACCGCAAGTGGGACGACCTGGCCACCGCCATCTCGCTGGGTGCCAAGGGCCGCATACCCGGCACGGCATCGTGGCAGTATGAAGCCAACTACAATGCCTCGCTGTACAAGAGCGAAAGCCACACGCCGCGCGCGCTGGCCAATATCGACAGCTTCTTCCTGGGGCCGAAACTGGGCACGGACGCAAGCGGTGTCGCCATCTACGCACCAGACCCGGCGCGCCTGTCGCGCCGCCTGACCGCCGCCGAATTCGACAGCATCACGGGCAATTCCGACAGCGACGACAAGGCCTGGACGAATACCCTGAGCCTGGCCACCAACGGCGACCTGTTCCAGCTGCCGGCCGGCGTGGCGAAGATCGCCACCATCGCCGAAGTGGGCAAGCAGGGTTTCAGCAACGTGCCCGATGCGCGCCTCAACGAAGGCTACTTCAACGTCGCCACCAAGTCCGACATCACGGCGGGCACGCGTACGCGCTACGCCCTGGGCGCCGAGGTCAACCTGCCGCTGCACGAGAAGCTGACGGGCACCCTGGCCGGACGCTATGACCGCTACAACTTTGCCGGCCGCAGCGATGGCAAGTTCACCTACAACGGCGGCCTGGAACTGCGTCCGACGCGCGAACTGCTGTTCCGCGCCAACTACGCCACCAGCTTCCGCGCGCCGGACATGAACTACATCTACAAGGCGCGCGGCACGGGCTACTATTCGAGCACCACCGACTACTACCGTTGCGGCGCCGCCGGACAGGCCATCGAGGACTGCGACTACGCGAACAAATCGCCGGGCGCCGACTATGTGCAGAACGGCAGCAAGGATCTGCAGTCGGAGAAGGGCAAGTCGTTTGGCGTGGGCGCCGTCTGGTCGCCGAGTTCCAACTTCGACGTCTCCGTCGACTACTGGAACATCAAGATCGACGACCTGGTGACGAACCTGAGCGCCGACAAGATCCTGCGCGACGAAGCCGATTGCCGCCTGGGCAAGACCGACATCAATTCGCCGACCTGCGTCGATACCTTGAACCGCGTCGAGCGCTTTGCCGCCAATGCGCTGAACCGCGCCGGCGAAATCAAGACCATCACCGTCAATCCGATCAATGCGGCGAAACAGAGCACCAGCGGCGTCGACATCAGCCTCAAGTATTTGCTGCGCACGACGGACTATGGCCGCTTCGCCTTCAAGGCCAACTACGCCAAGGTGCTGAGCAAGAAATCGCAGCAGTTCGTGGGCGACGAGGAGATCGACGAGCTGAAGGACATGAGCAGCACGGATTGGCCGGACAAGCTGAACCTGAGCGTCAACTGGAGCGCAGGCGACTGGTCGAACACCCTGTTGGTGACCCGCTATGGCAAGATCCCGAACAGTGCCGGCACGGCCTACCTGACGCCGACGGCGCTGGCCAATATCAGCACCGTGTACCGCATCAGCGACCGCGCCACCGTCTCGCTGATCGTCAACAACGTGTTCGACAAGATCAAGCGCGACAACAGCGGCGGCTGGCCGTACTACCCGGTGGGCAACTACAGCCCGCAAGGACGCCAGGGCTGGGTTGAATTCAACTACCATTTCGGCAGCTGATTCCACCTGATTTTCCCCAGGAACAAACCTGCAAACCCTGGGACGGACCCGCCGGGACTCGGCGTCCCCGTCTGACCCCGGCATGGAAAATGCCGGGGTGTAGCGTCAAAAGCCGGGATCGCACACGTTGCTTTCTCGGCTTTTTATTTTCCTCGCGCTCCATGCTCCCCCTATAATTGCCCGCTTGTTCTCTCTCGATGGAGTCCTTCCGATGCTACGCCACGTCCTGCTGTCCACCGCCCTGTTGTCCACCTTTGCCTTGCCAGCGTACGCCGCTTCGCCCCTGACCACGGTGGCCGAACGCTCGGGCTTTCTGACTACGGGGCGCTATGCGGAAGTGGAAACCTTGTGCCGGCAGTTCCAGGCCCGCTATCCGAAGCAGGTGCGCTGCGTGGAATTTGGCCGCACGCCGGAAAACCGGCCCATGCTGGCGCTGGCCGTGAGCAATACGGGCGCGCTGACGCCGGCCGAGGCGGCGCGCCGCAAGCTGCCCGTGCTGCTGGTGCAGGGCGGCATCCATGCCGGTGAAATCGATGGCAAGGACGCCGGTTTCCTGGCCCTGCGCGAAGTCCTGGACGGCAAGGCGGCGCCCGGCGCGCTGGACAAGCAGGTGCTGCTGTTCGTGCCCGTGTTTAACGTCGATGGCCACGAGCGCTTCGGCCAGTGGAACCGCCCCAACCAGCGCGGCCCCGTGGAAATGGGCTGGCGCAGCACGGCGCAAAACTATAATTTGAACCGCGATTACGTGAAGGCGGATGCTCCCGAGATGCAGCACATGCTGGCGCTGGTGAACGCCTGGGACCCGCTGGCGTATGTCGACCTGCATGTCACCGATGGCGCGCAATTCGAACCGGACATCTCGATCCAGGTCGAACCCGTGCACGCGGGCGACGCCGCCCTGCGCGTGGCCGGCACGGCGCTGCGCGACAACGTGCTGGCGGACCTGGCAAAGCAGGGCTCCGATCCGAAACCGTTTTATATCTCGTTCGCGGAAGAAGACAATCCGCAATCGGGCTTTGTCGACTCGACGCCCAATCCGCGTTTTTCGCACGGCTATTTTTTGCTGCGCAACCGCTTCGGCATGCTGGTGGAAACCCACTCGTGGAAGGATTATCCGACCCGCGTGCGCATCACGCGCAACACCATCGTCTCGCTGCTGTCGCAAGTGGCGCAGCATGGCGCGCAGTGGCGCCAGACGGCGCTGGAGGCGGATGCGCGCGCGGCGCAGCTGGCCGGCAGCAGCCTGCCGCTGACCTACAAGACGACGGACAAGAGCCACCTGATCGCGTTTCGCGGCTACGCCTATACGCGCACGCCATCCGACATTTCCGGCGCGCTGATGACGCGCTACGATGAAACCACGCCGCAGCTGTGGACCGTGCCCCTGCGCGACGAAATCGTGCCCGACCTGCAGCAGACCGCGCCGAAGGCCGGCTACCTGGTGCCGGCCGCGCAGGCGGCTATGGTGGCGGCCAAGCTGCGCCAGCATGGCGTCACGTACCAGGTGCTGGCCACGGCCTGGGGCCGGCAGCCGGTACAGGCGTTCCGCGCCACGCAGGTGACATTCGGCGCGCAGTCGTTCGAGGGCCGCCAGACGGCGGCCGTGCAGGGCGAATGGCAGGACGAGGCGCGCGTGATCGGTGCCGGCGACTTGTACGTGCCCGTCAGCCAGGCCAAGGCGCGCCTGGTGGTGGCCCTGCTGGAGCCGCGCGCGCCCGACTCGCTGCTGGCCTGGGGCAGTTTCAACACGGCCTTCGAGCGCAAGGAATACATGGAAGACTATGTGGCCGAAGACGTGGCGCGCGCCCAGCTGGCGGCCGACCCGGCGCTGGCGGCGCAATTCCACGCCCGCCTGGCAAATGACCCCGCCTTTGCCAGGAGCCCGCAGGCGCGCCTGGAATTCTTCGCCCGCCGCCACAGCTCGTGGGACGAGCGCCTGAACCTGTATCCGGTGCTGCGCACGGACGTGGCGCCCGGCGGCGCCGCGCAGCCGGTGCCATAAGCAACACTTCCCGGTCCGGGGCAAACCCGGGCCGCGCATTTCAGGCATGATGTCGTTTCATCCACACATCCGCCCGGAACCCGCATGGAACACCACAGCTTTCTCATCAACATACTGTTTTACCTGGTGGCCGCCATCATCATGGTGCCGCTGGCCAAGCGCCTGGGCATGGGCGCCGTGCTGGGCTACCTGGTGGCCGGCGTCGTCATCGGGCCGTGGGGCCTGGGCCTGATCAAGAACGTCGAGGTGATCCTCAGCTTCTCCGAATTCGGCGTCGTGCTGCTGCTGTTCCTGATCGGCCTGGAGCTGGAGCCGAAGCGATTGTGGCTGCTGCGCCGCCCGATCTTCGGCTGGGGCGGTGCCCAGGTGGCCGTCGTCAGCGCCGGCCTGTGCGCCGTGGCCATGGCCTTCGGCGTGGACTGGCGCACGGCGCTGGTGGGCGGCCTGGGCCTGTCGCTGTCGTCGACGGCCATCGTGCTGGCCACCCTGGGCGAACGTAAACTGATGAGCACGCCGGCCGGTTCCGCCGGCTTTTCCATTTTGCTGTTCCAGGATATCGCCGCCATTCCCATGATCGCGCTGGTGCCGCTGCTGGGCGGCCTCGTCACGCATGCGGGCGAACCGGGCTGGCTGCGCGTGGCCAAGCTGGCCGCCGTGCTGGCCGCCCTGGTGATCGGCGGGCGCTTCCTCGTCAATCCCATCCTGCGCTTCATCGCCAGGACGGACTTGCGTGAAATCTTCACGGCGTTTGCCCTGCTGCTGGTGATCGCCATCTGCGTGCTGATGGAGTCGGTGGGCCTGTCGATGGCGCTGGGGACTTTTGTTGCCGGCGTGCTGCTGGCCGATTCCGAATACCGCCATGAGCTTATTTCCGACCTGGAGCCCTTCAAGGGCTTGCTGCTGGGGCTATTTTTCATGGCCGTTGGCATGTCCGTCGATTTCGGCGTGCTGCGCGCCCAGCCGCTGCTGATCCTAGCCCTGGTGGCGGGGCTGCTGGCGGTGAAAATCGCCTTGCTGTACGTGCTGTCGAAATTCTTCGACATTCCCCGCGGCCAGCAGCTGTTTTTCGCGCTGCTGCTGTCGCAGGGCGGCGAATTCGCCTTCGTCGTGTTTGCCGCCGCCGTGGCCGCCCACGTGTTCTCGCCGGAGACGGGCGCCTTGCTGGTCGTGGTGGTGACGGTGTCGATGGTGGCCACGCCCTTGCTGCTGCTGTTGCACGACAAATTCGTCGCGCCGCGCCTGCAGGGCGAGAAGAAGCGCCGCCCGGACGACCATATCGAGGCGCAGGACAACCCCATCGTCATCGCCGGCTTTGGCCGTTTCGGCCAGATCATCGGCCGCCTGCTGGCAGCCAACAAGATCGGCGTGACGGTGCTCGACCACGACCCGGACCAGATCGACCTGCTGCGCAAGTTCGGTTTTAAAGTGTTTTATGGCGATGCCACGCGGGTGGACTTGCTGGTGGCGGCCGGTATCGAGAAGGCGAAGGCGCTGGTGATTGCCATCGACAACGTCGACGACAGCCTGGCGCTGGTCGACGCCGTGCGCTTGCGCCTGCCGCAGCTGACGATTCTGGCGCGCGCGCGCAACGTCACGCATTACTATGAGTTGATGAAGCGGGGCGTGACCCTGATCGAGCGCGAGACGTTTGCGGCGGCCCTGCTGCTGGGCGAGCAGACCCTGCGCCAGGTGGGTTTCAGCGAGGAGCGGGCGCAGCGCGCGGCCGGCATCTTCCGCGCGCATAACCTCAAGACGTTGCTGGAAGTGGCGCCGCACTTCCAGGACCAGCAAAAAGTCATGTCGCTCACGCGCCAGGCGCGCGAGGAGCTGGAAGACATGTTCGAGAGCGATGCGGCCGCGTTTGCGGCGGCGGAAGGGGAAAGAGAAATTCCGGGGTCAGACCCTCAACACCGCTAACGCAAAGGCCTGCGCTAACAGTCGAGGGGGGCTGACCCCAGCTTGCGCTTGGGGTGGTGTCGGCTTGCGCGCCGTGCGCCAAGCCGACCTACGCCTGCCCGGCATTATCTCCCCCGCTTCGCTTCAATCGCCTCGATCTGGTCCATGATGCCGTTCATGCGCGCCACCAGCGCCTGGTATGGCTTCGGCGTGGCCAGGTCGACGCCGGCCGCCTTCACCAGTTCATACGGATACGCGGAGCCGCCGGCGCTGAGCATCTTCAGGTAGGCGGCCAGGGCGCCCGGTTCCTTGTCGAGGATGCGCTGCGAGAAATCCTGCGCCGCCGCGATCGAGGTGGCGTACTGGAACACATAGAAGCCGTGGTAGAAGTGCGGCACGTAGGCCCATTCCAGCGCGTAGGCGGGATCGATGGTCATGACGCCCTGCGCCTCGCCGTGGTAGCGCTTGAGGATGCCGGCGTAGATGGCCGTCATCTCTTCGCCCGTCAGCGACTCTCCCTTGTCCACCTTGCCGTGGATGGCGGCCTCGAATTCGGCGAACATGGCCTGGCGGAAGAAGGTGCCGCGCAGGTTTTCCAGCGCCGCGCCCAGGTACAGCAGGCGCTCGTCGTCATCCTTGGCCTGCTTCAGGCGCGCGTCGAGCAGCAGCGCCTCGTTGGTGGTCGAGGCGATTTCCGCGACAAAGATGCTGTACGGCGCATAGATGGAAGGCTGCGCCTTGTTGGCCAGCACCGAATGCATGGCGTGGCCCCATTCGTGCGTCAGGGTGCTGACGGCTTCGTAGTTGTCCGTGTAGTTGAGCAGCACGAACGGGTGCACGTCATACGCGTCGCCATTCATGTAGGCGCCCGCCACCTTGCGCGGACGCGGATACACATCCATCCAGCGCGCGTCCACGGCGGACGTCAGCGCCTTGACGTAGTCGGGGCCCAGCGGCGCGACGGAATCGAGCATCATCTGCTTGCCCTCGGCCAGCGGGAAGCTGCGGTCGCTTTTCAGCAGGGGCGCATAGATGTCGTAATACGCCAGGTCCTGAATGCCCAGCATGCGCGCGCGCAGCTTGAAGTAGCGGTGCAGGGTGGGCAGGTTGGCATTGGTTTGCGCGATCAGGGTCTGGTACACGGCCGGCGGCAAATTGTCGGCGTCCAGCGCGGCGCTTTGCGAATCGGGATAGTGGCGCACTTTCGCATACGCGGCGTCCGTCTTCAGCTGGCCATACAGGGTTTCGCCAAAGGTGCGCTCGTACTCCTTCCACTTGCCGAAGAAGGCGTCGAACACCAGCTTGCGGTCGGCGCGGTTGCCGTCGTCGCGGTATTTCGTGTAGGCCGCCTGGTCCAGGCGCACTTCCTTGCCATCCGACAGTGTCACGCTGGGCCACGGAAGTTCCGCGTTGGCCAGGGTGCTGTAGACGCTGGCGGCCGAACTCGTTGCCAGGCCGAACTGCGCCACCAGCTGTTCGCCGGCCGCGTCCAGCGTGTGCGGCGCGCTGCGCAGCATGTTGCTCAGCTGGAAGCGGTACAGCTGCAAGGCCTTGTCCTGCGCCAGCATGGCGTCGATGCGTTTGCTGCCCAGGGCGAGGATTTCCGGCTGCAGGAAAGTCGTCGCCTGGTTGAATTCATTGCCCAGCAGGGCGGCGCGCTGGTTCAGCTGGTTGCCCTTGCTGTCGCCCGTGTCCTGGTCGTAGTACTGCGACGCATAGGTGGACAGGGTGTTGACGCGCTTGCGCGCATCCGCGTACAGGTCCAGGCAGCTTTTCAGCCGCGCCGGCGAGGCTTTCAGCTGCCCCTTGCAGGTGGCCAGCTGGTGCAGCTGGGCCGACAGCTTTTTGGCGTCGGCATCGAAGGCGGCGTCGTTTGGATACAGCGCCGTCAAATCCCAGCGGTCGGCCTGGCGGTCGGCGGGCGCGGGGACAGGCGCAGCGCAGGCGCTGGCGAGGCTGAGGGCAAGCAGGGAGAACAGCAGGGGGCGCTTGAGCGCGGATGGCGTCATGGTTCATTCCAGTTTGGTTGTCGGAAGAATGCGTGCTGGCCGCCGGGCAGGGATGCGCGCATGACGCACCGCGTACCGGCAGAGTTGCCTACGGTACAGCAAATGACGGGAGGGGGAAAGAGGCGGCGGAAAGGTATCGCGCGCCACCGGGATGGTGGCGGCGAAACGGCAGGATTTAATTACAGCGGTTGCAGTGCGATGGTGCCAAAGGTGGTGGGCGTCGAGCACGGCTCTTCGTCAAAGGCGATGTCGCCCATGGGGTTGGCCACGCCATCGGCCTTCAAGTCCTTGAAGCCGAACAGTTTCGGGTCCATCAAATGCGACGGCGCCACGTTCGACAGGGCCGAGAAGATGCTTTCCACACGGCCGGGGAACTTCTTGTCCCATTCGCGCATCAAACCCTTGATCTGCTTGCGCTGCAGGTTTTCCTGCGAACCGCACAAATCGCATGGAATGATGGGGAAGCCCTTGACTTCCGCATAGCGCTGCGTGTCCTCTTCCTTCACGTAGGCCATCGGGCGGATGACGATGTGCTTGCCGTCGTCCGACTGCAGCTTGGCCGGCATGCCCTTCAATTTGCCACCGAAGAACATATTCAGGAAGAAAGTTTCCAAAATATCATCGCGGTGGTGGCCGAGGGCGATCTTGTTGGCGCCCAGCTCGTCGGCCACGCGGTACAGGATGCCGCGACGCAGGCGCGAGCACAGCGAGCAGGTGGTCTTGCCTTCCGGGATCAGGCGCTTGACGATGCTGTAGGTATCCTGGTTTTCGATGTGGAAAGCCACGCCCAGTTCCGTCAGGTAGGCGGGCAGGATTTCCGGCGGGAAGTTCGGCTGCTTCTGGTCCAGGTTGACGGCGACGATGTCGAAGTGAATCGGCGCGCGCTCGCGCAAGGTCATCAAAATATCCAGCAGCGCGTAGCTATCCTTGCCGCCGGACAGGCAGACCATCACCTTGTCGCCGTCTTCGATCATGTTGAAGTCGCCGATGGCCTGGCCCACCAGGCGGCACAAGCGCTTGTGCAGCTTGTTGTTTTCCAGGGCGATCTTTTCCGCCTTCTTGCGCGCCAGTTTCTGCGCTTCCACGTTGGCCGGGATTTCCACGGCCGTTTCCATCGTTTCCATCACTGCGGTGTTGTTCATGTTGCTCATACTTCATCCTTGATCTTGAATACTTCCACGCCCACGCCTTCGCAGTCGGGATACACGTCCGGTTTCATGCTCGACACGCGCGCCGCGCGCACGCGCGGATGCGACAGCATGGCGGCCAGCACATCGTCGACCAGGCTTTCCTGCAGCTGCACATGGCCTTGCGCCATGCGCTTGGCGATGGTTTCGCGCATGAAGTCGTAATCGACCACTTCTTCCAGCTGGTCATCCTTCGGCGTCGACAGGGCCAGGGGAATGTACAGGTCGACGTTGATGAGGACGCGCTGTTCGCCCTTTTTCTCGAAGTCATAGACACCGATGTTGATGAGGACTTCGTAATTGCGCAGGAACAGGCGGCGGCAATCGGCCAGGCGGGGGTGGAACAGGGC
>CAUSDR010000102.1:0-15142 GCA_963530105.1 uncultured Janthinobacterium sp.
TCGGATTCGTTGGAGGAGCTGGCGGCGGCGCTGGCCGAATTGGTCATCATCTTAAAGCTCTATGCCGCCCACTGCGTTCCGGCGGCTGACAGGCCGGCCTTGCGCAAGCCGGCCGTGGCCGCCACTGTCAGCGCCTTGAAGCGTCCGGCGCCGCGCCTGGCGCCGGTGCGCGCCGCCACCGCCGCACCTGCTGCCAAGCCGCGTCCGGCCAAGCCGATGGCTGACAACAGCGGCGAGTGGGAAGAGTTTTAACAACACCTAAAAAACCTGCTGCGCGTCGCAAGGTGCGGCCTGCGATGCTTGCTGTGCTCCAGCCCCGTTGCGCTTCCCGGCACAACGGGGGCGCCGAGCCTGGCTGCCGCTCGCGACGGTTTTCAGGTAGTGCTGATGCTAGATTATTGTTGCTCCAGGGCCACCTTGCTGCCCTGTTCCTGCAGCAGCGCCGCCTCGGCCAAGGCCTGGGCGCGCGCTTCTTCCGCCGCCTGCTCCGCTTTCTCCAAGGCATCGTGACGGGCTTGCAGGGCGGCGCGGGCGCGCACGAAGACGATCTTGATGGCCGCCATCACGGGCACGGACAGGAAGATGCCCACCACGCCGCCCAGCTGGTCGCCGGCCAGCAAGCCGACGATCACCATCAGCGGACTCACTTCCACGCCTTCGCTCATCAAATACGGGTTGACCACGTAATCCTGGAACAGGCGGTAGGCGGCAATAAAGCCGATCAGCCAGAATACATGCTCGAAGCCGCTGAAGCCGGCCACGACGACGGCGATGATGGCGGCCGCCAGCGGTCCGGCAAACGGGATGAATTCCAGCAAGGCGGCGGCGCCGGCCAGCAGCAGGCCATACGGCACGCCCATCAGGGAAAAGGCGATGCTGTAGGAAACAAAGGTGGCGATCGACAGCAGCAGCAGGGCGCGCACATAGCGCGACAGCAGGATGTCGAGGTCGTCGATGATGGCGCCCCAGAGTTTCTTGTTGGGACGGTTCAGCAGCGACAGCAAGCCGTCGCGCATGTCCGGGCCTTCCTTGATCAGCAAAAAGCTCAGCACGGGCACCAGCACCAGATAGATCAGGTTGCTGGCCGCGTGCATCACGCCCAGGCTGATTTCCTTCGCCAGCGGCATGGCTTGGCCGGTGCCGCTGCTCAGCTGCTCCTGCATGAAGGACAGGATACGCGCGCGCAATGGCTCCATGAATTCGGGCAGCGGGATGCGTTCGGCAAAATTATTGCCTTTTAGTAAAGTCGGCAGTTGTGCGCTGAGCTTGGTTGCTTCCTCTTCGATGCGGGCGCCGAAGATCGAGCCGAGGATGGCCACCAGCAACACCACGACCAGAAAGACGATGCCGATGGCGGCCGTGCGCGGCAGGCGCTTGGGGCCATGGCGCTCCAGCAGCTCGATCAGCGGATACACGAGGTAGCTGAAGAAAATCGCAAACACCACCACGATCAGGGTCGACGACACTTGATACGTGATGAACAGCAACAGGGCGATGAGGAATGCCGTCCACACCATCTTGGCGACGCGCAAGTTAAAACCGAACATAAGAGTTCCTTAGGACAGAATGCTACTCAAGCGTGGTTTTGCTTGATGAGAGGGGTGGGCAGGGCAGGGACCGGGCAGCGCCGCACGATCGGAAATCATACCGCAAAATGCCAAAATGCCATGCTCCTGTGCGCAATAGCAATGCTTTCCCCTGTCCACGCTCCTGTGCTGCTATCGTGCGCGGCTATTTTTCCAGCCAGCTGGCCAGCGTGATGAACACGCCATCTTCCTTGTCCTGTTCGCGCAGGGTGACCGTGTAGCGGCCGCTGGCGTCGCTGCCGCTGAAGACCACCTTTTCGTCATGGCCCTGCACCTGCGCGCCCTGCGCCAGTCTGGCGTAGGTGTTCAGCACCCAGTGAAAATCCGCATAGCTGCGCAGGGTGATGCTGGCGTCGGGCATGGGGTCGTCGCCGGCCCCGGCCGCTTCCGCGGGCGTGCGCATAGGCAAGCCCGCCAGGCCCGCGGGCGCCATGATCTTGCCGCCGCTGCAACTGCTGGTCATTTCCGCATTGGGCAGCAGCAAATGCCGCAAGCTGGCGGGAAAGCTGGGCGGCACGTCGCGCGCCTCCCAGCCGGGCTGACCGGGCCGGGCGGTGATGTATTCCACGGCTGCAATCATTTGCCGTTGTTCCGGCGCCGCCTGTGCCAGCATGGGCGGCAGTTGCCGCGCCCACACGAGCAGCGGCGCGGCTATCTCGTCCTCCGCGTCTGCTGGCAGGAACAGGGTCAGCACGGCGTGCGTGGGCGGCAGGCAGGCGGGCGCGGCATCGCCGATGGCGGCCGGGCAATGGCCGTTGACAAGGCCCAGGGCCAGCAGCTTGCGTTGCGGGTCGAACAGCATGGCGGCGCGCCGCGCACCGTGGCTGGCGGCATGGATGGAAGCCAGCACGGAACGGCCGTCGGGCAGCATGGTGCGCGTGATGTTGTCGAGCGAACGCATGCTGTCGAGTACTTGCAGCGCGACCAGGGTATCGCCCTGCGTATAGCTGCCGCGTTCGTAGCCGAGCAGCCTGAAGACGTCGGCGCGGATCTCGGGATGCGCGTTCAGCGCCAACGGCGGCGATGGCACGGGCACGGTGGCGGCCACGAAGGCGGCATCCTCGGCAGGAATGCCTTGTGCCACGGCCGAAAGCGGCAGACACAGGGCGGCGCACAGCGACAGCAGGCGCACAGTGATCGTTCCTGGGGTGTTCAATGGCCATCCTTGTCGAAACGCCATGCCGGTCCGGTTGCCGGCATGCGCGGGCCGCGATCTTAGCATTTCAGGAATAAAATGCTTTCTGATAAGCTTGGCTATTGAATCCCTGTTTCCCGTTGCCATGGCCAAGATCACCATTTCCTGCAGTATGCCCGTTGACGATGAGACCGTAACCGAGTTCGTGCACAAGTACATGCTCCACTCGCGTGCTGGCGCGGCGCGGCGATTGCGCATGGGAGAAAACGGCTGTTTTTATGCCGGCGCCTTGTATCGGGATGACCATGCCAAGGTGGCGCGTTTGATCCGCCGCATGCTGGCCTTCTTTGAGAGCAAGGACATTGCCTTGACCATTCTCAAGATCGGCGCGCAGGACAGCTGGGATGAAGTGGACCCCGAACAGCGCGCACCCTGGAAGATTGCGCCGCAAACCCTGCTGGCGCTGCTCGATGCCAGGCCCGACGGCAACGCCTAGGCGGCGTTGAGCACGTAGCGGTTCTTGCCGCTTTTCTTGGCCTGGTACAAGGATTCATCGGCGCGCCGGTAGCTGTGCGACAAGTCCGCTTCCTTGATCAGTTCCGCGATGCCGATGCTGACGGATACCTTGCGTTCCGGCACGAACGCCGCCTCGACGCTGTCGACCAGCTGCGCGGCGAAGGCGCAGGCCGCGTTCTTTTCGCCCAGGTAAATGACGGCGAATTCCTCGCCGCCCAGCCGCCCGCACAGGTGCTCGCCCGACAGCCTGGCGATCACGTCGGCGATCTTTTTCAGCACTTCATCCCCCACGTCGTGGCCATACACGTCGTTGATCTGCTTGAAGTCATCGATGTCGATCATCAGGAAATACGCGGGTGCCTGTGCCGTGCGCTGCAGGGTGCGGGCGCCTTGCGTGAACATGCGGCGATTGTTGAGCCCGGTCAAGCCATCCTTGTAGGCCATCGTCGCCAGCTCGCGCTGGGCACGGTAGTTGTGGATGCGCAAGACGAGAAAATAGATATTCAGCGCCAGGCCGATGATCACGCTGATGGTGACGGCCAGCACGGGCCAATGCTGGTCCGCGCGCTCCGCATGCACGGGAAACTGGCCCAGCCCCAGGATGGCCCAGACGCACAGCGATACGCCCAGGTAATACGCGATACCGCTGAAGATGGGCGCCGTCGTCAGGGTGATCATCACGCCCAGCGGCAAGACCCAGAACGCGGGATCTTCCGTGCCCAGCATCAGCACGCGAAAGCCGAAGCCGATGAACAGCACGCTGATGCTGCCGCTGACAATGATGGCTTGCAGCGACCTGGCATAGGCCGTCATCGCCAGGCCGACCAGCATGCCCGTCACGGCCAGCGCCGCCTGCGCATAATCGAGCGAGGCGCGCGGCAGGGTCAGGCTGAACGTGACCAGCCAGCAAGCCAGGCCAAACGTCAGGATCGCTATCGAAATGAAATGCAGTTCCTTGAAAAAGCGCTGCTGCTGCTCCTGTTCTCCTGAAAAGAACAGGTAATACAAGGCAGGAGACAGGTTGCGCGAAGTGAACATTGCATTCGTCCAGGCAGACAACAAGCCTTGCGGCAGGGGCGCCTGCCGGCGGCGCTGCGCGGCATGGCGGGTGCGCGAATTAGTTGCGCTCAGGAACTAGTGTAATGCTTTCCTCGCGGGAATGGTGACTGGCGTGCGGCAAGGGGCAAGCACTGTCCTGTCGCCGCCACAGCGGCGTGCGCGGCCTGATGCGCGCCGCCGCTAGAGGTCGCGCGCCAGCACCTGGCCGGTCAAGTCCTTGCCGAAGCTGTGGTGCGCCTCTTCCTCGGCCAGCCGGAAGCCGGCCTGGTCATAGATGCGCCGCGCGCCGGTGAGCACGCTGTTGGTCCACAAGACCATTTTCGTGTAGCCAGCCTGGCGGCTGAAACGCAGGCATTCGTCGACCAGGCGGCTGCCGATGCCCATGCCACGCGCGCACGGGTCGACATACAGCAGGCGCAGTTTCGCCGTGCTGGCATCCTGGCGCACGATGAAGACGGAGCCGACCACCTTGCCATCTTTTTCGGCAATCCAGCAGCGCTCGCTGGCCGGATCGAATTCCCGCACGAACCTGGCGAGGATGTCGGCCGCGAGTGCCTCGTATTCGTTGTTCCAGCCATATTCCTGGGCATACAGCACGGCTTGCCGGTGGATGATCCAGCCCATGTCGCCCGGCTGGGGATTGCGCAGTAGATAGTTTTGCGTGGGCTGGCCCAGCAAGCCCTGGATGTGCCCCATGGCAGCGACCAGTTCCTGCTGCGCCGTGGGGGGCAAGCGTTCCAGCATGGCTGCCACTTCGCGCCGCGAGGCGTCGACCAGCGGCGCCAGGGTGCGCTGCCCCTGCTCCGTCAATTGCAGTTGCGCGGCGCGGCCATCCGTCGGCGAACGCGTCTTGGCGATCAGCCCCTGCTTGGTGAAGCCGGCAATGACACGGCTCAGGTAGCCCGCGTTCAAGCCCAGTTCGCGGCACAGGTCCGCGCTGGTGAGGCCGCTCCGGTGCGCCAGTTCATACAGGATGCGCACCTCCGTCAGCGAAAAAGCGCTGTCGAGCAAGTGCTCATGCAGCACGCCAATCTGGTGCGTGTAGAAACGGTTAAAACGGCGCACGCTTTCCGTGCGCTCGCTGAGTGATTGCATGGACATGGTGGACTCCATTTGCTTGCCTATGGGAGATTATTACTTGCCTAAAGCAACCATGTCAATGCGATTGCACCGCCGGCATATCGGGGTCGTCACAGCAAACGTGGCCTACTGCGCGCTTTCCATGGCTTCCACGGTGTCGAAAATAGGCGCCAGCGCGTTTTCCATGGCGCCGGCAGTCGCGTCGCCGCTCTGGTTGGTGATGATGAAGACCCCAAGCTGATAGCGAGGAACGACATATGCATAGCTTTGCGCCCGTGGCACGCCGCCATGGTGCACATAATGCGTGCCCAGCTGGCGATTCTTGCCGATGTTCCAGAAATAGCCGATGCTGAAGTCATCCTGAAAGCGTACCAGCGGCTTGTGCGATTCGGCGACGGCGGGATCGGCGCCCAATTGCAGGCGCAGGTACTTGGCCATATCCGGCATCGTCGACTTCAGGTTGCCGGCGGCGCCCCACGGCAGTTGGGGCATCGGTGTCGTCACGACGGGATTGTCGCTGTGGTAGCCGGGCGCCAGCCGGCCGGTTTCCGCGGCCGTGAGTTGCAGCCTGGTATCGTGCATGTCGGCTGCGCGCGCGACGAATTGCGTGAGCAGCGCTGCATAGGTAACGCCATAGATTTGTTCGAGCGCGTGCGCAACGAGTTCGGTCCCGGCGCTTGAATAGGCGTAATCCATGCCTAGCGGACCTTGGATGCTGACTGTGTGCAAGTCTTGCCAGAATTGCGGCTGTCCGTAGTTGGCGTAGGCGGCATTGAGCTTGGCCGGCGTGGCGTGGGCGGTGAAATCCTGCAATACGGTGTTCACCTGCAAGGGCAGCATGCCCGGCATCGTGCTGGTGTGCGTGATCAAATGGCGCAAGCGCACGGGCTGTCCCTGCCACTGCAGGTTCGGGTAGTCGGCTGGCAGGTATTTTTGTATGGGGTCGTCGAGCGCCGCCTTCCCCTCGAGCACGGCGTTCGCCAGGAGCAGGCCCGCAAAGGTCTTGCTGATCGAGCCGATTTCATACAGCGTCGTATCGTCGGGCGGATTGGCCTTGCCAGTCTCCAGCTCGCCTTGATGCAGAATGAATTGCTCGCCGCGATAAACGACGGCAATCGAGGTCGCGTGGAGCAGTTTCGACTGCAGCAGGGTGGTCGCGGCCTGGCGCATCGCCGCAGGAATGTCCGGCGCAGGTGCCTTGGCTGCGGGCTTGCAGGCTGCCAGCATGAGTGTCATGCCAGTAATGATTGCGGCGAGTTTGGTCATCATGCACACCATCCAGGGGGGAGGGGCATTCTCGCACAATGGCTTCGGCGGTGACAAAAAAAGTCACGCGCATGGCTTGTCCAGAGCGTGAACGGCGGGGCCGGATAACAAAAAACGCCACCCGGAGGCGGCGTTTTCTGATGCTTGCTGGCCCGGGGCGGAAGCGCACCGCCGACGCAAGGAGGTGCAATCCTCGCGTCATCAGTTGCTGCCCAGGCTGGCACAGGCGCTGGCTTACACGTCGATATTGCCTGCGCGCAATGCGTTGTTTTCGATGAAGGCGCGGCGCGGTTCCACGTCGTCGCCCATCAACGTCGTGAAGATTTGATCTGCCGCAATGGCGTCTTCGATCTGCACCTTCAGCAGGCGGCGCACGGTCGGGTCCATCGTCGTTTCCCACAATTGATCCGGGTTCATTTCGCCCAGACCCTTGTAGCGCTGTTTCGACACGGTGCGCTCGGCTTCGTCGCGCAGCCATTGCATGGCCTGGTGGAAATCGACCACGGCGATTTCCTTGACGCGCTCGCCTTCGCCGCGGCGCACGAACGCGCCTTCGCCGATCAAGCCTTCGAAGGTGGCGGCGCCGTTGCTCAGCACGGCGTAGTCCGGGCCTTGCACGAAGTCGGCGTCGATGGCCGTGACCTTGACGTTACCGTGGTGCATGCGTTCGATGCGCAGCATGTGCTTTTCCGACAGGTCGTCGGAGCGCACGTGCACTTGCACGGCGGTATCGTTGATGGCCGCTTGCAGGGCCAGCGCCGACGCTTCCGCCAGTTCCAGGGTCGACAGGTCCAGCTGCACGCCCGTCATGATGGCCGTCAGGGCGGCGCGGTCGATGACGCGCGTCAAACGCGTCATGATGGTGTTCGACAGGTTGAACTTGCGCACCAGTTCGGCCAGGGTTTCGCCGGAAATGCCGTCCGCGCCTTCGCGCGGCACCAGCACGGCCGTGTTCAGGGCCACCGTCATCATGTAGCTGGCTTCTTCGGCGTCATCTTTCAGATAGCGCTCGTCGCGGCCGGCTTTCACCTTGTACAGCGGCGGTTGCGCAATATAGATGTGGCCGCGCTCGACCAGCTGCGGCATCTGGCGGTAGAACAGGGTCAGCAGCAGGGTGCGGATGTGGGCGCCGTCGACGTCCGCATCGGTCATGATGATGATGCGGTGGTAGCGCAGCTTCTCGACGTTGAATTCGTCCGGTCCGATCGAAGTGCCCAGCGTGGCGATCAGGGTGGTGATCTGTTCCGACGACAGCATTTTCTCGAAACGCGCCTTTTCCACGTTCAGCACTTTACCGCGCAGCGGCAAAATGGCCTGGAACTTGCGGTCGCGCCCTTGTTTTGCCGAGCCACCTGCCGAGTCACCCTCGACGATGTACAGTTCGCACAGGGCGGGATCTTTTTCCTGGCAGTCGGCCAGCTTGGCCGACAGGCCCAGGCCGTCCATGATGCCTTTGCGGCGCGTCAAATCGCGGGCCTTGCGTGCCGCTTCGCGCGCGCGGGCCGCTTCGACGATCTTGCCGCAAATGATCTTGGCGTCGTTCGGTTTTTCTTGCAGGTAGTCTGCCAGGGTCTTGGCGACGATTTCTTCCACCGGGCCGCGCACTTCCGACGACACCAGCTTGTCTTTCGTCTGCGACGAGAACTTCGGTTCCGGCACTTTCACGGACAAGACGCAGGTCAGGCCTTCGCGCATGTCGTCGCCGCTGATTTCCACTTTCGCCTTCTTGGCGAACTCGTGTTCATCGATGTATTTGTTGATGACGCGCGTCATCGCCGCGCGCAGGCCCGTCAAATGGGTGCCGCCGTCGCGTTGCGGGATGTTATTCGTGAAGCACAGCACCTGTTCATTGTAGGCATCGTTCCACTGCATCGACACGTCGACCGAGATGTTGGTGCCCTGGTCCGACAGGCGCTCGCCCGTGGCCTGGAAAATGGTCGGGTGCAAGACCGACTTGGCCTTGTTGATGTACTCGACGAAGCCGCGCGTGCCGCCTTCGAAGGCGAAGATTTCTTCCTTGCCCGTGCGCTGGTCGGACAGCTTGATGTTGACGCCATTGTTCAGGAAGGACAGTTCGCGGATGCGCTTGGCCAGGATTTCGTAGTGGAATTCCACGTGCGTGAAAATCTCTTCGTCGGCCCAGAAGTGCACGTCGGTGCCGCGCTTGTCGGTGTCGCCGATGACCTTGATCGGCGAGGTGGCGACGTCGCCGACCATGACGATCTGGCGGTCTTGCGGCACGCCGCGCACGAATTCCATGTAATGCACTTTGCCATCGCGGCGGATGGTCAGTTTCAGCAATTTCGACAGGCCATTGACGCAGGACACACCGACGCCGTGCAAACCGCCCGATACTTTGTACGAGTTCTGGTCGAACTTGCCGCCCGCGTGCAATTCGGTCATGACGATTTCCGCCGCCGAACGCTTCGGATCATGCTTGTCGTCCATTTTCAGGCCGGTCGGCACGCCGCGGCCATTGTCGGTGATCGAGATCGAATTGTCGCTGTGGATGGTGACGTGGATTTCCGTGCAGTGGCCGGCCAGCGATTCATCGATCGAGTTATCCAGTACTTCGAATACCAGATGGTGCAAGCCGGTGCCGTCCGAGGTGTCGCCAATGTACATGCCCGGGCGTTTGCGTACGGCTTCCAGGCCTTCCAGGATCTGGATGGAGGAGGCGCCGTATTCTTCCGTTTTGGCCTGGATCGGGGTGTCTTGTGGATTCTCGGACATGGACTGCTTTCTCAAATAGCGATTACTGATTGATTCGGGACTGCTGGCTACATACCGTAGGCCGGATTAGCGCAGCGTAATCCGACATGCCACGGCAGCATGTCGGGTTACGCCGTTCCGGCTAACCCGACCTACCTTGAAGCGCCAGGTATTCTTAGATCCGCATCGGCATGACAACGTACTTGAAGTCGGCATTGTCAGGGATGGAGATCAGGGCGGACGAGTTCGAGTCGCCCAGCGCGATGTTGACGTATTCACATTTCAGGTTGTTCAGCACGTCGAGCAGATACGTCACGTTGAAGCCGATGTCGACGGCGTCGCCGCCGTAGTCGATTTCCAGTTCCTCGACGGCTTCTTCCTGGTCCGCATTGGTCGAGCTGATCTTCATGCTGCCCGGGGTGATGATGCAGCGCACGCCCTTGAACTTGTCGCTGGTCATGATGGCGGCGCGTTGCAGCGAGCGCAGCAGCTCATCGCGGCCGATCGTGAAGTCGTTTTTATAGCCTTTTGGAATCACGCGCGTGTAGTCGGGGAACTTGCCTTCCACCAGCTTCGAGATCAGCTCGATGTCGGCAAAGGTCAGTTTCACCTGGTTGGCGGCGATGTCCAGCTGCACCGGCTCATCGTTTTCTTCCAGCAGGCGCTGCAGTTCGATGATGGTCTTGCGCGGGATAATCACTTCTTGGCGCGCAAAGGTCTGCTCGGTGGCGACCTGGCAAAACGCCAGGCGGTGGCCGTCGGTGGCCACGGCGATGACATTATTGCCATCCAGAACCAGCAGCAAGCCGTTCAGGTAATAGCGGATGTCTTGCTGCGCCATCGAGAAATGCACCATGTTGAACAGGTGCTTCAGGGTTTTTTGCGGCAGGGTGACGGATGCGTTATAGCTTTCCGCCTGTTGCACGGTTGGAAACTCTTCCGCCGCCAGGGTTTGCAGGGCGAAGCGCGACTTGCCCGTTTGCACGGTCAGGCGCTTGTTCAGCAGGGTCATCGTGACGTCGCCCGATTCGGGCAGGGCGCGCAGGATGTCCAGCAGCTTGCGCGCGGCCACGGTGGTGCCGGTGACGTCCGCGCCGGAGCCGATTTCCGCGTGCGTGGTGATCTGCACTTCGGTGTCGGTCGACAGGAAGGAGACATTTTCACCGTCTTTGCGGATGAGGATATTGGCCAGAATCGGCATAGTGTGCCGACGCTCGACAATACCGCTCACGATCTGCAGTGGCCGGAGAAGGGTATCTCGGGTGGTTTTGACCAATTGCATATTTATCCTCAATGTATAAGTTGAACAGTACGACGTTTAACGTATTAATTTAACAATTGTTGCCATGGGAAGCCCCGACAGACCGGCTGCGGCGCCCTCCCAGATAATAAGGGTAAAGCACGTTTTGAGCCAGTCTTGCCACAGGGGTGCTTAACCCTTCAACGTTTGCTCCAGCACATGCAACTCGTGGTTGCATTCCGGGTTCTTGGTGCGGTCCAGCGCGATCTTGCGCACGGCATGCAGCACCGTGGTGTGGTCGCGGCCGCCGAACAGCTCGCCGATTTCCGGCAGGCTCTTCTGTGTCAATTCCTTGGCCAGGTACATGGCGATCTGGCGCGGACGGGCGATATTCGCGGGCCGGCGCTTCGAATACATGTCGGCAACCTTGATATTGAAGAAGTCGGCCACCGTCTTCTGGATGTTTTCCACGGAAATCTGGCGGTTCTGTACCGACAGCAAGTCCTTCAGGGCTTCCTTGACGATATCAATCGTGATGTCTTTGCCATGGAAACGCGAGTAGGCCAGGATCTTGCGCAGCGCGCCTTCCAGCTCGCGCACGTTCGAGCGCAAGTGCTTGGCGACAAAGAAGGCCACGTCGTCGGAGAAGGTCACGCCTTCCTGCTTGGCTTTTTTCAGCAGGATGGCCACGCGCATTTCCAGTTCCGGCGGCTCGATGGCCACGGTCAGGCCCGAGTCGAAGCGCGAGATCAGGCGGTCGTCCATGCCCGTGATTTCCTTCGGATACGTATCCGAAGTGATGATGATCTGTTTCTTCGCTGCAATTAATGCCTCGAACGCATAGAAAAACTCTTCCTGCGTGCGGCTCTTGCCGCCAAAGAACTGGATATCATCGATCAGCAGCATGTCGAGCGAGTGATAGTAGTGCTTGAAGTCGTCGAAACCCTTGCGCTGGTAAGCGGTCACTACGTCGCGGACGTACTGTTCCGCGTGGATGTAGCGGATCTTCGCGCCCGGATTGTCGGCCATGACCTGGTTGCCGATGGCGTGGATCAAGTGGGTCTTGCCCAGGCCGACGCCGCCGTAGAAGAACAGCGGGTTATACGACACGCCCGGGTTGTTCGCCACCTGGATGGCGGCGGCGCGCGCCAACTGGTTGGCTTTACCCGTCACAAAACTGTCGAAGGTCAGGTCGGTGTTGATGCGGCTCTGCTCGCGGCGCGGCGCGGCGCCGATGCTCAGTTCCGGCACGCTGGGCTGCGGCTCCGCGGCGCGCGCGCTGGGCGCGCCGCCATTCGGATCGCTGGCCGGGGTGCTGGCGGTGACTGGCTTTTTCGGCAAGGCCAGGCGCGGATCGAGCACGAACTGCACTTCCGTGGGCGCTTCGAAGTACTGAATGGCCAGCGCCGTGATGCGGCTGGCGAACTGGGTCTTGACC
Organism: uncultured Janthinobacterium sp.; assembly: GCA_963530105.1. Taxonomy (GTDB): domain Bacteria; phylum Pseudomonadota; class Gammaproteobacteria; order Burkholderiales; family Burkholderiaceae_D; genus Janthinobacterium. The sequence continues at coordinate 12,033 of CAUSDR010000102.1, forward strand.
CAATCGAGCTTGAAGCGATTGGGCGCAGCAATGCGCAGCTTGCCCTCTTCGTAGTCGAGAGGGATAAGCGGTTTGATCCACGCACTGAATTGTTGCGGTGTCAGCTCCAGTTCCAACTGCGCGGAACAGGCCTGCCAGAAATTATCCATGTATGTCTATGTGAAAAGGTGTGGGAGGGCGTATCGATTCTGCCCTGCGGTCACCGTGTTGCAAGGCCGGCGTCGCGCGAGGGCTCGCCACACGTAACGCGCTATTCTACTCCCGACTGCGAAAGTTATCCACAGGCACGGCTGTTATTTTTGCGTGGCGGGGTGGGGCGCCGTGTGCATAAGCTGCGACTTATCCCCCGGTTATCCCGTTGCAGGCAGTGCTGGTGCGGCCTCTGGCGCAGGCGGGCAGCGGCGCGCCAATTTCCAGGCGATCACGGCAATCCTTGACAAGAGGGGGGCATATGCTGAATAATTCAGGGTTCCCCGCCCGTATTCCGTGTTTATTCATTTGGAACGACAATATGGACTAAGCGTGGATTAACGACGCTGTATCAAATCGTAGCGAGCGGTGATGAGTTGTGGCTGAGGCGCGCAACTGTGCGAAGGCACAGTGAGCACCGGAGGCCGCAAATCGCTCCGCGTAGTAGATTTGGTGCGCGTTCCAGCGGGCGATGAGATTGGCCAGCTTGTGCCTTGGCATAAGTGCGCGATTGTCATTGGCACCAAAAACTGACGGGACGTCAGACCCGATTTTGCATTTTTTTTGTTTTTAGCGAGACCAACATGAAACGTACTTACCAACCTTCCGTCGTTCGCCGCAAGCGTACGCACGGCTTCCGCGCTCGTATGGCTACCCGTGGTGGCCGTGATGTGCTCAACGCACGTCGCGCAAAGGGCCGCAAACGTCTGGCCGTCTAGGCTTGTCGTTGACAGCTGATCGCGTGGCTAGCTGTACTCCAGTCGGCAATCAACGCGAAGGTTCACACGACTTCGCGCGCTTTCGGCGTATCGTTAAAACGGATGAATTTTCATCCGTTTTTCGTTTGCGCCCTTCGCAAAAAACAGCGCATTTTGTGCTGTACACCCGACACAATCAATTGCCGCATGCGCGGCTGGGCGTCGTTGTGGCCAAGCGTTTCGCGCCACGCGCGGCGACCCGCAACACGATCAAGCGCGTGACGCGCGAGCTGTTTCGCAACAGCGCGCTGCCGCCGGTCGACTGCGTGGTGCGCCTGTCGCGCGCCGTCAACAGCAAGGATGGCCCGGCCACCACGACCCAGCTCAAAGCCGAGCTGCGGGAAGAACTGAGCCGCCTGTTCGCGGGGCAAATCGCCGCCCAGGCCCGTTCTGTTGCTGCGCCACCACCCTCCGCGCCATGAAAACCCTGCTGCTGTTCCTGTTGCGTGCTTATCAGTTGCTGATCAGCCCCATGCTGGGACAGAATTGCCGTTTCTATCCGAGCTGTTCGCATTACGCGATGGAAGCGTTGCGCGTGCACGGCGCCGCCAAGGGCAGCCTGCTGGCTGCCAGGCGCGTGTGCCGCTGCCACCCCTGGAATGAAGGGGGTGTCGACCCGGTGCCGCCGGCCGATTGCAAACAATCTTCAACGACCGCTTGCGGTTGCAACCACTCCTGACAAATACCCTAATGGATATCAATAAACGTACCATCCTGTGGATCGTGTTTTCCGTCTCGCTGGTAATTCTCTGGAACGAATGGATGATCTCGAACGGCAAGCCGTCGATGTTCTCCGCGAACACGGAACAAACCGCCAAGGCGCCTGTGACCCCGGCCAAGACGGCTGCATTGCCAGCCGCCGGCGCCACCGCCGTGCCTGGCGAAGTGAGCGATCCTGCCGCGTTCAAGCGCGAAGTGATTACCATCACTACCGACGTCATCAAGGTCGATATCGACACCCTGGGCGGCCAGGTCAAGCGTCTGGAATTGCTGAAATTTAAAGGCGCGGGCAATCCGGGCTGGTTTGGCGGCTGCTTCGGCCTGTTCAAATGGTGCCAGCCTGACGAAGGCAAGCAAAACGAAGTGCTGTTCGACGAAGGCGCGAACCACACCTACCTGGCGCAATCGGGCCTGGTGGGCGGTCCTTTCCCTACCCACGCGAGCGGTTTCACCGTGCAGCCTGGCGTGCGCACCCTGGGTGACGGCAAGCAAGTGCAACTGGTGATGGAAGCGGTCGAAGGCGGCGTCAAGCTGACCAAGACGTTTACCTTCAAGCGCGGCGACTACGTCATCGACGTGCGCCACGACGTCGCCAACGTGGGCGCGGCCCCCGTCACGCCACAGCTGTACCTGCAACTGACGCATGACGGCAACAAGCCTGTCGGCGACTCGTTCTTCAACAGCAGCTTCACGGGCCCGACCCTGTACACGCCGCAAGACAAGTACCAGAAGCTGACGTTCGAGAAAATCGAAAAAGCGGCAGTGGAAGACGAGAAGAAGGGCAACGACAATGCCATGAAGGCGCTGCATCCGCAGACGGCGAATGGCGGCTGGTTTGCTATTTCGCAACACTTCTTCGTATCCGCCTTCGTCCCGCCTGAAAACGCCAAGCGCGACATCTTCACGAAGAAAGTCGGCACCAACCTGTACGCCATCGGCAACGTGTTGCCTTTGCCAACCCTGGCGCCAGGCGCCTCGGCCAGCATGGACAGCAAGCTGTACTCGGGTCCGCAAATCGCCCACCTGCTCGAAGCCGTCTCGCCAGGCCTGGAACTGGTCAAGGATTATGGCTGGCTGACCATCATCGCCAAGCCGATCTTCTGGGTCATGGAGCATATCCATAGCGTCCTGGGCAACTGGGGCTGGACCATCATCGCCTTCACGATCCTGATCAAGCTGGCGTTCTTCCCGCTGTCGGCCGCCGGCTACCGCAGCATGGCCAAGATGAAACTGGTCACGCCGAAGATGCAAGCCATCCGCGAGCGCTACAAGGGCGATCCGCAAAAGATGAACCAGGCCACGATGGAGCTGTACAAGACGGAAAAAATCAATCCGCTGGGCGGCTGCCTGCCGATCCTGATCCAGATGCCCGTGTTTATCGCCCTGTACTGGGTGCTGAACGCGTCCGTGGAAATCCGCGGCGCGCCTTGGATCGGCTGGATC
>CAUSDR010000103.1:0-15079 GCA_963530105.1 uncultured Janthinobacterium sp.
TAAAGCGCCGGACCCTCGCGGGTGCCGGCGCTTTTTCATGCGTGAAACGATCGGAGCGCTGGGGCAGCGCCCCGGGGATGGCAGCGCAAGCGGCTGCGTTGGCGGCATTGAGGGGCCGTTCCCCGGCGATCAGGCCTGGTACGGTGTTTCCGGCTGGCCCGCCACGTCCACGCGCACGGACAGGACGTGGCCCGTCAACGGGTAGTCGGCAATTTCCGCAGCCGAGCGGTTGTGGCTGGCGCTGGTGATGTACAGGGTGCGCAGGTCGGGGCCGCCAAAGGTGACCATGGTGGGGCAGCGCACGGGCACGGCGATTTCGCCCAGCAGGTGGCCGTCCGGCGCGAAGCGCAGGATCTTGCCGCCTTCAAACATGGCTGCCCAGTAATTGCCTTCACTGTCGACGGCCGCGCCATCGGGGCGCCCGCCGTAATCAAACGCTTTCTTGTCCATGGAAAAGCGCTGGAACGGTTGCGGTTCGGAAATGGCGCCCGTGGCCGCATCGAAGTCGAAGCGGTCGATGCGGTGCGTGGTGGTGTCCGAGTGGTACATGGTGCGCTTGTCCGGGGAAAAGCCCAGGCCATTCGATACCGTCATGCCGCCCGACCACACCTTGCGCACATTGCCCTTTTCCAGCACGAACATTTCCGCCGCATCGGCGCTGCGCGGCTCGAAAATCGTGCCGACCCAGAAACGCCCAGCCGGGTCGACCTTGCCATCGTTGAAGCGGGTGGTGGCCGTGTCGAATGGCGCCGGGGCGATTTCCGCCAGGCTGCCCGTCTTCGTGTCGAGGTGGGCAAAGCCGCTGCGCAGAGCCACGATCAGCCCGCCGCCCGCATTGATGGCCAGCGCCGACGGTTCCGTCGGCATGTTCCATTGTTCATGCTTGCCGCTGGCCGGGTGCAGCTTGTGCACGGCGCGCCCGTCGATGTCGACCCAGTACAGGGCCGCTTCCTTGCCATGCCACAGCGGGCATTCGCCCACTTGCATGGCTTTGTCGCTGACAACCTTGATTTCGTAAATATTCATCTATCTCTTTTTAGTAAGCTGCCTTGGCTGCGCGCGCCAGCGCGATCAAGCCATTGGTCGAGCTGTCGTGGTGGTCGGGACGGGCTTCGCCCGTCAGTTCGGCCTGGATTTTTTTCGCCAGTACCTTGCCCAGTTCCACGCCCCACTGGTCGAAACTGTTGACATTCCACAAGACGCCCTGCACGAAGGTCTTGTGCTCGTACAGCGCGATCAGGGCGCCCAGGGTGGTCGGGGTCAGCTGGTCCATCAGAATGGTGTTGCTGGGGCGGTTGCCGGGGAAAGTCTTGTGCGGCACCAGCGCGTCGATCTCGCTGTCCGGCAAGCCTTGCGCCTGCAAGTCAAGACGCACTTCCTCACCCGTCTTGCCCGTCATGAACGCTTCCGACTGGGCAAAGCAGTTGGCCAGCAGGGCGTCGTGATGGCCAGGCAAGTCGTGCGTGGCGCGCAGGGCGGCAATGAAGTCGATGGGCGTGATGTCGGTGCCCTGGTGCAGCAGCTGGAAATACGCATGCTGCGCATTCGTGCCGCAGTCGCCCCAGATGACGGGACCCGTGGGCACATCGACGGGCACGCCGTCCTTGGTGACGCGCTTGCCGTTGCTTTCCATGTCCAGCTGTTGCAAATAGGCGGCAAAGCGGCTCAAGTCCTGGTGGTAGGGGGCGATGGAAACGGAGCCGCAGTCGAGGAACTGGCGGTTCCAGAAACCCACCATGGCCAGCACCACGGGCATGTTCTGTTCCAGCGGGGCCTGGCGGAAGTGCTGGTCCATCGCATGCGCGCCGGCGAGGAAATCGCTGAAGTATTCAAAGCCCACGGACAAGGCGACGGCCAGGCCGATCGAGGACCAGACGGAATAGCGGCCACCGACCCAGTCCCAGAACGGGAACATATTCTCTGGGGAAATGCCGAAGTCGACGATGGCTTGCGTGTTCGTCGAGACGGCCACGAAGTGTTGCGCCAAGTCTTTTTCTTCGCCTTCGAGCAGGAACCAGGCGCGCGCCGTGTTGGCGTTGAGCATGGTTTCCGCCGTCACAAAGGTTTTGGACGCGACGATGAAGAGCGTCGTTTCCGGATCGACTTTCGACAGGGTTGCTTCCATGTCATGGCCGTCGACGTTGGACACGAAGTGCATTTCCAGGCCGGGATTGGCATACGAGCGCAGCGCCAGGCACGCCATTTTCGGACCCAGGTCCGAGCCGCCGATGCCGATGTTGACGATGTCGCAGATGGGCTTGCCCGTGTAGCCGAGCCAGCTGCCATTGCGTACCTTGTCGGTAAACGCCTTGACGCGCTGCAGCACATCTTGCACGTCAGCATCAATATCCTGGCCATCGACGACCAGCTGCGTGCCGCGCGGCGCGCGCAAGGCCGTATGCAGAACGGCCCGATGTTCGGTAAGATTGATTTTCTCGCCAGTGAACATGGCTTCGCGCTGCGCTTCCACGCCGCGTTCGCGGGCCAGGTCCATCAGCAGCGCCAGGGCGGTGGCGTCGATCCGGTTCTTCGAGTAATCGAGCAGCAGGCCGGCCGCATCGACCGTCATGCTGGCAAAGCGGGCGGGATCGGCCGCGAACAACTGGCGCAGATGGACTTCGCGCAGGCTGGCGCTGTGCGCTTGCAGGGACTGGAAACTGGCGGTGGCGGTGATGGCGGGAGTAGATGCTGGCTGGCGCATGGCGGTCGGCTTGGGTGCTTGTCTCGGTTGAAAGGAGCGCGGCGCGTTCGGGGTGGCGAACAGTGAATCCGGCGTTGGTATGGGAATAATACATCAGAAAAACGTAATTTCACTACAGTTTGTGTCGTGACACTGATTTTGTTGTGCTTTTTTTAGCGCTTGTGCCAGTGGCATATAAGAAATGGGTTGGCGGGTGCAGATACGCGATATTGCCCGGGTTTGCTCTGAAAAGCCCCAATCCGTGGCTTATTTGTGTTGTTGGCCCATGCAAGAGTGCTTCTTCTTCACCATTTTGTAGTAAAATTTCACGAAATACTCATTTTTAAGGAAATCCATATGGCGCTGCATCCAGTAGTCGAATCCGTAACAGCGCGCATCATCGCGCGCAGCCGGCCATCGCGCGGCGCCTACCTGGCGCATCTGGATGCGGCCCGCATCCAGGGCGTGCAGCGCGGCGCCCTGTCGTGCACCAACCTGGCGCACGGCTTTGCCGCCTTTCCCGCCAACGACAAGCTGTCGCTGAAAGAATATAAGAAGCCGTCCGTCGCCATCGTGTCCTCGTACAACGACATGCTGTCGGCGCACCAGCCCTTCGAAGGCTTCCCGCAGATTATCAAGCAAGCCGTGCGCGAAGTGGGCGCCGTGGCCCAGTTCGCCGGCGGCGTGCCCGCCATGTGTGATGGCGTGACGCAAGGCCAGCCGGGCATGGAACTGTCGCTGTTCTCGCGCGACACCATCGCCATGTCGACGGCCGTGGCGCTGTCGCACAATATGTTCGACGCCGCCCTGTACCTGGGCGTGTGCGACAAGATCGTGCCGGGCCTGTTGATCGGCGCGCTGCACTTCGGCCACTTGCCGGCCGTGTTCGTGCCGGCCGGTCCGATGACGTCGGGCCTGTCGAACCAGGAAAAAGCCAAGGTGCGCCAGCTGTATGCGCAAGGCAAGGCGACGCGCGAAGACTTGCTCGAAGGCGAGTCAAAGGCCTACCATGGCGCCGGCACCTGTACCTTCTACGGTACCGCCAACAGCAACCAGATGCTGATGGAAGTGATGGGCCTGCACCTGCCGGGCGCCGCCTTCATCACGCCGAACACGCCGCTGCGCGATGCGCTCACCAGAGCCGCCGCCCAGCGCGCCGCCGCCATCACGGCGCAAAGCGCCAGTTACTTGCCAGTCGGCCATATTGTCGACGAGAAATGTATCGTCAACGCCGTCGTCGGCTTGCTGGCCACGGGCGGTTCCACCAACCACACGCTGCACCTGGTGGCGATTGCCAAGGCGGCCGGCATCGTCATCGACTGGAACGATTTCAACGAGCTGTCGGCCATCGTGCCGATGCTCACGCGCATTTACCCGAACGGCGACGCCGACGTGAACCATTTCCATGCTGCCGGCGGCACCGGTTACCTGATCCGCGAACTGCTGGATGCGGGCCTGCTGCACGAAGATGTCAACACCATCCTCGGCCACGGCTTGCGCGCGCACTGCCAGGAACCGTTCCTGGGCGAAGACGGCAAGGTCTTCTGGAAAGACGCGCCGCTCGCCAGCGCCGATGACAACGTGCTGCGCCCCGCCGCGAACCCGTTCGCGCCGGATGGCGGCATGGTGCTGGTGGCGGGCAACCTGGGCCGCGCCGTGATGAAAGTGTCGGCCGTCAAGCCGCAGCACCGCACGGTGGAAGCGCCGGCGCTGGTGTTCAATTCGCAGGAAGATTTCATGGCCGCCTACAAGGCGGGCACGCTGGACCGCGATTTCGTCGCCGTGCTGCGCTTCCAGGGCCCGCGCGCCAACGGCATGCCGGAACTGCATGCGCTGACGCCGGCGCTGGCCAACCTGCAGGATGCGGGCCGCCACGTGGCGCTGGTCACGGATGGCCGCATGTCGGGCGCGTCGGGCAAGGTGCCGGCCGCCATCCACGTGTCGCCTGAAATTCTCGCCGGCGGCCCGCTGGGCCTGGTGCGCGACGGCGACATCATCCGCCTCGACGCCTTCACCGGCGTATTGGAAGCGCTGGTGCCGGCCGACGTCTGGCATGCCCGTTCGCTGGTGCAGGCCGATTTGTCGCCTAACCACATCGGCATGGGCCGCGAGCTGTTTTCCATGTTCCGTTCCACCGTCAGCGCGGCGGAAGAGGGTGCCACCACCTTCGGCCTGCCGTCGCCGATTCCCACCACCGTCGCCTTGCACGATGCCGACAATGTCGGCGATACTGTGCCCGGTTCCGATGAAGACTTTTTGGCTAGGAAATAAGAGATGACCATGACACTACTGGAAATTATGCGCACCTCGAGCGTGATCCCCGTGATCGCGATCGACGACCCTGACCACGCCGTACCGCTGGCGCGCGCGCTGGTGGCGGGCGGCATCCGCGTGCTGGAAGTAACCCTGCGCACGAAACACGGCCTGGAAGCGATCCGCGCCATGTCGGAAGTGCCGGGCGCCATCGTTGGCGTGGGCACCCTGACGCGTCCCGAGGAATTTGCCCAGGCGCGCGACGCGGGCGCCGTGTTCGGCGTCTCGCCGGGCCTGACTTCCGCTCTCGTGGCGGCGGCGAAAAGCAGCGGCTTGCCGTTGCTGCCGGGCGTGATGACGCCAGGCGAAGTGATGGCGGCGCGTGAAAACGGCTTCCAGCAGCTGAAACTGTTCCCGGCCGTGCCGGCGGGCGGCATCGGCATGCTCAACGCCATCTACGGCCCGCTGCCGGACGTGACGTTCTGCCCGACGGGCGGCATCTCGCAAGAGACGGCGTCGCAGTTCCTGGCGCTGAAGAACGTCGCCTGCGTGGGCGGCTCGTGGCTGACGCCGAAAGACGCGATCGCGGCCGGCAACTGGGACCGCATCACGGAAATCGCCAAGGCCGCCAGCGGCCTGCGCTCCGCGTAAGCGTACCTGGCAGCAGCTACCGCCCGTCGCGCTTTGCGCGTCGCGGCCTGCGATGCCCACTGGCCCGGCGGCGCCGTATTAGCGTACGGCGGCGCTTCCTGGCCACCAATCGCTGCCGCTCGCCACGCTACTGTCAGGTACTTGCAGTTGTAATATGGGGCAAGCTTGCATGCTTGCCGCGTTTCTTTGCTATCGGAGTGCCATGCGCGTGCTGCGCCGTCCCCTGACCATCGGCGAAACCGCCATGGCCCGCAGCGTTTTCCGCGACGCCATCGACTACGCGCGCGTGCGCGTGGTGCGCGGCTCCTTTCTGCCGTTCGGCTTGCAGGACCAGAACACGGCGATGACGCCGCGCGGCAACCTGCACTTCATGCCGGCCCAGTACCGCGACGATTTCGCGCGCGAAGGCAACAGCGGCAAGCTGTTCTTCATCCATGAAATGGTGCATGTGTGGCAGTACCAGCTCGGTTACTGCGTGTTGCTGCATGGCGCGCTGCTGGCCTTGCGCGGCGGCTATCTGCAGCAGCGGGCCTACCGCTACGATGCGCACGCCGGCGGCGTGTTGTCCGACTTCAACATGGAGCAGCAGGGCGACATCATCGCCCACTACTTCGGCGCGCGCCAGCTGGGCATGCCTGCCTACGTGGCGAAGCTGCCGCAGCTGCAAGACATCCTGCAGGGCTTTTTGATCGATCCGGCCGACCGCAACTTGCTGCCGCGCTAATTTCCTTTCCCTTCCGCATTTTCTTGCGCGCCTGAATTTCCATCTATTCAGACCTTGACTTCCGGCTCTGCATTACCTAAATTAAATTATACAAAGAACAATTTGTTTGTTGTAAATGCAACCTCGGCGCGAGACCGAGTGCAATCTGTCCAAGCGAGTAAATCATGCAGACTAGAAACAGCTGTAGGGGGAAGTTGCGCCTGAAAAATAGGCCGCGCGGGGCGGCGATGGTGGAATTTGCCTTGATTGCCCCGATTCTTTTTTTCCTCATCGCCATGATCATGGAACTGGGAGTCATGTTCTGGGTCAACCTGACGATGCAGTATGCCGTGCGCGAGGGCGCCCGCTATTCCATCACTGGGCAAAACAACCTCGACCCCGCCAGCGCCAACAAACAGCGCTACGAGGCGGTGCTACGCAAAATCAATGACAGTTCGCTGGGCCTGTATGCCATGGTCAGCCCCGTGGTGGTGGTCAATGGCGTCTCGCAAGCGCCTTCCGCGTACAACAACAACATGTTTGGCGCGGCCGGCGATATCGTCGTGCTGCAGGTGAATTGCACCTGGCCCGTCATCACGCCCGCATGGCGCTTGATGGCATTGCTCAATCCCAAAACGTCCACCAGCGCGCCGGGGCAGTATGCCTTCAGCGTCGCGGCCACCATGCGTAACGAGGCATTCTGATGACTGCAATGAAAATCTTCCCGCGCGGGCGCCGCCAGCAGGGCGTGGCCGCCGTGGAATTCGCCCTGGTCCTGCCTTTCCTGCTGATGATGGCCGTGCCCGTCTTTGACCTGGCGCGCATCGTGCAAGGCGACATGATCCTCACCAACCTGAGCCGTGAAGGCGCCAACCTGGCGTCGCGCTCTTCGCAAGATCCGCAAACCATCATGACGGCGCTGGCGATGACGACCCCGCCGCTGGACATGGCCGCCAATGGCAGCATTTACATCAGCAAGATCATGGGCAATGGGCCAGGCAAGCAAAACGTCATCCTCGAACACTACCGCTGGACCAAGGGCTTGCAGCAGGCCAGCAAGGTGTGGAGCTGCGGCAGCTGGGCCAGCGATGGCACGGGCAAGTGCACGAGCATTCCCAGCGCGGGATCGCCCATCAACGATGCCATGAGCAACCAGCTGGCCAATGGCGAAGTCATTTATGTCGTCGAGAGCCTGTATCACGCCAACATCCTGTTTGCCGGCATGAACCTGGGCTTTGGCGCGCAAACGCCCCAGCTCAGCGGCGACCTGTACGCCAAGACCATCTTTTAAACACGCTGTCATCATTGGCGCAGGCGAGCGTGCCCGCGCGGGGGAGAACATCATGCAAAGCAAACGCCGGCAAACAGGCAAACAAAAAGGGCAGGTGCTGATCGTCATCGGCTTGTCGATGGTGGTGCTGATCGGCGCGGTGGGCCTGGCCATCGATTCCGGCCTCGGTTTCATCGTGCGTTCCAAACTGAATGCGGCCGTCGACGCGGCCAGCATCGCCGCCGCGCGCGCCGTCACGCAGGGCGTGGGCGAGGCGGCGCAGCGGGCCAGCGCCCAGGCGGCCGCGCAGAAATTCTTTGCCGTAAATTTCCCCAACGGCTACCTGGGCGCCACGCCCACCTTCAACAATCCCACGGTGACGTTTGACGCCGGCAAGGTGACGGTCGATGCGGCGGCCACGGCAGCGGTCCCCGTGACCCTGATGCGCGTGCTGGGGTTCAATTTGCTGACGGTCAGCGCGGCGGCGCAAACCATCCGCAAGGACCTGGACCTGGCTTTCGTGATGGATACGTCGGGCTCGCTCGCGCCCGTCGGCTCCACCGTGATCAGCAGCGCGCAGCTGTTCCTCAACAAGTTCAACCCCGCGCTCGACCGCATGGCCCTGATCCATTTTTCCTACGGCGCCCAGGTCGATACGCCGATCAATACGGTGGCGCGCGGTTTCGACCAGACCGGCATGAACAAGATCATCGGCAAGTACTCGTTCGACGGCTTGACGAATTCGGCCGAAGGCATGTGGAACGGACGCGACCAGCTCAACAGCATCGCCCTCGCCAACCGTTCCAGCCTACGCGTCATCGTCTTCTTTTCCGATGGCTCGCCCAATACCATTTCCTCCGTCTTCAAGTTCAAGACGCCGGCCGACTGCACTACCCCCGGCTCGCTGGTGACGGGCGACGGCACCAGCACGGGCACGCCGGCCGGCCTGTGGCTGATCGACAAGCAGGGCACGACGGCCGCCGGCAAATGCAATCAGGGATCGAATATCGTCAAGAACCTCGATGCGGCCGCCTTGCCGCAGTGGTATAACGCGCACAACCCGACGAACTTGCCGGCCTTGCAGGAATTCCCCATCATCACGGCCACGCCGCGCGCCGTCACCAACGATACCAGCAGCAATTCGGCCACCTGGATCAATGTCAACCGCGCCTCGCGCAACCTGCTCGAAGCGGTGGCCGCCAAGGCCCGTGCCGAAGGCATGTATGTGTTCACCCTGGGACTGGGCAGTGAGCTGACGAACGCGAACGGCCCCGCGCCCAGTGACAAGGGCGAGGATATTCTCAAGTGCATGGCCAACACGCCCGACGCCCTGTCGCGCTGCGTGAAGGCCGGCGCCGGCCAGCCCGTCGGCATCTACTGCCACGCGGCCAATTCCGATGAACTGAAACCGTGCTTCGAGAAACTGGCTTCGGCGATTTTGCGTATCAGCATGTAGGGGGAGGGTCAGGTCTGCCATTCAGACACGAACTCATCCTTAGTTAATGCTGTTTTCAAATGCGGACAGTGCCCGGCTGACCGTTCTGGTCGACACGCCAAAAGCGGCGGCGATTTGCGGCATGGTATAGGCTGTCGACAGATAGGCGCGTGCCATTGCCTCATCTCGATTGGCATAGCTGCCGCGATATGCCGCCAATGGCAGCGCCACCGCGCGCCGCTCGGCCATCACCGCCTCCTTGAGTTCACCGGAGCGTTGCGACTGTTGCTGCGCTGTCACGAACGCTTCATTGCCTAGAAGAACTTGATGGCGAATACAGGCAAGCGGGTTAGGCGCGTCCATGCCGGCCAGCACGAAGCGATGGTAGGCGGCAACGGCGTCATTGCGCCTGGTGCCGAACTGCCGCAGGAGCCAGTCCGTTTCTAGCCAGCAAGGAGGCGCCGCCTCGTCGATGTAGTAATGATGGCTGCTCCAGTGCCAGTCATCAAGCGAGGACACCATGCGCGCGCGGATGGGATTGAGGACGATATAGCGGATCAGCGCCAGCAGATAGTTTTCTTTCTGCACTAAAATTGCCTTGTATCGTCCCTGGAATAGGTGCCCGACAAGGCGGTGCCGGCGGTTGAAGTGTTGGCTGTACAGGCCGTTGAGCTGGCGCATGCCTTGCGACAAATTTGCGTCGGCAGTCTCGACCAGCAGATGATAGTGATTGGTCATCTGGCAAAAACCATGCACGGCAAAGCGATGCCGCTGGCAGACCAGGCCAAGCACGTGCAGCCAGGCGTTACGGTCGGTATTATCGCGATAAATTTCCTTGCGGCGATCACCTCGTGACGTCACATGATAGAGGGCGCCCGCAAATTCGAGTCGGAGAGGTCGCGTCATGCGGACAACGATAATCGATCCGCCCGTGAGAATGCTGCGTTCGCTCAAATGTCATGCACAGGCGGTTTTTTTACAGCTGAGACCGTGTCTGAATGGCAGACCTGACCCTCTCTTAATCAATTCCCCCCAGCCATCCCCGGCAGCAGCACGCGGTAGATTTGCAGGAATGCCGGCCCCATCAGTACCACAAGCAGCGACGGGAAGATGAAGAAGATCAGGGGGAACAGCAGCTTCAGGGCGATTTTGGCCGCCTGTTCTTCCGCCAGCTGGCGCCGCTTGGTGCGCAGCTGGTCCGACTGCACGCGCAAGGAGGCGGCGATGCTGGTGCCGAAGCGTTCGGCCTGGATTAGCATGGCGACCAGGGCGTCGACGTCTTCCACGCCCGTGCGCAGGGCCAGGTTGCGCAAGGCCCGTTCCTTCGAATTGCCGGCGCGCAGTTCCAGCGTCAGCAGATGCAGTTCCTCGGCCAGCACGGCGCTTTTCAGGGTGATCTCGGACGCCACGCGCGCCAGCGCCGCATCCATGGCCAGGCCCGCTTCCACGCATACCGTCATCAGGTCCAGTGCGTCGGGAAAGCTTTCAAAGATTTCGCGCTGGCGCAAACGAATGCGGCGGTTCAGCCAGGCGTTCGGCAGGTAGTAGCCGATGCCGGCCGCCAGCAGCAGCCACAGCAGCCAAAGCGTGCCGCTGTAATGCGCGCCGGCCACGCTCAGGCCCAGGAACACCAGCACGGGCAAGCCGACGGCGAGCGCCGTCTTGGCGCCGAAATACAGCAACGGCGCGGAAGGGTGGCGCAAGCCCGCGTGCATGAAGCGCAAGCGGGTCTTCGAGGTTTCCCAGCCTTCCTCGGGCAGCGACAGGCGCGCCAGCGGTCCGCTCAGCTTGACGAAGTGCGTCAGCCACTGGCGTGCGCCGCCGGGCGCGGATGCGCCCACGCTGTCGAGGCGCTGGCGCAGCGGGTCGGGCATGGCGACGAGCAGCACGCACATGGCGCCGGCGAAGACGGCGACAAACAGCAGGCCGAGAAATGCCATTTGCAAGGTAGTCATGATGGGTTCCCCTCAAAAAATCAGACGCGGATATGAATCACCTTGCGCATCACGCAGATGCCGATCAGCATCAGCAGCAGGGCGCCGCCCAGCATCTTCTGGCCGCCGGGATCGCGGTACAGCAATTCCAGGAAGGTGGGATTGGTCAGCTGGATCATGGCGGCCGCGCCAAACGGCAGCAGCGCCAGGATCCACGCCGACAGGCGCGCCTCGGCCGACAGCACGCGCACCTGGCCCAGCAGCTTGATGCGCTCGCGGATGATGTGGCTGATGCTGTCGAGCAGCTCGGACAGGTTGCCGCCCGTCTCGCGCTGTATCAGTACGGCAATGACGAAATAGCGCACGTCCGTGCTGGGCACGCGCGTGGCCAGGTTCATCAGCGCGTCCGGCATGGCGATGCCGAAATTGACTTCGTCGAAGGCGATGCGAAATTCGTCCGCCAGCGGCGCATTCATTTCCTCGCCCACCATTTTCAGGGCCGTGGGAAAGGCGTGGCCGGCGCGCAGGGCGCGGCTCATCAGCTCCAGCGCATCCGGCAATTGCTGGCCGATGCGCTGCAGGCGGCGCGCCTTGGCGCGCTCGACGTAGTACAGGGGCAGCAGCGCGAAGGCGGCCGCCACCGGCAGGCGCAGCAGCCAGGGCAGGTCGAACAGGCTGGCGCCCACCATGCCGACGAGGAATGCCAGCAGCACCAGCATGCCCCACTGCGCCACGCTCCAGCTCAGGCCCGACTGTTCCAGCAGGCGGTCCAGCGCGTGCACGCGCGGCACCTCCAGCAGCAGCTTTTGCAGCGCCGGCGTGTCGCTGAGCAGGCGCTGCTTGATCATCGACGTGCTCTGCTCGCCCGCGTGGGCGCCGGCCGACATCACGCGCAGGCGCCGCGCCACCCGTTCCGATTCCGGCCCGCGCACATTGTTCCAGCTCTGGTACAGGCCCGTGACGAGCAGCACCACGGCGAGGAAGACGAGAACCCCGAAGACGTAATAACTGGTGTCCATGGCGCGGCTCCTCAGTGGTATTGGCGGTTGGGATCGAACAGGCTCTCCGGCACCACCACGCCGAACGAGCGCAGGCGGTCGAGGAAGCGGGGCCGCACGCCGCTGGCCTGGAAGTGCCCCGTGACGGCGCCGTCCTGCGCCACGCCCGTCTGGCGGAACGTGAAGATTTCCTGCATGGTGATCATCTCGCCTTCCATGCCCGTGATCTCCTGGATCGCCACCACCTTGCGCTTGCCGTCCGTCAGGCGCGCCACCTGCACCACGACGCCGATGGCCGCGCTGATCTGCTGGCGCATGGCCTTGCCCGGCAACATCGAGGCGGCCATGCTGATCATGTTTTCCAGCCGCGTCAGCGCGTCGCGCGGCGTATTCGCGTGGATGGTGGCCATCGAGCCTTCATGGCCCGTGTTCATGGCTTGCAGCATGTCGAGCGCCTCGGCGCCGCGCACCTCGCCCAGGATGATGCGGTCGGGTCGCATGCGCAGGGCATTGCGCACGAGGGCCCGCTGCGTCACCTCGCCCTTGCCTTCGATGTTCGCGGGCCGCGTTTCCAGGCGCACCACGTGCGGCTGCTGCATCTGCAGTTCGGCCGCATCCTCGATGGTGACGATGCGCTCGCTGCCGCTGATGAAGCCGGAAATCGCGTTGAGCATGGTGGTCTTGCCGCTGCCCGTGCCGCCCGAGATCAGGATGTTGATCTTGGCCTTGCCCAGGCCTTGCAGGATTTGCGCCATTTCCACCGTCAGGCTGTGGTGCTCGACCAGGTCGGCCAGGCGCAGGGGCTGGGCGGAAAAACGCCGGATCGACATCACGGGCCCGTCGATGGCCAGCGGCGGGATGATGGCGTTGACGCGCGAACCATCGGGCAGGCGCGCGTCGACCATCGGGCTCGATTCATCGATGCGCCGCCCCACGCGCGAGACGATCTTGTCGATGATCTTCATCAGGTGCGCATCGTCGGTGAAGCGGATATTGCTCAGTTCGAGCTGGCCATGGCGCTCGACATACACCTGGCGGTGCGTGTTGACGAGAATGTCGGACACCGTCGGGTCGTTCAGCAGCGGTTCCAGCGGGCCGAAGCCCAGCACTTCATCCTGGATGTCGCGCACGAGGGTGCGCCGCTCCAGGTCGTTGATGACGACGCTGTCCTCTTCCAGCAGGCGCCCGACGAGGATTTTCAGGTCGTCGCGGATCTGCTCCTGCGACAGGCGCTGCATGCCTTCCAGGTCGATGCGATCGAGCAGCGACTGGTGCACGTGCTGCTTGAGTTCCTGGTAGGCGGGATTGTCGATGCTGCCGCCGCGCGCGGCGCCGAAGCCCGTGCCGGCATTCGCGGCAGGGACGCTGCCGAGGCGTTCGCGCAGGCTGGGGCCGGCGCCATTGATGTCGATGCTCATGCTGTTTCCCCTCGAAGGTGGATGGGCCGGTTGCGCTGGAACAGGCGTGACAACAGGCCGGGCGTGCTGGCCGCGCGCGTGCCGCCCAGCTTGTGCGCGCACTCCTGCAGGGACTTGGCCAGCGGGCTGCCGGGCGCCAGCTTCAGCACGGGCACGCCCTGGTTGACGGAGGCCGCCGCCGCCGCGTAGTGGTTCGGCATGGCGTGGAAGATGCGCTGGCCATAGGCCGCTTCCAGGTCGCGCCCGCGGATTTCATCGGCGCCCGCATGGCGGTTCAGGATCAGGTGGATCTTGCTGGCCGGGTATTCCAGGGTCTGGAACACGTGCAGCAGCCGCTTGCCGTCGCGGATGTAGGGCAGGGTGGCCTGCACCACGGGGCAGATCATGTCGGCATGGTCGAGCGCGCGCACGCTGACGGCATCGAGGCCGCGGCCCGTGTCGAGCACGACGAAGTCATATTCGTGGCGCGCCAGGTGCAGCAGCAGGTCGATGTGCTCGGGCTTGATGTCGCCCGCATGGCCCGGATCTTCGGGCGCGGCCAGGACGCTGAAGTTCGGCGTCACCTGCACCATGCTGGCGGCCAGGAACGAGGCGTCGAGGCGGTGGATCTGCTGCGCCACGTGCGACAGCGTGGCGGCCGGCTTCTGGTCCGACAGGAACAGCGCCGCGTCGCCGAACTGCAGGTTCAGGTCGAACAGGGCCACGCGCTGCTTGCCTTGCGCCAGCGCATACGCCAGGTTGGCGGCAAGGAAGGTGGCGCCGCTGCCGCCCTTGCACGAGACGAAGGCGATGACCTTGCCGTCGCGCCGCACGTGGCGCGCGCTCTTGTCTTCCAGGCGCTGCAGCGCCGCGTTCAGGGCGGCGCCGCTGTCGGCCTGCGGCAGCACTTCGCGCACGCCCGCGCGCATCGCCTGCAGCAGGAAGTCGCTGCCCTGGTGCTGGCATTGCAGGATGATGGCCATGGCGGGCTGGCGGCTGGCCAGGCGCTCGATGCGCGCCAGGTCGGCATCGTCGATGACGGCTTGCGCCAGCAGCAGCACGTCGGGCGCGGCCATTTCGGCCGTGCCGGCCAGGCGCTCCAGGCTGCCGACGGCGCTGTCGATGTCGTCGCCCGCATGGCGCTCGCGCAACTGCGCCGCCATCGCGGCCAATTGTTTTTCGTTACTCGAGATAATGAAGATGTTCACGGCAGGCTCCGGCAGTGGCTGGGATGGATGCGACGCGGCTCAGCGTTTGCTGACGCCGATGGTCAGCACGTCGGGAATCGGATCGGGCGCGCTGTACGATTTCTGGTACAGCTTGTAGCCGCTGACGGCGGCCTTGCCATCGAGGCCCAGCACGGGATTGTTGTTGTAGACGGCGTCCGGATACAGGATCTGCTGCTGCTTGAGCAAGGCCACCGACTCGCCGAAATGGCTGTCGAGCACGGGCGTGGTGGTGGCGGCGCAGCCGGCCAGCGCGCCGAACGCCGCGGCGCACAGCAGGCGGCGGGGCAGGGTGGTAGTGGTGGTTTTCATGGGATGCTCCTATTTGAGGTCATCGATGACGCTGGCCGACGACGCGGCCGTGTCGGCTTTCGGCACGGCGCGGTATTGCGGCACGTCGTTGCTGCTCAGCACCGGCGTGGCGACGGGCATGGCCACCGGCATGGCGGGCGGAACGGGCGCGGCCATGGCGGCAGGTGGCGCGGGCAGGGGCGCGGGCAGCGGGGCCGGCTGTGGCTGCGGCATGGCTTGC
>CAUSDR010000104.1:0-15055 GCA_963530105.1 uncultured Janthinobacterium sp.
GCGCTATCGACAAAGCGTTGTGTTTGTCAGCTGCGAAGAAGGAAGAGTATGAAGCATTTCGCTAAATCCGTCAACATCTTCTTTTTTGCTACATCGCCGTTTCCGGTGATCCTCAAGTGCCGCATTTGACTGCGTCTCATTGGGGAGGCGAACTATAGCAAAGCCCCGCACGCCCCGCAAGGGCTATTTTGCAGCTGGGCAAATATTGCTGTGTGATATCGTAGCGCCGACCGCATCCTGCCTCATCCATATAGATTCCCATGCCTATCCCACATATATTACCCACCGCCAATCCCGCCCTGGCCAGCGAACTCGAGCACGCCATCAACAGCAAGACCAAGCCGCTGGGCAGCCTCGGCATGCTGGAAACCCTGGCCCGCCAGATCGGCCTGATCCAGCAAAGCACCCAACTTGCATTGCGCCAGCCCGCCATCATCGTTTTCGCGGCCGACCATGGCGTCGTTGCCGAAGGCATTTCCGCCTATCCGCAAAGCGTGACCTGGCAAATGGTGGAGAATTTCCTCGGCAACGGCGCCGCCATCAATGTCTTCGCGCGCCACGCAGATTGCGCCCTCTATATAGTAGACGCCGGCGTGAACCACGATTTCGGCCCGCGCGACGGCTTGCTCGATCGCAAACAAGGCCCCGGCACGCACAACTTCGCCAAGCAAGCCGCCATGGGCGAGGCGCAGTGCCTGGCCGCCATGCAGGCGGGCATGGACCTGGTCGCCACTCTCGACGGCAATGTACTGGGCTTTGGCGAGATGGGCATCGGCAACACCACGGCGGCGGCCGCGCTGATGCACAAACTGACCGGCACGCCTGTCGCCAATTGCGTGGGCGCCGGTACGGGCCTGTCGAAGGACGGCGTACTGCATAAACAGCGGGTAATCGAAGCGGCCGTCGCGCATCACGCGGCAGCCAACGATCCGCTGGCCGTGCTGTCCACCTTTGGCGGTTTCGAGATCGCCATGATGGCGGGCGCCATGCTGAAGGCGGCCGAACGGCGCATGATTTTGCTGATCGATGGTTTCATCGTCAGCAGCGCACTGCTGGTGGCGGCGCGCCTGCAGCCAGCCATTCTCGATTACTGCGTGTTTTCGCACTGCTCCGATGAAAAAGGCCATCGCCAGCTGCTGGCCAGCCTGGATGCGCGGCCACTGCTGCAACTGGACCTGCGCCTGGGCGAAGGCACGGGTTCCGCGCTGGCCTTGCCGCTGCTGCACGCGGCCGTCAATTTCATGCGCGAGATGGCGACCTTCGCCTCGGCCCAGGTCAGCGAAAAATCCGCGGCAGACTAGGCGATGTTCCATCCCCTGACCGCCATCGTCCACCAGTGCCGTCTGTTCTTCATCGCGCTGCAGTTCTTCACGCGCCTGCCGATACCGCGCTGGGTGGGTTTCGAACCTGCCTGGCTGCAGCACGCTTCGCGCTACTTTCCTCTGGTGGGCGTCGTGGTGGCGGCCATTTCCGGCTCCGTGTACGTGCTGGCCAGCTGGCTGCTGCCGTCCGCGGTAGCCGTGCTGCTGGCCGTGGCCGCCGGCATCTACCTGACGGGCGCCTTCCATGAAGACGGTTTCGCCGACATGTGCGACGGCTTCGGCGGCGGCCTGACGCGCGAGCGGGTGCTGGAAATCATGAAGGATTCGCGCATCGGCGCGTATGGCGCCATCGGCATCATCTGCCTGCTGGCCGTCAAATGCGTGGCGCTGGCAGCGCTGCCGCCGTCCACCGTCGTGGCGGCCCTGTTCATCGCCCATCCTTTGTCCCGCCTGGCCGCCGTGTCGCTGATCCGGTTCATGAACTACGCGCGCGACGAAGGCAAGGCCAAGCCGATGGCGCAGGAAATGCGCACGGGCGAATTCCTCATCGCCGCCCTCTGCGGCCTGTTGCCCGCCATCGTCTGCGGCGCACTGGGCATCGTCGAGTGGAGCGCGCTGGCTTTCGCCGTCGTGGCGGCCGCTGGCGCGGCCTGGTGGCTGGGCCGCAAATGCCAGCGCCGCCTGCAAGGCTACACGGGCGACTGCCTGGGCGCCGTGCAGCAAGCGGCGGAAGTGGCGGTCTATCTGGCGATCCTGTCGAGCTTCCAGCCGCCAGTGCGCTTCTATTAGCAGCATGCGCCTGATTCTCGTCCGCCACCCCGCGCCACACGTCGCCAACGGCACCTGCTATGGCCGCAGCGACGTGGCGGTGGCGCCGCATGAAATGGCCAGGGTGCGCGCCAGCCTGCAAGCGACGCTCCCTGCAGACGTGCCGCTGTATGCCAGTCCCCTGCGCCGCTGCGCCGAACTGGCGACGGCATTGTCCCATGACCTGCCCGCCAGTGCCCTGCGTTTTGACGCGCGGCTGGCCGAGATGGATTTCGGCAGCTGGGAAATGCGCCCCTGGCAGGCAATCGCCCGCGCGGAAATCGACGCCTGGGCCGCCGACCTGGCCCATTACCGGCCGGGCGGCGGCGAGAATGTGCTGGCGATGGCTGCCCGCGTCGGCGCCTTTTTGCAGGATCTGTTGCGCGAACCACACGAAACGGCGGTCATCCTCTGCCATGCGGGCACCATCCGCCTGCTGTGCGCGTTGCAGGCGGGGCTGCCATTGGAGGAAACAGCCCTGCTGGCGGCCACTTCGGCCCATAAAATCGCCTATGGTGCGACGATCAGCCTCGATTTCTGATATTGAATTGTCCAGCCAACCATTTCAGTCCACGCCTGCTGCACGTATAATGGCGGGGTTTTGGTGCCCGCGCTCATGTCCATGAGCGCAGTTAAACGGGAAACACGATGCCGCGCTCGCGGCGAACGTGTGCTGCCCCCGCAACGGTAAGCAAGTGTCGGCCCTCCCTACAGGAAGCGGACGACAAGCTATCTCTGACAACCACTGTGCTTGCAATCATCGAGCATGGGAAGGTGGGATAGCCCTACTTGCCAGCCCGGATACCGGCCAGGACAGGTGGAAGTGTGCGAACGGGGATGTTCGCGATCCGAATGGCTCCTGGCCATCTTCGATCGTCATCTTCAGTTCCACTTCTGTTCAATCTGGCCTACGGGGACGTCGGCTGGTTGCATATTACTTACTGAAAATTATCATGACCCATGCTGTTTCCCGCCACGCGGCGCTCACGTCGCTCGCGCTAGCCATTGCCGCGCCTGCCGCTTTCGCCCAGACCACGCCAGACACCTTCGACCCGGTCGTCGTGACCGCCAACCGCTATCCGCAGCACCTGAGCGAAGTATTGAGCGACACGCTGACCATCAGCTCGGAAGACATCGCGCGCTCGGGCGCCGGTACGCTGATCGACCTGCTGCAAAAACAGCGCGGCATTGAAGTCAATCGCAGCGGTGGCCCAGGCACCAATTCCAGCGTCTTCATTCGCGGCGCCAACGCCAACCAGAATATCGTGCTGGTCGACGGTGTGCGTATCGGTTCGGCCACGTCGGGCACTGCCAACTGGAGCGCCCTGCCCTTGTCGAGCATCGACCACGTGGAAATCGTCTACGGCCCACTGAGCACCATGTACGGTGCCGATGCCGTCGGCGGCGTGATCCAGATTTTTACCAAGAAAGGCGACGGCGCGACGCGCTTTTCCGCCTTCGCGGGCTATGGACGCTACGACACGCGCCAGGCGGAAGCCAGCGTTGCTGGTTCGACGGGCGGCTACAACAGCTTCAGCTATGCGCTGACCGCGGGCAAGGAAAAATCGGAAGGCTTTTCCGCCTCCAAGCTGGGCGCCTCGACATACACCTACAATCCGGACAAGGACGGCTACGACAAGGAAAGCGTCAGCGGCCAGTTTGGCTACCAGATGGCCAAGGGCCACGACGTTGGCTTGACGTTCCTGAAAAGCAAACTGGATGCGCAGTACGATTCGGGCTTGAACTTCGACGCGCGCAACTACAACAAGCTGGAAAACATCTCGGTCTTCACGAAGAACCAGTTCTTGCCAAACTGGACCAGCGAATTGCGCTACGCACAGGCCAAGGACAAACAAACCGCGGTGTCCGCCGCCGGCGCCTTCGGCAGAAGCCAGTTCGACACCAAGCAAACCGATATCAGCTGGCAAAACGATATTTTCGTTGGCCGCGACACCCTGCAATTGTTGGGTGAATACCGTGACGAAGACGTCGTGAGCTCGGCCAAGGGCCTGTCCGGCGGACGCAATACCAAATCGTTCGCAGCTTCGTACAACCTGGTGCGCGGCGCCCACCTGGCCAGCATCAGCGGCCGTCGCGACGACAGCTCGGCGTACGGTACGCACAACACGGGCAGCGTCGCTTACGGTTATCGTTTCAGCAATGCCCTGCGCGCCAGCGCCAGCTATGGCACCAGCTTCCGCGCACCAACCTTCAACGATCTGTACTACCCTGATTCCGGCATCCCGACGAACAAGCCGGAAAAAGGCCGCAACGCCGAAGTGGGCCTGCATTACAACAACGGCCAATCGCAACTGAGCGCGATCTACTACCATAACAAGATTACCGACATGCTGACCTATGTGTCGGCTTGCCCGGTTCTCGGCTGGAAGCCAGGCTATGGCTGCAGCATGAACGTCGACAAGGCCTTGCTCGAAGGCGTGACGCTGGCTGGCGCGCATAAGCTGGGCGCCTTCAACTTCAGCGGCAATATCGACCTGCAAGATCCACGCAATGAAACCACGGACAAGCAACTGGCACGCCGCTCGAAAAAGCATGCCAATTTCGCCGTCGATTACACGACCGGCCCGTTGACGGCCGGTACGGAATGGCAGTTGTCGGGCAAGCGTTTTGAAGATGCCGCCAACAAGACCACCCTCGGCGGCTACGGCTTGCTGAATCTGTACACCACCTACCAGTTCGCGCGCGACTGGTCGGTGCTGGCACGCTGGAACAACATCACCAACAAGGACTACGAACTGGGCCGCTTCTACGCAACGCCAGGCTCGAACCTCTTCGTTGGCGTACGCTACGGCATGAAATAAGCACGATGTAATGATGTAAGCTGCGGACGATGGCCTCCATGCCATTGCCCGCAGTGCAGTTCTGCAGTCCCCGCTTTAAAGGTATGCATGCACCCATTTTTCCGCAACATGCGCCACCGCGCCACCGTGATCATCACGGTGCTGGCCGCGTGCGCCGTTGCCAGCCTGATTTTCTCCGGCATGATCGGTTCGATCGCGATCCCGCTCGCCGACATGCCTTCCGCCCTGTTCCACGTCATGCAGGGCAAGACCGATACCCTCGCCGCCACCCTGCTCGACCTGCGCCTGGGCCGCGCGCTGACCGCCTTCGTCACGGGCGCGGCGCTGTCGCTGGCCGGCGTCATGATGCAGGCGCTGCTGCGCAACCCCTTGGCCGACCCGTATGTGCTGGGCATTTCCGCCGGTGCCTCCGTCGGCGCCCTGGCGGCGCTGCTGTTCATGTGCGCGCTGTGGGTGGTCGATGCGGCGGCGTTCGCCGGCGCCGTTGGCGTCTCGATGCTGCTGTATTTCTTTGCCCGCCGCGACCTGCGCGGCGGCGCGGCGGCCGAAGGCGGCGCCTCGCTCTTGCTGCTGACAGGCGTGATCCTGGCCTCGGCCTGCATGGCCATCGTCACCCTGATGCTGTCCATCGCCCCGGAAAGCCGCTTGCGCAGCATGATCTTCTGGATGATCGGCGACCTGTCCGGCGCGCCTGCGCGGCTGATGCCGTGGCTGGTCCTGGCGGGCGCCCTGGTCTTCGCGCTGCGCTGCGCGCGCTCGCTCAACGTCATGGCGCTGCACGCGGAAGCGGCCAGCACCCTGGGCGTGCGCGTGGGCGCCCTGCGCAAGGGACTGTTCTTCTGTTCCGGCCTGCTCACGGCCAGCGCCGTCACCAGCGCCGGCAGCGTGGGCTTCGTCGGCCTGATCGTGCCGCATGCGCTGCGTTTCGCCTGCGGCCCCGACCACCGCCTGTTGATTCCCGCCGCCGCGCTGGCCGGCGGCACCTTCCTGGTGCTGGCGGACACCCTGGCGCGCACCGTGCTGGCGCCCTTGCAGCTGCCCGTCGGCGTCGTCACGGCGATGATCGGCGCGCCCGTCTTCCTGTACCAGCTGCACCGGCTGCGCCGGAGATGAAACAACCATGATACGCACTTACCAACTGGGCCTGAAGGCAGGCACCCGCTCCCTGGTGGAAAACCTCACCTGGCAAATCAAGGAGGGCGAATGCTGGAGCGTGATCGGCCGCAATGGCGCCGGCAAGAGCACCCTGCTGCGCGCCCTGGCCGGCCTGCGCGAACCCGATGCGGGCCACGTGACGGTACAGGGCCGCGCCCTGGTCGACTGGCCCTTGGACGCACTGGCGCGCGAGCGCGCCTTCCTGGCACAGGCGCGGCATGACGCGTTTTCCTACCGCGTGATCGAAACCGTGCTGTCGGCGCGCCACCCTTACCACGACAGCCATTACTGGGAAGGCAGCGACGACCAGCGCATCGCCCTGGCGGCGCTGGCCTCGATGGAAGTGGAACACCTGGCCGAACGCGACGTGCGCAGCCTGTCCGGCGGCGAACGCCAGCGCGTGGCCATCGCCGCCATGCTGGCGCAGGACACGCCCCTGCTGCTGCTGGACGAACCGGCCAACGCGCTGGACCTGGCGCATCAGGTCAGCGTCATGGGCCTGTTGGCCAGGCTGTGCCGAGAACAGAACAAGACGGTGGTGATGGTGGGGCATGACCTGAACCTGGCGCACGGCGTCTCCACCCACGCGCTGCTGCTGATGGGCGACGGCGGCTGGCTGGCCGGCCCCGTGGCCGAGGTGATGCAGGCGTCCATCCTGGGCGACTACTTGGGCCATCCTATCGAGATCATCGATCACGGCAACCGCAAAATATTCATACCGAAAGAGGATTAACCATGAGCGACAACCAGAACATCGACGCGGACAGCGCGGCCAATACCGCAGCCATCAACGAACGCCACCGCGTGCGCATGGAGCGCAAGAAGGCCATCATCGACGCGGCCATCGCCAAGGCCGACAAGGAAATCGGCATCATCATCGTCAACACGGGCAATGGCAAGGGCAAGAGTTCGAGCGGCTTCGGCATGGCCATCCGCGCCATGGGCCACGGCATGAAAGTGGGCGTGGTGCAGTTCATCAAGGGCGCCATGTCGACGGGTGAAGAGAAATTCCTGCGCCGCTTCCCCGACGAAATCAGTTTTCATGCGATGGGCGAAGGCTATACCTGGGAAACGCAGAACCGCGAACGCGACATCGAAAAGGCCGAACTGGCGTGGGAACAGGCGAAGACCTTCCTGTCCGATCCCGCCTATGGCCTGGTGCTGTTCGACGAACTCAATATCGCCCTCAAGTACAAATACCTCGACGTGCACAAGGTCATCGCCGACCTGCTGGAACGCCCGCACATGCAGCACGTGGTCATCACGGGCCGCGGCGCGCCCGATGAACTGATCGCCATCGCCGACACCGTCACCGAGATGGCCGTCGTCAAGCATGCGTATGCGGCCGGCATCGGCGCGCAACTCGGCACCGAGTGGTAACAACGCCATGACGCGCACCCTGGTCTTCGGCGGCGCCCGTTCCGGCAAGAGCGCCTACGCCGAGCAGCTGGCCCGCGCATCGGGCAAGGAAGTGCTGTACATCGCCACGGCGCAGGCGGGCGACGGCGAAATGGCCACGCGCATCGGGCATCACCGGGCGCAGCGCCCGGCCGAATGGACCACCGTGGAAGAACCGCTGCGCCTGGGCGACACGCTCCTGCGCCAGGCGCGCCCCGGCCGCGTGCTGCTGGTCGACTGCCTGACCCTGTGGCTGACGAATCTGATGTTTTCCAGCGGCGAGACGTATCCCGACGTGGGCGACATCGTTCTGCCCGAACTGTTCCACAGCGAGCGCGCGCACCTGCTGTACGCGCTGGCCGAAATCGGCGACACCGGCTGCGACCTGGTCCTGGTGTCGAACGAAGTGGGCATGGGCATCGTGCCTTACGGCGCCATCTCGCGCTGCTTCACGGATGAAGCGGGACGCCTGAACCAGGCCGTGGCGGCCGTCTGCGACAGGGCCGTGTTGGTCGCCGCCGGCCTGCCGCTGTACCTGAAAGGCGGCCCATGCTGAGCGGCCTGTCGCTGCCCATGCTGGCCGCCCTGATGACGGCCGGCGTGCTGCTCGACATGCTGCTGGGCGAGACGCGCCGCTGGCATCCGCTGGTGGGTTTTGGCCGTCTCGCCAGCGCGCTGGAGCGCCTGCTGAACCGGGGCCGCTCGCGCTTCCTGCGCGGCGCGCTGGCATGGTCGCTGGCCGTGCTGCCGCTCAGCTATGCCGCCTACTGGCTGTGCGGCCTGGCGGGCGCCGCCCTGCACGTCTTCCTGCTGTATCTGTGCCTGGGCTTGCGCAGCCTGCGCGACCATAACCAGCCCATCGCCGATGCCCTGGCCATCGATGACCTGGACAATGCGCGCCTGCTGACGGCGCGCATCGTCAGCCGCGACACGGCCAGCGCCGATGCCGCCAGCCTGGCCAAGGCCAGCACGGAATCCCTGCTGGAAAACGGCAACGATGCCGTCTTCGGCACCCTGTTCTGGTTTGCCGTGGCGGGCGGCCCCGGCGCCGTGCTGTTCCGCCTGGCGAACACGCTGGACGCCATGTGGGGCTACCGCACTGCGCGCTACGACTGGTTTGGCTGCTGCGCCGCGCGCATCGACGACATTCTCAATTATCTGCCGGCGCGCCTGACGGCCCTGTCGTATGTCTTGCTGGGCAAGAGCATGGCCGACAAACAGCGGGCCTGGCACTGCTGGCGCACGCAGGCACCGGCCTGGGGCAGCCCGAACGCAGGACCCGTGATGGCCAGCGGCGCCGGCGCCCTTGGCCTGGCCCTCGGTGGCGACGCCGTCTACGACGGCGACCTGGAACAGCGCCCGCTACTGGGCAGCGGCCGTCCCGCCGAAGCGCGCGACATCGACCGCGCCTGGCGCCTGGTAGCCGAAACGGCCGTGCTGTGGCTAATCTGGGTGGCGCTGCTGGCGGGCCTGTTCTACCTGAAGGGGAAATACCTTGCTTGAACATGGCGGCAACCTGCGCGACGCCGCGCGCGAATACGGCCGGCCCATCGCCGACTGGATCGACCTGTCGACGGGCATCAACCCGCACTGGTATGCAGCGCCAGCACCGGACGCCAACGCCTGGCACCGGCTGCCCGAAGCCGACCCCGCACTGGCCGCTGCCGCCTGCAGCTACTACGACGCGCCAGCCATGCTGCCGGTGGCCGGCACGCAGGCCGCCATCCAGGCCCTGCCCCGCCTGCGCGCACCGTCGCGCGTGGTGGTGGCCGCGCCCTCGTATGCGGAACATGCGCACCACTGGGGCCAGCACGGCCACCAACTGCGCCAGGTAGCCTATGCGCAGCTGGCCGATGCGGTGGACCACTGCGATGTGCTGGTGATCTGCAATCCGAACAATCCCACGGGCGAGCGCATCGCCCCCGAACTGCTGCTGGCGTGGGCCGGCAAGCTGGCCGCGCGCGGCGGCTGGCTGGTGGTCGATGAAGCGTTTGGCGACACGGAAGCGCATGCCAGCCTGGGACAGCATGCAAGCCAGCCGGGCCTGATCGTGCTGCGCTCGGTGGGCAAGTTCTTTGGCCTGGCGGGACTGCGCCTGGGCTTTGTGGCCGCCCATCCAGCCTTGCTGGCACAGCTGGCCGACCTGCTGGGACCTTGGACCGTCAGCGGCCCGGCGCAGCAGGTCGCGCTGGCGGCCCTCGGCGACACGCACTGGCAGGACGCCATGCGCGAGCGCTTGCGCGGCGAAGGCGCCCGTTTGCAGCTGCTGCTGGCCAGCCACGGCATCGCCAGCGGCGGCACGGCGCTGTTCCAGTGGTGGCCGGAAGCCCGCGCCGAAGCCTTTTGGCGCCACATGGCCGAACAAGGCATCTGGGTGCGCCTGTTCCGCCACGCCGCCCACGGCATCCGCCTGGGCCTGCCCCCCGACGAACCCGCCTGGCTGCGCCTGCAGCAGGCCCTCACCGCCTGGAAAAATACATGAATACCCTGAAAATTTCGCTGCTGCTGGCAGGACTGGTCTCGCTGCAGGCACATGCCGCCATCAGCGTGCGCGATGACGACGGCAATGTCGTCACCGTGGAAAAGCCGGCGCAGCGCATCCTGGCGCTGGCGCCGCACATCACGGAAGTGCTGTTCGCGGCCGGCGGCGGCGAAAAGATCGTCGGCGCCGTCAGCTACAGCGACTACCCGGAAGCGGCGAAGAAAATCCCGCAAGTGGGCGACAACCGCCAGTACGACATGGAACGCATCATCGCCATGAAGCCGGACTTGATCGTCGTCTGGATGCATGGCAGCGCCGAGCGCCAGATCGCCATGCTGCGTCAGCTGAAGGTGCCGATCTATCACAGCGAGCCGCGCAAGCTGGCCGACATCCCCAGCGGCATGGAGCGCCTGGGCCAGCTGATGGGAACGGAAGCGGTGGCAAAACCGGCGGCCGCGCAGCTGCGCGCCAAACTGGCCAGCCTGACGGCGCAGTACGCGCAGCGCCCACCCGTGCGCGTGTTTTACCAGGTGTGGGACAAGCCGCTGTACACGCTGAGCGGCGCGAGCATCATCAGTGATTCCATGCGCGTGTGCGGCGGCCAGAATATCTTTGCCGCGATGAAGGTGGTGGCGCCCGTCGTCACGCCGGAAGGCGTGCTGCAGGAAGACCCGGAAGTCATCTTCGGCACCAGCGAAAAGAGCGACCCGCGCAGCGAAGGCGGCCTGGCCATGTGGCGCGCCTTCCCGTCGATGACGGCCGTGCGCCGGAATAACCTGTTCCGCCTGAATGGCGACCTGCTGAACCGCGCCGGCCCGCGCATGATCGAAGGCACGGCCGCCATGTGCGAACAGCTGGAAGTGGCGAGACAACGCCGCACCAAGGCTGCGCAATGAGTCACGCGGCGAGTCAGGCGGCGAGCCACGCAGAGAGCCACTACCAGCGCATCGCCTGTCTGTCGACGGAAGCCGTGGAAACCCTGTATGCGCTGGGCGCGGAAGACGTCATCGCGGGCATTTCCGGCTTTACCGTGCGGCCATCCCGCGCGCGCGCGGAAAAGACCAGGATCAGCGGCTTTTCATCGTCGAAGCTGGAACGCATCCTGGCCGTGAATCCGGACCTCGTGATCGGCTTTTGCGACATGCAGGCCGATATCTGCCGCGACCTGGTGAAGGCCGGCATCGAAGTCCACCAGTTCAACCAGCGCACGGTCGACGGCATCCTGCGCATGATCGGCGTGCTGGCCGCCATAGTGCGGCGCGAAGAGGCGGGCAAGGTGCTGATCGCCAGCCTGCGCGCCGACATCGCCGCCGCGCAAGCCCGCGCCGCCGCCTGGACGCGCAAGCCGGTGGTCTATTTTGAAGAATGGAACGAGCCCCTGATGAGCGGCATCGGCTGGGCGGCGGAACTGATCGGCATTGCCGGCGGCGCCGACGCCTTCCCGGAACTATCGATGCAGCCGGGCGCCAGGGAGCGCATCATCGCCGATCCGCAGGAGGTGGTGGCGCGCGCGCCCGACATCATCATCGCCAGCTGGTGCGGCAAGAAATTCCAGCCCGCGCAACTGGCGGCGCGCCCGGGCTGGGCAACGATACCGGCCGTGCAAAACCAGATGCTGTTCGAGATCAAATCGCCCGACATCCTCTCGCCCGGCCCGGCCGCCATCACGCACGGCTTGCGCCAGATCAGCGACATCATCGCGCAATGGCAGCATCAGCAGGAGCAAGCAACATGAAAACGCCCTTCCCCGCCCTGATGGTACAGGGCACGACGTCCGACGCGGGCAAGAGCACCGTCGTCGCCGCCCTGTGCCGCCTGCTGAAACGGCGCGGCGTGACGGTGGCGCCCTTCAAGCCGCAAAACATGGCCTTGAACAGCGCCGTGACGAGCGACGGCGGCGAAATCGGCCGCGCCCAGGCGCTGCAGGCGCTGGCCTGCGGCATCGCGCCGCACACGGACATGAACCCGGTGCTGCTGAAACCGTCGTCGAACACGGGCGCGCAAGTGATCATCCACGGCAAGGTGCGCGCCGAAATGGATGCGCGCGACTACCAGCAATACAAGACCATCGCCATGGGCGCCGTGCTGGAGTCGTATGCGCGCCTGCGCCAGCAATACGACGCCGTCGTCGTCGAAGGCGCGGGCAGCCCGGCGGAAGTGAATCTGCGCGCGCGCGACATCGCCAACATGGGCTTTGCCGAAGCCGTCGACTGCCCCGTGATTCTGGTGGCCGACATCGACCGGGGCGGCGTCTTCGCCCACATCATCGGCACCCTCGCCTGCCTGTCCGACAGCGAGCGGGCGCGCATCATCGGCTTCGTCATCAACCGCTTCCGCGGCGATATTGCGCTGCTGACGCCCGGCATCGAGTGGCTGGAACAGCAGACGGGCAAGCCCGTGCTGGCCGTGCTGCCCTACCTGCAAGGACTGTTCCTCGACGCGGAAGATGCCGTCGAGGCGATGCAGGCCGAGCGGGGCGCCTTCAAGGTGGTGGTACCGCAACTGCCGCGCATCAGCAACCACACGGATTTCGACGCCCTGCGCGCCCATCCCGACGTCGACCTGCAGTTCATCCAGCAGGGACAGCCGATTCCGCCGGCCGACCTGGTGATCTTGCCCGGAAGCAAGAACACGCGCGGCGACCTGGCCTGGCTGCAGCAGCAGGGCTGGCCCGCCTACCTGGCGAAGCATTTGCGCTATGGCGGCAAGGTGATCGGCATCTGCGGCGGCTTCCAGATGCTGGGGCAGTCCGTGCACGACCCGCTGGGCGTGGAGGGGCAAGCGGGCGCCTCGCCGGCACTGGGCTTGCTGGCGATGACGACGGAGCTGACGGCGGAAAAAACGCTGGAACAAGTCAAGGGGCAGTGCGCGTTTGCCGGTGCGGACAACGCCGGCGTGGCCGGCTATGAAATCCACATGGGCGTGTCGCATGGCGCGGCCCTGCGGCAGCCGGCCTTCGTCATCGCGGGCCGGCCGGAAGGGGCGGTGTCGCCCGACGGGCAGATTCTGGGCAGCTATTTGCACGGCATGTTCGACACGCCCGCCGCGTGTTCGGCCCTGCTGCGCTGGGCCGGGCTCGCATCGGACCATACGGTCGATACCGGCGCCCTGCGCGAAGCGAGCCTGGAACGCATCGCCGATGCGGCCCTGCCTCTGCTGGCAGCCCTGGACAGGCTGGGATCCTGATCGAAATTTCCCTGACGCAACAATAGGCCCGTGCGGCGGCGACGCGGCGTGCCTATTTATGTGACAATTGCCGGCATACCACAGGCGCAGCATCCCTTACCAGGCCCCGCATCCATGTCCAGTTCCCCGATCAAAAGCTACCTTCCATGGGTGGTCGCCACCGCTCTGTTCATGGAGCAACTCGACTCCACCATCGTCAACACCGCCATTCCCGCCATGGCCGCCAGCCTGAATGTGACGCCGCTGAGCCTGAAGGCCGTCGTCACCAGCTACATCCTGAGCCTGGCCGTGTGCATCCCCATCAGCGGCTGGATGGCCGACCGCTTCGGCACGCGGCGCGTGTTTTCCGCCGCCGTCGCCATCTTCACCATCGCCTCGATCCTGTGCGGCCTGTCCGTCAATTCGCCCATGCTGGTGGCCGCGCGCCTGCTGCAAGGGGTGGGCGCGGCCATGATGATGCCGGTGGGCAGGCTCACCATCATTCGCACCTTTCCCAAGTCGCAATTGCTGGCGGCCATGAATTTCGTCATCATCCCCGCCCTGATCGGCCCCCTGCTGGGGCCCACGGTGGGCGGGCTGATCGTGCACTGGCTGTCATGGCGCGAGATTTTCTTCGTCAACGTGCCCGTGGGCCTGGTGGCGCTGTACCTGGCGCACCGCTACATGCCCGACTATTACGGCGACAAGCCGCGCCCGCTGGACCTGATCGGCCTGGTGCTGTTCGGCACGGGCATCGCCCTGCTGTCGTGGCTGCTGGAAATCTTCGGCGAACACCGCATCGATGCCACCTCGTTTGCCGTGCTGCTGTTCATCTCCATCAGCCTGCTGGCCGCCTATGCCTGGCATTCGAGCGAAGTGCTGCATCCGCTGCTGCGCCTGACCCTGTTCAAGATCCGCACCTTCCGCGTTTCCGTCGTGGGCGGCTTCGTCACGCGGCTGGGCGTGGGCGGCCTGCCCTTCCTGCTGCCGCTGCTGTACCAGCTGGGCCTGGGCTTGCCGGCCTGGCAATCTGGCTTGCTGATGATGCCGTCGGCGGCCGCCGCCATGGGCATGAAATTCATTTCCGCGCGCGTGCTGGCCCGCTTCGGCTACCGCCAGGTGCTGATCGTCAACACGGTGCTGATCGGCGTCACCATCGCCATGTTTTCCCTGGTCAATGTGGGCACGCCTCTGTACGTGATCGTCGCCATCAGCCTGTGCATGGGCTTTTTCAACTCGCTGCAGTTTTCCAGCATGAATACCATCGCCTATGCCGACGTCGACAACCGCGACTCCAGCATGGCCAGCACCATCGCCAGCTCGATGCAGCAACTGTCGATGAGCTTTGGCCTGGCCTTCGGCTCGCTGATCACGGGCTGGTACCTGGGCGACATGCCGCAGTCGGACCGCGCCATGCTCAGCACGGCCCTGCACCACGCCTTCCTGACCCTGGCGGCGCTGACGATCCTGTCGTCGCTGACGTTCTGGACCTTGCGCCGCGACGATGGGGAAAGCATCAGCAAGGGCACGGATATCGACACGGAAGACGCGGCCGACGTGAAAGCCCAGGCCGTTGTACAGACGGAAGTGCAAAGCACGAAAGGCTGAGCCAGATCAAGCTTGCCACCCGCGCCGCTGCTACCGTGACGGCTGGAGGCGCACATGGCGGCCGAGCAGCGGTTTGCATGGAAGGGCACGGATCGCCATGGCAAGGCCGTGGACGGCATCATGCGCGCCGTGGACGCCAGCGCCGCCAGGGTCGCGCTCAGGCGCCAGGGCATCCTGGCCAGCAAGGTCCACGCCGCGCGCGCCGCGCCGGGCAAGGCCATCACGCACAAGGATATCGCGCTGTTTACGCGCCAGCTGTCGACCATGATGGCGGCCGGCGTGCCCCTGCTGCATGC
>CAUSDR010000105.1:0-15050 GCA_963530105.1 uncultured Janthinobacterium sp.
CTATCGTCCACCTGCCTGCGCCCGGTGTCTCCTATGCCGCCGGCAAGCTGATCTGGAACGCCAGGCCGCCGCCTTCGCGGTTGCGCACCTGTCATTCCGCGCCATGGCGCAGCAGCACGCGGTCGACGATGGCCAGGCCCAGACTATCGTCCACCTGCCTGCGCCCGGTGTCTCCTATGCCGCCGGCAAGCTGATCTGAAACGCCAGGCCGCCGCCTTCGCGGTTGCGCACCTGCAGGTCGGCGCCGTGGCGCAGCAGCACGCGGTCGACGATGGCCAGGCCCAGCCCGGCGCCATTAGCCTGCCCGCGCGCCGTGTCGAGGCGGGTGAACGGTTTCATCAGCTGCTCGATCTTTTCCGCCGGCACGCCCGTGCCATGGTCCTGCACTTCGATGATCACCTTTTTCGCGCCATGGCTGGTGCGCACGTGGCAGGCGATGTCGATTTCCGTGACGTCGCTGCCCGGCGTCTTGCCATAGCGGCGCGCATTCTCGATCAGGTTGTTGAGCACGCGGCGCAAGTCGGTGGGATTGCCCATCGCATGCGCGCCGTCGGCGATGTCGGCCGTGAGCTTGACGTCGGGCAGGCGCATCGTCTCGCGCGCCACGTCATTGAGCAGACCGCTGAGGTCGACATCGGTAAAGCTCGACGTTTCCGTTGGCTTGGCGTAATCGAGGAATTGGCCGATGATGGCGTCCATTTGCCCGATATCGGACTGGATGCCTTCGCGTGCCTCGTCCGACAGGTTGGCCATTTCCACTTCCAGCTGCATGCGCGCCAGCGGTGTGCGCAAGTCGTGCGAAATGCCGGCCAGGATCACGGCGCGGTCCGATTCCACCTGTTTCAAGTCGTCGACCATCTGGTTGAAGCTGCGGTTCGCCTCGATGATTTCGATCGGCCCCTTTTCCGGCAGCGGCGCCGGCTGCTTGCCCTTGGCGATGTCGCGCGCGGCCGCCGTCAGCCGCGACAGCGGCAGGTTGATCAGGCTGGAAATAATCGCCGCGCCCAGCAGCGACAGTACGGACACCAGGCTGGCCCAGCCCAGCCACTGGAAGCCCGTCAGGCCGCGCAGGCGGTCGCGGTCCAGCATCAGCCAGTATTCGTCGTCGTCGATCTTGAAGCTGACCCAGAAGCCGGCCACGCCGTTGACGCGCGCGGAAAAGCGCGTGTCCTTGCCCAGCTTGGCTTTCACCAGCGCCTCGATGTCGGGCATCAGGTAATTGTCGGGCGGCGGGTCGATGCGGTCGTCCTCTTCCAGCGAGAAGATGCGGATGCCTTCATTGCTGACGAGGTCGAACAGCAGCTCGCGCCGCAGCTCGGGCGCCGAGTGCGTCAGCGCCGCATGCGTGATGGTAACGACGGAAATGATCTGGGCGGAGATCTGCTGCGCCTGCGGCTCGCGCTGGACGACGGAAATCATGCCGATCCAGGTGATCATGCTGACCGAGGTCAGGGTGCCGAGCAGCAGGAAGGTGCGCCAGAACAGGCCGCTTTTCAGCCGCGCCAGGCTGATATCGGGAACAAGCTTCATCATGCCTCGCCAGCGATCAGCGCGGCTGTCCGTCCGGGATGAAGACGTAGCCCAGGCCCCACACGGTCTGGATGAACAGCGGGCTCGACGGGTCTGGCTCGATCAGCTTGCGCAGGCGGGAAATCTGCACGTCGAGGCTGCGGTCGAAGACTTCGTATTCGCGGCCGCGCGCCAGTTCCATCAGTTTTTCGCGCGACAGCGGCTGGCGCGCATGGCGGGCAAACACTTTTAATACGGAAAACTCGCCCGTCGTCAGCGGCACCGTTTCGCCATTCTTTTTCAGGGTGCGCGTGCCCAGGTCCAGCACGAAGTCGCCGAACTCGAAGGTTTGCGGCGTTTCCGATGGCGCGCCCGGGATTTCATCGGGACCCTTGCGGCGCAGCACGGCGCCGATGCGGGCCACCAGCTCGCGCGGGTTGAACGGTTTCGGCAGGTAATCGTCGGCACCCATTTCCAGGCCCACGATGCGGTCCACGTCTTCGCCCTTGGCCGTCAGCATGATGATCGGCGTCTGGTCGCCGGCGCCGCGCAGGCGGCGGCAGATGGACAGGCCGTCTTCGCCCGGCAGCATCAGGTCGAGCACCAGCAAATCGTAGCGCTCGCGCAGCCACAGTTTGTTCATCGCAGTAGCGCTCTCGGCCGTAAAGACATTGAATCCCTGTTCGGTCAGGTAGCGGCGCAGCAGATCGCGCAGGCGCACATCGTCATCGACTACCATGATTTTGGCTTGATGGCCGTGGATCGATTGCGTTGTTGTATTGCTGCCGGAAGTGGAGGTTGTGGTCATTTAGGGTGTCGTGTTATCTTATATTGGTTGCTATAGTAACGCCTCGCGCGGCGCCCACAAGGGGCTGTGGCGACCCATTACAAACTGTTACAAACTTTACCCAATTACTCTTACTGCACCGTGTAAAGCATCATACACTGGGGCCACAGTGGAAATCAGCTTTAAGTGTATACGGCATCGCGGAAGAGGAACTCAATGAATATCTTTACTAAAAAAATTCACACCGCTCCCAGCGCAGCGATTGCCGCACGCGCAACTTCGTCCGTGCTGTCCGCGTTTGCCGTGTGCTGCGTCTTGACGGTCGGCCTGGCGCAGGCCCAGAACCAGCCGCCACCGCGCCGCGACGATCAGCAGCAACTGCAGACCCAGCGGTATGAGCAGGTACAGCGCAGCAATAGCAATGATACGCGACTGCGCGAACAGCGTGACGCACGCAGCTTCGACACGCGCGCCGAAGAGCAGCGTCGCGCCAGCGAAGGCGCCGATTCCGCGCGCCGCACGGGCCGCATGACGCCCGACGAACGCCGCGACCTGCGCCGCCAGATCAATGAAGTGGGGCAAGACATTTACTCGAATCCGCCGCGCCGCTGATTTATCCCGCCGCCATCTTCAACAGGGCCCTGTGCATGCACATGGCCCTGTTTTTACGTTTGCCGCCCCATTTCGGGCGATTTCGGCACGCGGCCATTCCCCGTGATATTGTTCCAGTGCACTGAAGCAATTCTCTAGACAGGGGAGACTAGTGGTGAGCGACGATGACACACCCGTTCCGGATGCGGCCCAGGCTGGCGGCTTGCCGCATGGCTTGCTGCAGCGCGACGAGGGGGTGTTCCTCGACCTGTCGCTGGCGCCGGCCCAGCTGCGTGCCGCCGTCGAGCAATTGTTCCAGTCTGGCCAGCTGCTGGCCGGCCTCGATTACGCCCTGTTCCTGCTGACCCTGTTCCATGCGCCCGTACCGCGCGGCGCGCCCAAGGGCGACGCCTTGCTGCGCATCGCCGCCCGCGTGGCGCCATTCCCGCCGCAGCGCCGCCTGCTGTACAAGCAAGTCAAGATCCGCGGCGACAGCGCCGAATTTTACTTCGAGCCGCTGCCGCCCGGCGCGGACGGCCAGGCGGGCGCGCGCCGCGAGTTTGACGAACTGGTGGCCGACCTGTGGGGCAAGGGCGTGCGCTACGGCCTCGACAGTCTGGCCGTGCGCAGCCTGCTCGATGCGGGCAAGGCCGAGCGCATCACGGTGGCGCGCGCGCTGGCGCCGCAGCCGGGACGCGATGCCCAGCTGGTCGAAGTGTCGCAAGGCATCCACCGCGACGATGCGCCGCGCGAACGGCCCGACGGCCGCCTCGACCTGCTCAGCTTCAAGAACCGCTTTCCGCAAGTCAAAAAACACGCGCGCCTGCTGCGCCTGCTGCCGGGCGCCCCCGGCTTGCCCGGCTACGACCTGGCCGGCAACGTGCTGCCGCCACCGGCGCCGCTGGAA
Source organism: uncultured Janthinobacterium sp. (assembly GCA_963530105.1). Classification (GTDB taxonomy): domain Bacteria; phylum Pseudomonadota; class Gammaproteobacteria; order Burkholderiales; family Burkholderiaceae_D; genus Janthinobacterium. The sequence goes on from CAUSDR010000105.1 coordinate 3,795, forward strand.
CTGGACCTGGCCAGTGTGGCGGGCGCCGGCACGCAGGTGGAGCACTTCAGCGATGGCGACTTCGTCGTGGCCACCGTGGATGGCTATGTGAATATCGACGAGCATGGCAAGATTTCCATTGAGAACAAGATCGTCAGCCGCGAAGGCGTCAGCAGCCGCACCACGGGCAACCTGAAGCTGCGTGCCGCCTACGAGGAATACGGCGAAGTGCAGGAGCAGCGCCTGGTCGACGGCAGCGACATCACCATCCATGGCGACGTGTACGGCCATCTGCACTCGCATGGCGGACTGATCTTGCTGGAGCACAACCTGGTGGGCGGCACGGCCTTCAACGAGCATGGCGACGTGCGCATCGGGGGCGTGGCGTCCGGCTCCGTGGTGCAGGCGCTGAGCGGCGAAGTGCACTTGCAGCGCGCGGAAAGCTGCGTCATCGCCGGCACGCGCGTGGTGATCGACCATGCCAGCAATTGCGAGATCATCGCCGACGACGTCGTCATCGAACTGGCCGAAGGCTGCGCCGTGGCGGGACGCACCATCCGCATCGGCAGCGCCGGCCCGCGCAAGCAGGTGGAGATGCTGGTGTTCCCGCTGGTGCCCGATTTGAGTGCGCTGGAGCAAAAGATCGCCGACAGCCTGGCGAAGGCGGCGCAATTCCTGCAGGTGCAGCACAAGCGCCAGCAGGAAATCGATGCCATCGCGCAGCTGCCCGAGGTGCGCAATTACTTGCTGCTGGCGGGCCAGCTGCGGCGCGGCGAATTGCAGCTGCAGCCGGCGCAGCAGGTGCAGTACGACAAGCTGGCCGCGCGCATCGCTCCCGTCCTGAAGGAAGTGGCGCGCTTGCGGCTGGAAGTGAAGCAGTCGGAAATCTCGCAGGGACAGATGCTGGCGCTGGTGGCGCAGTTGCGCCTGGAGCGCCAGGCGACGGCCGGCCAGTCGCATTGCACGCTGGGGCTGGTCGATGGCGAAACGACGGTGCGCGCCATGGTGGTGCCGCCTGGCCCAGCCAAGGTCTACGACCGGCCGCCGAAAGAAATCAAGGCATTGCTGCGCAGCGCCACGCCGCCCACGCAGCTGGTGTTTGCCGACAGCACGGGCCACCTGGACTGGACGTATGCGCCGCCGCCTTGACATGCCAGACAAAACCGTCGCGAGCGGCAACGAGTTGTGGCGCAGTCGCGCAGCTGTGCGACTGCACAGCGAGCATCGCAGGCCGCAAATGGCGACGCGCAGCAGCGTGGGTCAGGCATTTAGTCGGTGACCTTGCCGCGCGACTGTTTCAGCACGCTGTGCGTGCTCTTGCTGTCGAGGCGGCGCCGCTGCGAGCTGCGCGTGGGCTTGGTGGCGCGCCGCACGGCCGGCAGGAAGGTCACGCTGTCGATGATTTCCTGCAGGCGCCGCATGGCTTCTTCCTTGTTCTGCTCCTGGCTGCGCGATTGCTGCGCCTTGAGCACCAGCACGCCATCCTTGCTGATGCGGCTGTCGCGCAGGGCCAGCAGACGCTCCTTGTAGGCTTCCGGCAGCGACGAGGCGGCGATGGGAAAGCGCAGATGGATGGCGCTGGACACCTTGTTGACGTTCTGCCCGCCCGGTCCCTGGGCGCGGATGGCGGAGAATTCAACTTCAGCGGGATTGACGAGGTGTTGCATGGCCTGCCTGTGGAAAAACGATACGGTATTGTAAGGCAAGACGTGTGCGCCTGCGCCGGCGCAATGCCAGCGCGCCCAGATGGTAATGTCCTCCGGGAAAGTTGATGTTTCTCAATCCTGTCGCCAATGATGCCCGTTAGCATGGGGGCCAAAGTTGCATCATTGCGCCACTGCGCAGCCTGGCAGCGCTTACCGGATGAAAGGAACACCATGCAGCCCACGACACCACCTGGCGCCGCAGGAACGGCGGAACCTGTCTCCGTGCAATACCTGACACAGTACTTGAGCTTCCGGCTGGGCGGCCTGGAATACGGCCTCGATTACCGCTGCGTGCGGGAATTGCGCCCGCTCAAGGAGCTCGACCGCTTTTCCTCGGAAGGGGAAGTGCTGCACAGCGTGGCCGTCTCGCGCGGCATGATCATCCCCATCGTCGACATGCGCGCCGCGTTCGGCAGCGCCCACGGCGCGCCCGATCCGTCCACCGACGTGATCATCCTGCAACTGAGCAATGGCGTGATGGGCATGGTGGTCGACGGCATCACCGATATCGTCAGCCTGGCGCCCGATGACATCGCCGCCGTGCCGGGACTGGGCGAGACCGAGGCTGATTACCTGCTGGGCCTGGGCAAGGTTGCGGGGCGCCGCCTGATCCTCGTCGACATCGACCGCCTGATGGCGATCCGCAGCGCCAGCCCCATGCAGGCGGCCTAAAAAAAAGACGACCCGGAGGTCGTCTTCATGCGGCGCGTTATGCCAATTTTTCGAGCTGGTCCTGCAGCTCCAGCCATTCCGCTTCCAGCTGTGCCAGGTCCTTGGTGAAGAAGCTCTGGTCGGCCAGCAATTGCTTCAGCTTGGCCTTGTTGGCGGCGTCGTAGATGCTCGGTTCGCCCAGCTTGGCATCGGTTTCCGCCTTTTGCGCATTGCGCTTGGCGATCTGCTCTTCCTGGCGCTTGATCTTGTTTTCGATCGGCTTGCGCAGGGCGGCCGTTTTCTGGCGCTCTTCCGCTTCCTTGCGCTTGTCGCGCACGGGCGCGGCAGGGGCCGGGGCGGCGGCTACCGGCGAAACGACGGGGAAGTCCGTCTTGTTGGCCTTGCCGGCGGCCGGCAGCACGTCGGTGCCCTTGCCCAGCTTGGTCTTGAACAGCCAGTCCTTGTAGTCGTCCAGGTCGCCGTCGAACGGCTGCAGCTTGCCGTCGGCAACGATGATGAATTCGTCGGTGGTGGCGCGCAGCAAATGGCGATCATGGGAAACGACGACCAGGGTGCCTTCGAACTGCGCCAGCGCTTCCGTCAGCGCTTCGCGCGTTTCCAGGTCCAGATGGTTGGTCGGTTCATCGAGCAGCAGCAGGTTCGGGCGCTGCCAGACGATCAGGGCCAGCGCCAGGCGGGCTTTTTCGCCGCCCGAGAACGGTGCGATCGACGCGGTGACCATGTTGCCGGGGAAGTTGAAGCCGCCCAGGAAGTTGCGCAGTTCCTGCTCGCGAACGGTCGGGGCGATCTTCGCCAGATGCCACAGCGGCGATTCGTCATGGCGCAGCATTTCCACCTGGTGCTGGGCAAAATAACCGATGTTCAAGCCCTTGCCCATGGTGGCGTCGCCCGTCAGTGGCATCAGTTCGCCGGCGATGGTCTTGATCAGGGTCGATTTGCCGGCGCCATTCTGGCCCAGCAAGCCGATGCGCTGGCCGATCTGCAGCGAAAACTTGATGCCGTTGACGATGGTTTTATGCGTGATTTCGCCCGTCGCCTCGTTTTCGATCTTGTAGCCTGCGTCGACGTCTTCCATCACCAGCAGCGGGTTCGGCGCGCTCAAGGGCTCGCGGAATTCGAACGAGAATTCGGCGGCGGCGCGCAGTGGCGCCAGTTCTTCCATCTTCGCCAGCGCCTTCATGCGGCTTTGCGCCTGGCGCGCCTTCGAGGCTTGCGCCTTGAAGCGGTTGACGAACGATTCCAGGTGGGCACGCTTGCGCTGCTGCTTTTCCAGTGCGCCGGCGGCCAGGATCATTTGCGCCGCGCGCTGGCGCTCGAAGCTCGAATAGTTGCCCGAGTAGCGTTTCAGCTTGCGCTCGTCGATGTGCACGACGACGTTGACGACTTCATCGAGGAAGTCGCGGTCATGGGAAATGATCAACAAGGTGCCGGCGTAGCGTTTCAGCCAGTCTTCCAGCCAGATGATGGCGTCCAGATCCAAGTGGTTGGTCGGTTCATCGAGCAGCAGCAAATCGGACGGGCACATCAGCGCTTGCGCCAGGTTCAAGCGCATGCGCCAGCCGCCGGAGAAACTCGCCACCGGTTGCTGCATCTGGTCCAGCGTGAAGCCCAGGCCCAGCAGCAACTGTTCGCCGCGCGATTGCACGGTATACGCGTCGGCATCGGCCATGGCGCTATAGATTTCGCCGATGGCGATGCCGTTTTCCGACGTCGCAGGCTCCGCTTCCAGGCGCGCCAGTTCCGCTTCCAGTTTGCGCAGGGTGACGTCGCCGTCGATGGCGTAGTCGAGCGCCGCACGGTCCAGCGGCGGGGTTTCCTGCGCCACGTAAGCCACGCGCCATTTGGCAGGGAAATCGATCTCGCCCTGGTCAGGGTGCAATTCGCCACGCATCATGGCGAACAGGCTCGACTTGCCCGCGCCATTGGCGCCGATCAGGCCGATCTTGTCGCCCGGATTGAGGGTGACGTCGACTTGTTCGAGCAACGGTTTGATGCCGCGCATCAGGCTTACTTGTAGGAAACGTATCATTTTTTTTCTTTGTAGAGGCTGGGGTCAGACCCGGCGGGTCTGACCCCGGTAGTCAATTAGGCCAGCTTCAACTGCTCGGCCGTCAGCAGGAACACCATGTCGTCGCCGGCGCTCGTCGTCAGCCAGGTCAGGCCCAGCTCGCCGAAGGCCGCTTCCGCGTAGGCGCGTTCGTTGCCGATTTCAATCATCAGGATGCCGTCGTCCGTCAGGCGCTCGGCGGCGCCGGCGATGATCTTGCGCACCAGGTCCATGCCGTCGCTGCCGCCGTCGAGGGCGATTTGCGGTTCGGCCAGGTATTCCTGGGGCAGGGCGCCCATCGAGGCGGAATTCACGTACGGCGGGTTGCTGATGATCAAATCGTATTTCTTGGCCGGCACGTTGGCGTACAGGTCCGATTCGATCAGGTGCACGCGGTCCTGCAGCTTGTACGTGTCGACGTTGCGCTTGGCCACGGCCAGGGCGTCGGCGGAAATGTCCACGGCGTCCACGGTGGCGTTCGGGAAGGCGTCGGCCATCATGATCGACAGGCAGCCCGAGCCGGTGCACAGTTCCAGGATGTTTTCCACGGCGTCCGGTTCCGGCACCCACGGCGAGAAATATTCCGGAATCAGCTCGGCGATGAAGGAACGGGGCACGATCACGCGCTCGTCGACGTAGAAGTTGTACGTGCCCAGCCACGCTTCCTTGGTGATGTAGGCGGCCGGCACGCGGTCGATGCTGCGGCGGTCGATGACGTTCATGACGCTGGCCACTTCCGACGGCAGTAATTTGGCGTCGAGGAAGGGTTCCAGCCGGTCGAGCGGCAGTTTCAGGGTGTGCAGCACCAGGTAGGCGGCTTCATCGAAGGCTTCGGCGCTGCCGTGGCCGAAAAACAGCTTGGCGGTATTGAAACGGGTAACGGCGTAGCGCAGCAGGTCGCGTGGCGTGGAAAACGGGTTCGGGGTCATGGCATTCTCGAAAAGACGGTGTTCTGGCCCGCCGTGACGGGCCTCGGTATTCTGGTTCAGACGGGCAGCAAATGCTCCAGCGTGCGCCGGTAAATATTTTTCAGGGGATCGATGTGGCGCAGTTCGATGTGCTCGTCGATCTTGTGAATACTGGCATTGGGCGGCCCGAATTCTATCACTTGGGGGCAGATCTGCGCGATAAACCGGCCATCCGAGGTGCCGCCCGTGGTCGACAGCTCCGTCGTGATGCCCGTTTCTGCGTGGATCGCGGACGACAGCGCATCGGAGAGCGTGCCGCGCGGCGTGAGGAAGGGCTGGCCGCTCAGGGTCCACTGCAAGTCGTACTGCAAGTCATGCTTGTCGAGGATGGCGTGCACCCGCTCCTGCAGGCTTTCCGCCGTGCTGGCCGTGGAAAAGCGGAAATTGAAGTCGATCACCATGTCGCCTGGAATCACGTTGTTGGCGCCCGTGCCCGCGTTGACGTTCGACATTTGCCACGACGTCGGCAGGTAATATTCGTTGCCCGCGTCCCATTTTTCCTCGACCAGGTCGGCCAGCGCCTGCGCCGCTTCGTGAATCGGGTTCTTTGCCAGGTGCGGATAGGCGATATGGCCCTGCACGCCCTTGATCGTCAGGCGCCCCGACAGGGAGCCGCGGCGGCCATTCTTGATCATGTCGCCCAGCTGCGCGCTGGAGGTCGGTTCGCCCACCAGGCAATAATCGATCTGCTCGCCGCGTGCCTTCAATTGCTCGCAGACGATGACGGTGCCATCCGTGGCCGGGCCTTCCTCGTCGCTGGTGATCAAAAAGGCGATCGAGCCCGTGTGCTCGGGCGTGGCGGCAATAAATTCCTCGCAGGCAACAACCATGGCGGCGATCGAGGTTTTCATGTCGGCCGCGCCACGGCCGTACAGCTTGCCGTCGCGGTGCGTGGGAATGAAGGGTTGCGAGCGCCATTGCTCGACGGGGCCCGTGGGCACCACGTCCGTATGGCCGGCAAAGACGAACACGGGCGAGGTCGTGCCGCGCCGCGCCCACAGGTTGGTGACGTCGTTCGACTGGATCGTCTCGCAGGCAAAGCCCAGCGGCGTCAGGATATCGATCAAATGCTGCTGGCAGCCCTTGTCATCGGGCGTGACCGAGGACAGGGCGATCAGTTTTTCGGTCAGGGCGAGGGTTTTGGAGGTGGTCATGGTTGTAGAGCGGGGGGCGTACCCTTGGGACTCGGCGTCCCCGTACGACCCCAGCCTTGCAGGTGTCGGGGTTAAACTGAAAAAATGTTCTTGTACTGCGCATCCGAAAACGCCACGCTGAACTGGCCATCCTTGTCCAGCACGGGGCGCTTGATGATGGACGGGTTTTCCAGCATCAGTTCCAGGGCGCTGGCCGCATCCACGATGGACGCCTTGCGCTCGTCGGACAGGGCGCGCCACGTCGTGCCTTTCTTGTTGACCAGCACGTCCCACGGCAATTGCGCCAGCCACGCCTCGACGGTGGCGCGTTCCAGGCCCTGTTTCTTGAAGTCGTGGAAGGTAAAGTCGAGCTGCTGCGCGGCCAGCCAGGTGCGGGCCTTTTTGACGGTATCGCAGTTGGGGATACCGTAGAGTGTAATGGTCATAGTGGTCGGGCTAACGGGGAATGAATGCGGTTCGCTTGATCGCGGCGCTTGCGCCGGCACGATATGCGATGTTAGCCGACATTATACAGTCGTTGCGCCAGGCGATGCGGCGCTGCAACATGCACGGGTTTTTTCCTAGACGGGCCGTGGCGCCGCCTTGCCTGCCTCCGCCGGGCCGAAATGCAGGCCCAGGCGCAGGGCCAGGGCGCGCAGGGCGCCGCTTTCCTGCAGGTGCAGGGCCAGGGCGATGTGGCCGTCGGGGCGCACGAGGTAGGCGGCGTCGCGGCCCAGGCCCGCCAGCTTGGCGGCGACATTGAAGGTGTAGCAGTGCACGGGCAGTTTCAGCACGCGCGCCTCGTCCAGCAATTCGGGCGCCGCTTCGCCATAGATGTGCAATTGCCAATCCATGCTGTGCAGGGCGATGAAATTGTCTTGCGTGCCATCGGAAAACCACGGCAGGCGGTCGCCGCCGCGCAAGTGTTCCGCATACCCGGCGGACAGGGCGCTGTCTTCGTAAGTGATCTGGATCTGCGATACCGTCTTGAAGAGCAAGCGGCGCGCCCGCTCGAAGCCGGAGAGGAAGGGCAGCGCGTGCGGCACCAGCCAGCGGCGCAGGAATTGCCCGGCGATCCCTTGCGCGACGATGGCCTGGAAGGCGCGGTCGGTGGTGGCGACGAGCTTGCGGGCAAACACGATGCGCTCGCTTTCATAGGTGTCGAGCAAGGCGTCGTTGCTTTGCCCGCGCAGCTTTTGCGCCAGTTTCCAGGCCAGGTTGACGGCGTCGCCCAGGCCCGTGTTCATGCCCTGGCCGCCCACGGGGCTGTGCAGGTGGGCCGCGTCGCCGAGGATGAAACAGCGCCGCTCGCGGAATTGCCCCGCCACCCGGTGGTGCACTTTATAGGTGGAAAACCAGTTTACGTGTTCGACTTGCACGCCCAGCAGGGTTTCCACCTCGCCGCGCACGTCGTCGAAGACGGGCGCGGGCGCGCCCTCGGGGCGGTCGGGCAGGATGCCGATCAGGCGCTGCATGCCGCTGGTGCGCACGGGCAGCATCAGCGCAAACGCATTGGCACCCAGGTGGGCGTGCAGATCCGTGTTGTTGCCTGCTACCTTGGCATCGGCCACATAATACAGGTGGTCATAGGTGCCGCCGGAAAAGTCAAAGCCGGCGATGTCGCGCACCTTGCTGCGGGCGCCGTCGCAGCCGCAGATGTAATCATAAGTGCAATATTGACGTTCGCCATCTTTCAGCAGGATGGCTTGCACTTCGCTATCGTCCTGCGTCCACAGGTCCAGCGTGACGTTCCATTCCACGTGCACGCCGGCCGCCGCCAGCTTGCTGATAAGAAAGCGTTCATGCTCGTCCTGCGGCAGGCTCAGCACGAAAGGATAGGGGCTCAGGCCTTCGCCGATCTCGCCCAGCGCCAGTTTCACCAGCTCCTCGCCGCCCTCGTGGATGTGCATGGCGTTGATCTTGATGCCCAAGTGCACCAGTTCGTCCGCAAAGCCCAGCTGCTGGTAAAACTCCAGCGTGCGCGCATGCACGGCCATGGCGCGCGATGCCTGCCCGGGGCCGCTATTCCTGTCGATGATGCGGCAATCGACGCCATGGCGCGCCAGGCGCAAGGCAAGCATGAGGCCGGTAGGACCGGCGCCGACGATCAAGACGGGAGGAGTATTCATGCCATCCAGTATAGGACAGGATGGGGGCGGACTGCGCGACGATTGAAGTTGCTATCTGGAAATGAAAATGTCCCGCCGGTTGGCAGGACATGATTTTTACGTGCGTCAGGACGCCTCTGCACACCGTGGCGGGCACGCCCAGTATCGGGGCGGCTTGCTCACGGCACAGTTCGTACGGTGAGCAAGCCGATCGCAGGCAGCGCGGCAGGTTTACAGGGGTGTCGCCAGCGCAGGGATCAAATACCGCGCAGCAGTTCGTTGATGCCGGTCTTGGCGCGGGTCTTCGCATCCACGCGCTTGACGATCACGGCGCAGTACAGCGAGTACTTGCCGTCTTCCGATGGCAGGTTGCCGGAGACCACGACGGAGCCGGCTGGCACGCGGCCGTAGGTCACTTCGCCCGTGGCGCGGTCGTAGATCTTGGTCGACTGGCCGATGTACACGCCCATCGAGATGACGGAGTTTTCCTCGACGATCACGCCTTCGACGATTTCCGAGCGGGCGCCGATGAAGCAGTTGTCTTCGATGATGGTCGGGTTCGCCTGCATCGGTTCCAGCACGCCGCCGATGCCGACGCCGCCGGACAGGTGGACGTTCTTGCCGATCTGCGCGCAGGAACCGACGGTGGCCCAGGTGTCGACCATGGCGCCTTCATCGACGTAGGCGCCGATGTTGACGTAGGACGGCATCAGCACGACGTTCTTGGCGATGAAGGAACCGCGGCGGGCGACGGCCGGCGGCACGACGCGGAAACCGCCCTTGACGAAGTCTTCCTTGGTGTAGTTGGCGAACTTGGTCGGTACCTTGTCATAGAACTGCATGGTGCCGTCCGAAGGCAGCACGATGTTGTCTTCCAGGCGGAACGACAGTAGCACGGCTTTCTTGACCCATTGATTGACCACCCAGTCGCCCGAGGTTTTTTCCGCCACGCGGATGCTGCCGTTATCCAGGCCATTGATGACGTGGGAGACGGCGTCGCGCAGTTCGGCCGTGCCGTTGCCCGGATTGATCTCGGCGCGGTTTTCCCAGGCCTGGTCGATGATGTTTTGCAGTTGTTGGCTCATGATGATGTCTTATGTTGGGGTAAATGCGGGTTAATGCGAAGTTGATGCGGATGCGGCAAGCTGCTGGCAGAATTTTACTATGCGCAGCGCCGCTTCCAGCCCTTCGGCCGTTTCGGCCACCAGGGCCATGCGGATGCGGTTGCGGCCCGGATTGATGCCGTGCGCGTCGCGCGCCAGGTAACTGCCAGGCAATACCGTCACATTATATTCGGCGTACAGGCGTTGTGCGAATTGCGTGTCGGACAGTCCCGTGCGGCTGACGTCGGCCCACAGGTAGAAGCCGGCGTCCGGCAATTGCACGTCCATCACCGCTTGCAGCAGGGGCGTGATGGCGTCGAACTTGGCGCGGTACTTGGCGCGATTTTCCTCGACATGGGTTTCGTCGTTCCAGGCCGCGACGGAGGCCGCCTGCACGGCGGGGCTCATGGCGCCGCCGTGGTAGGTTCGGTAAAGCAGGAATTTTTTCAGGACTTCGGCGTCGCCGGCCACGAAGCCCGAGCGCATGCCCGGCACGTTCGAGCGCTTCGACAGGCTGGAAAACACCACCAGGCGCGCATATGGCCGCTCGACCGTGGACAGGCCCAGCATGTGCGCCGCCTGCAGCGCGCCCAGCGGGGGCGTGTCGCCGTGGTAAATCTCGGAATAGCACTCGTCGGCGGCGATGACGAAATCGTAGCGCTCGGACAGGGCGAACAAATGTTCCCAGTCCGTCAAGGTCAGCACGGCGCCCGTCGGGTTGCCGGGCGAACACAGGAACAGCAGTTTCACTTTTTCCCACACGGACGCGGGCACGCTGTCGTAGTCGCAGCCGAAATTGCGGGCCGGGTCGGAATTGACGAAATACGGCTCGGCGCCGGCCAGGTAGGCGGCGCCTTCATAGATCTGGTAAAACGGATTCGGGCTGATCACCAGCGAGCCGGCGGCCGGATCGATCACCGTTTGCGCCAGCGCAAACAAGGCTTCGCGCGAACCGTTCACGGGCAGGATTTGCGTGGCAGGATCGAGCTTGGGGATGCCGTAGCGGCGCTCCAGCCAGCCGGCGATGGCGCCGCGCAGGGCGGGCGAGCCGATGGTGGTCGGATAACTGGCCAGGCCATGGATATGCTCGACCAGCGCTTGCTCGATGAAGGCCGGCGTCGGATGCTTGGGTTCGCCCATGCCCAGGCTGATGGGCGCGTACTCGGGGTTGACCGTCACGCCGGCAAACAGCTGGCGCAGCTTTTCAAACGGATATGGTTGCAGTTTAGCAAGAAGTGGATTCACGGAGCGGACCAGGGCAAGAGTGGAAAGACGATGTTGCTAAGTGATTGCGATGATTGCGAACCATTGCTTGCCGATTGCATATCGGCAATGCAATGACGCGCGTCAAGCAATCAGCTGAGCTCTCCATTATAGCCGTCCTCGCGCGGGGACTGCGCAGTGACCGCCCGGGCCGGCCGTTGCGGGTTGCCCGGGCGTGACGAAGGGGGGAGTGCCGAGCAGTGGCGTTGCAAGGTAAAATACGCCATTCCTATCTTAATTCACACCCTGCATGGCAATGAAACTACATACGAACTCG
>CAUSDR010000106.1:0-14873 GCA_963530105.1 uncultured Janthinobacterium sp.
CTCCAGCGGCGGCGCGGCGGCGGCCGTGGCGGCCGGCATCGTGCCCCTGGCCCACGCGACGGATGCGGCCGGCTCCATCCGCGTGCCGGCCGCATCGACGGGCCTGTTCGGCTTGAAGCCGAGCCGGGGCAGGGTGTCGAACGGGCCCGCCATGGATGAAATCTTCAGCGGCCTGGGCGTGCAGCTGGGCGTGAGCCGCACGGTGCGCGACAGCGCCGCCCTGCTCGATTGCGTGCAGGGCGTGCTGCCGGGCGAACCGTATGTGACGGCCGCGCCCGGCCACAGCTGGCTGTCGCAGGTGAGCGTGGCGCCGGGCAAGCTGCGCATCGGCGTGCAGCGCGCGGCAAGCAATGGCGCGCTGCCCGCGCCTGCCGTCGCCGCCGCGCTGGACGCCAGCGTGCGGCTGCTGGAAAGCCTGGGCCACCACATGGAAGAAGCGGCGCCCCCGCTGGGCGTGTCGTGGGAAGATTTCGTGCAAGCCAATGCGCGCATCTGGTGCGCCAACCTGGTGCCATGGATCGATGCTCTGGCGCAAGGAAGCGGGCGCGCCGTGTCGTTGCAGACACTGGAAGCGGCCACGCTGGCGTGCTACCGCTACGGCCAGACGGTGCTGGCGGTGGATTTCGTCGCCGCCCTCGACGTGCGCAACACCGTCACGCGCCACGCCGGCGCCTTCTTCCGCCAGTACGACGTGCTGCTGACGCCCACCTTGCCGGACTTGCCATGGCAATTGGGACGCTACGGGGAAAATGAAGCGACGCTTGACGGCCTGGGCTGGACGGCGCGCCTGTTCGGGCATTCGCCGTACACGCCGCTGGCGAACGTGGCGGGCTTGCCGGCCATGTCCGTGCCGCTGCAACAATCAAGCGACGGCTTGCCGATCGGCATGCAGTTCATGGCGGGATATGGCAACGACGGCATGCTGCTGCGCCTGGCGGGACAGCTGGAGCAGGCGGCGCCGTGGGGACGCAGGCGACCGCCCGTGTGGGCGGGAATGGTGTAGCAATACGCCAGCCAGCATGCCTGGCGGCTGACGCGGATTACCTCAAGCGCTGCGGCCGGCGGCAAAAAACCGGGGCCGGGCTGGAACGGGCTGGCCGGCATTGAGCGTCAGCCAGCCAGCCGGTTCCGGGCTGGCTTCGGGCCGGCTTCGAGCCGGAACCGGCCGGCTTCGGCGGCTCCGGCCGCGGTTCCTGTTCTTGGGTGAAAAAATTTCCGAATTATAAGTATCAGATTGACAATGATGCCTTACAGGGCGGCCAGCCGCGCCGCGCCGCGGCTTTCCACGCGGGAGCGGACCCGTTCCCACAGGCGGTCATGGAAGGGCAGGACGATCACGTTGCAGATCGGCTCGACCACAGCCAGCAAGCCGCCGAAAGCCATGGAACCCGTGGCCCAGTACATGACGCCGAAGGCCACGCCCATGTGCAGGCAGGTCTGGCTGACTTTTTCGCCGGCCAGCGCGGCAAAGCCCAGGCGGCTGGCGGCGTAGCGGCGGCGGATCGCATGCCACGCTTTTTCATGCCATGGCAGCAGGGCGACATTGATGACGGGTTCGATAATCGCCGCCAAGCCACCGAGAGCCAGCGAGCCCGTCAGCAAATAGGCGAGGCCGAAGGCGATCGACATGTGCGTGAGAACCTGGCTGAGTGTTTTGATGGCTGTAAACGGGGTTGTAAGCCGGAACCGCCGAAATTTCCGTCACCCTAGCTCCAGCCCGTCCAAGAGTGCTGCCAGGTCGATTATCTTTCCGCCGTTCTGGAAGGTATAGTGGCCGTTGAGCAGGATATGCCGCCAGGCTGCCGGCGACAGCTGGGTAATCAGCTCAACGGCCTTGGCGTTGCCGCTCGCTTCGTACTTCGTCAGCAGGTGCGACAAGATTGCAGAGTTGTAGTAGATGATCGCGTTGGCGATCAGTCTGGCGCACTGGTTGCTAATCTCAATTTCGATGTCGGTGCGACCGGTCAATTCCTTCTTTCCACCGACCTGCGCGATGGTCGAACGTAACTGGTGGTAAGACTCGATGCGGTTCTGCGAGCGATGCACGTTTCGTTCCAATTGCGGATTGCGCAGATAACGCAGCGTGTAGATGCTGCGCACCAGCTTGTCGAACTCGAAGATCGCCCGCCGCGTCGGATTCGGCGCTGTGTACGTGCATAGCTTACGGATCAGCGTACCCTGGGTCATTTCCTTGAGGGCCAGCGTGGCGACGATCTGATCGATATTCGGCTTCTCTCTGACGATGAGCTGTCGGTCGATCTGGCCGACAGGACGAATCAGGCACTTCTCATACAGCGCCGGATCATCGGCGCAATACAATTCCTGGAGTTGGTCTTCGAGGTCGGTGAAACGCGGCTCGAAGCGCAATCCGAACCAGTGCAGGATAGCGAAGTTGGCCTTGTTGACGCTGTGCATGTCGCCGGTGATCGCGGTCGGCACGATATTCGACGTATTGCGATACCAGATGTCGAACACGTGGTGGCCTTCGTAGTCATGCGCACCGATCAGGTAGCCATTGAGCGGCACGTGGTTGCATAGCAGCGTGTAGGCGACTACGCCCTTGCCTCGCCCGAAGTATTTGCGCGAATGGCGTGCCTTCACGGTTGGCCGCTCGACGCCGAACTTCTGGCCATCGACGGCACCGTACAGCGTGCTCAGGTCGAACGAGTAGTAAGGAAAGATCGGCAGCGCGGCGATGACGTTGCTGATGCAGTCGTTGGCCGCGTTCAGCGACGCTTGCCGAAGGTACTGCTGGTAAGTTGACTCCAGCACATGGTAGGGAATGTCGCTGGTGCGCGCCATGACCTGGTTGCCGTGGTTCATCGCCTGCGCGATGATGACCGCCATCAGACTATCCGCGTCAGCCACCTTTTTCGCATAGCGTGGTTGCAACGGCGTCAGCGCCGACAGGAACTGGCACTGTCCGTTGACGAAACGGAACACATCGGCCACATCGCGGAACGGCAGTTGCTCGTAGAACGCTTGCTCGCGTGCTTTCTGGTTTTCGGCCTTGGGCCTGCGCCAGGTTAACGCCTGAGTATCCTTGTTGTATTCCATGTGCGTGAGCTTGCCCTGTTTCAGTTCACGATTGAACGCCAACCACTGCGCACGCAGCTCGGCAGTCAGGGCGTCGAGCTGCGCCTCAATCGGCTGGCGCAGGAACGGAATGTCCATTTCGACCAACATATCGACCTTTTCGTCCATCGAGACTAGCTCGTCGGAGAAATGGCGGTGTTGAAGGCTGTCATCGAGGTAGAGTTCGCCCGACTTGAAGCGCTTCCTGATTTGCCGGTAAAGCCAGAACTCGTAGCGGTCGGCATGCAGGCCCGTTGGCTTGCCATCGGTATCGAAGATTAACAGGTACGTACGCAACCGTTTTGGCAACGTGGTTGGCGGGCACTCTGCCAGCGGCCGTTGCGACAGACGTTGCTGCTTGGCGAACACGCTTCTGGCCCAGACAAGCGCCGCGAGCCACGGACTGTCCGGGTCGATGCCTGCGAAGTCGAGCGCGACATATAGAGGTCGTAGATGACGGCGGATGCGTTCGGCCAGGCTGTCCACCGCCTGCCAGTGCAGAGCCAACTTGCTCACCGGCTTCACACTCATGCGCTGACCGGTCATCTGGAGCGTGTCTTTCGGCATGATCTTGTAGGCGCGCTGGCGCACGTTGCCAAACGGCGTGGTATCAGCCACCGCGTCATCGACATAGAGCAGCAACAGACGGCCAACCTGCGGCGTATCCGGTTGACGGCGCACCTGTTCGGCGACAAACAGTTGCTGCGCTCCGGCGCTGCTCTCTTCCTCCAACTTCTTCATGTGGTAGGCCATCGCATCGACCAGGTTGTCGGAGAGTTGCCGGTAGCGCTGCCAGGCGTAGCACAACAGGTAGAGACGGGTCTGGTCCGCCTTGAGGCTGCGCAGGTCGTGAACGGTATAGAAGCTCGCCAGGCTCGCGTAGTAGAGCAGATTCTGTTGCGAGACACCCAGTTTGGGCAGCAGCGCCTTGGCAATCCGGTGCAGCGGCTCCAGCAAGGTGCGCTTCTCGCGCTCGCGGATCATCTGACGCCAGCCGAAGTCTTTGGCGTCCTGCTTGAGCGCCGCCAGCTGGGACAGGGTGTCATCACGCACCAGAAGCTGGGCCAGCGCGGCCCTGGCGGCATCGTCCAGCGCTTCCGCCAACAGGCAGCCAAGGCGCCGACGTTCAGCGGACAGTGTTTTGCTGATTAATTCTTGCAGCGTGGTGTAGCCTGGACGGATGATCTTGTGCTCGTTGAGCCAGACGATCAACTCGGCGATAACGAACCCCGGCGTCACATCGCGCCTTGCGGTTAACGTGGCCTGCTGTCCAAGTTGCGGCAGGAAGTCAGCAGTCCACAGCCGGTAGCCGCCCAACTCGGCGATCCGCTCGCGCTGGGCGTAGTGCTCATGCTTGGTAATCGGCTTGCGCTCGAACGACTCGCCGTGAAAATAGTGATTCAGTACGAAGGCGCCATCATCATCGACCTCGTTCCAGTCGAATCGGAAGAAGGACTGCTTGGCCTTGAAGTAGCCGATCTGCAAGATGCAATAGACCTGGGCGTGCAGGCTGGGCCGGCTACTGGCGAGCGCCAGTTCGGTTTCCGTCAGCGCCAGGAATTCCAACCGCTGTGCATCGTCGAAGTCTGGTAGGCCATACAGGGCTTCCTGCTCGGCATCCGACAGGACTGTCAAGCGCTCGCTCTTGGCTTTCATGGTGATGAAGCTCCACGCGTTTCCGTCCAGCCGATCCGGGCCAGGGTTTCGATCAAGGTAGTGCGCTTGACGCCGAAGTTGCGGCACACGGCGGCCTTCGACATCCCCCCGTTGAGTGCGGCAATGATGGCGTCTCGTTTTTCGCCAACGATGACTGCGGGTCGGCCGCCGATCCGGCCGCGCCTCTTGGCAGCGGCCAGCCCAGCAATGACCCGCTCCTGGATCAGGGCCCGTTCGTACTGCGCGAGCGCGCCGAACACATGGAACAGCAGCTCGCCCGATGCCGTAGTGGTATCCATACCTTCGGTCAGCGACCGGAAGGAGACATGTTTGTCCTTCAGCGTGTTCACGATGGCGAGCAGGTGCGACAGCGAGCGGCCGAGCCGATCCAGTTTCCAGACCACGAGCACATCGCCGGGCCGGACGAATTCGAGCGCTTGGGTCAAACCTGAACGATCGTCCTTGGCGCCGGAGGCGCGATCCTCATACAAGTGGCGCGCATCGACGCCGGCAACGAGCAGTGCGTCGCGCTGCAAATTTGTGTTCTGCCGGTCGGAGTCCGACGACACGCGCATGTAGCCAACCAGCATAAGCGGATAACCATTAAAATGATGTTTCCGTATAGTAGCCCATAGCGACAGGGTTTTCCGCATATTTTCGGTGCCAATGAGCGAATGTTTTGGGTGGGTGTTGAACGACTGTCGTAAAACATGTGTTTTCCGACAGAAAAAATTGCAGGTCTAGAGAAAATGAAGGTATACTTAAATATAATTTATTCTCTCAGAAGTGCAAAATGCACACAACAAGGCTCCGCAAGGTCGGTGGTTCAATTATGATGGCCATCCCGCTCGCCTTTCTCGATCAACTGGACCTGCAAGTCGGCGCAACAGTCAGCATGGGCGTTGATCACGGATGCCTCGTGGTCGATCCCAAACCACGGCCACGCTACGCACTCACGGAGTTGCTGGCCGTGTCTGACTATTTGCAACCTCAGCCAGCCGATGAACGCGACTGGGTCAATGCGCCGGCGATAGGTTTGTGAGCTATGAAGCAAGGCGACATTTACATCGTCACGCTCGATCCGACAGCAGGGCGCGAGCAATGCAGCAGCCTTCCCGTTTTAGTCGTATCTCCTGCCGAATTCAATCCAGCTACTAAACTGTCGGTGATCCTACCAATTACCAACGCCAGCGAATTTTCTCGCTGCTTGGGCTTCTCGGTGGCCGTGACCGGAATCAAAACCACCGGCATCGTGCGCTGCGATCAGCCGCGCGTGATCGATTTGGTGGAGCGCAACGACCGCAAGATTGATAGTTTGCGGAAGTCGACTTTGGACGAAGTGCCGACTAAAGTCGCCACTCTTTTCGAATATGCAAAAGAATAAGCATGAATGTCGAAGGCCCGCTGGCGATGAAGCTGATCTGCACATGTTTCAGATTTCTAGTAAAGCGCCACTGATGTCTATACCATGCTCAAATACACAATGAAATACATATCCAATTATATGAAATTTCGGTTCGAACCCCTGGTAATCTCATGACCAAAAACGATCTTATTGAAGCGACCGTGCTTGAGGGCGAAACTTTGACGGCGCACACATGCTAGAGGCGCTGATAGCTCACCAGCACAGCGTAGCCGCGAACGGCGTGGGGTGCGGATGAACGCGCCACCACGCATCATGATCGCAGACGATGATGCGCAGATGCGCGAGTTACTCGTCTCGATATTGCACCAGCGTGGCTATCGCGATATCGTTCAAGCCAGTAATGGCAGGCAGGCCTATGCATTATTGGTGCACGCGAAGGAGCCGTTCGACCTGGCGCTGCTGGACCTGGAGATGCCTGGCATGAACGGCCTCGACGTACTAAGCGCCTGTCGCCCCTTATTACCACATTGCATGTGGGTCATAGTCAGCGGACATAGTGCACTGCCCAACGTGCTGTCGGCCATCAGTGCGGGTGCGCACGGCTTTATAGTCAAACCGTACAGTATGGTAAAAGTCTTCGATATTCTGGACAAATTCGATAACAAGAGGTATCAATGAAGCAGGTTGCCGGCAACCCAGCGTTTGACCACCTACGCTGCATACTGCTGGCCAAAGGGGAGTCGTCATTCGCATGAAAGATTGCGCAGAATAACGTCTTATTTGAAGTGGCAGATGAGCAAGGTGAGTTAGCGCGCATGACGGCGCTGTGCCACCACCGTGCGCGTCAGTGGCGATTTGTAGCATGTAAATTTTATGAAAAAGATCGATATATCCGAATTGAGAATTGGCATGTACGTTGAGGATTTCTGTGTGCCTTGGCTGAAGAGTCCCTTCTGGTCCCTTTCTTTGCTGGTGGACACGCCCGATAAAATGGCCCGGATCATAGCAAGCAACATTAGTGAATTGGTAATCGACCCGAGCCGGGGCGCCGACATCGCGCGCGCGCCGTCGGCCGGCGTGGAAAAGGCAATGCTAGCCAAAGCGGCGCCGTTTCGTTATCCGCCGGTCGTACCGACGTCGATGGCGACCGAACTTGATCGCGCCGCGCAGCTCTTGACCGAATCAAAAACTGCGGTCAGCTCAATGTTTCATGAAGCGCGCATGGGAAATGCGATCGCCGCCGAACAAGTGCAGCCGCTCGTAGACGAAATCGCCATGTCGGTCATGCGCAACCCGGACGCCTTGGTCGGTTTAGTTCGGCTTAAGCATGCCGACGAATATACCTATATGCATTCGGTAGCGGTATGCGCGCTGATGATTGCGCTGGCTCGTCAGTTGAAGATGCCCGACGCGCAGGTCCGTGAGCTCGGGATGGCCGGACTCATGCACGACATCGGCAAGATGCTGGTTCCGCAAGACATCCTGAACAAACCGGGTAACTTGACCCAAGACGAATTCGCGGCCATCAAGGATCATCCGGAAGCAGGGCACCGGCTGTTATTAGCGGGCAACGGCGTGAGTGAGGTAGTGCTTGACGTCTGCCTGCACCATCACGAAAAGATGAACGGAACCGGCTACCCATTGGGTCTGGCCGGCGACGCGATCAGCGTGGCAGCACGAATGGGCGCCATTTGCGATGTCTACGATGCGATTACTTCCGATCGCCCATACAAGTCCGGCTGGTGTCCAGCTGCTTCCTTGAGCAAAATGATGGAATGGTGTAACGGGCATTTCGACCCAGACATCTTAGGCGCTTTCATTAAATGCATGGGGATTTATCCGGTAGGTACCGTAGTCAAGATGCGGTCTGGTCGCCTAGCGGTGATCGCTGACCAGGGCTTGGGAAAGTCCTTGCTCGCCCCAACTGTGTGTGTATTTTTTTGCACCAATTCCAAAACCTTACTGGCGCCGGAACTAGTCAATCTTGCTGAGCCAGCCGTCAAAGACAAGATACTCGGACGTGAAGATGCCGCAAAATGGGGCGTCGGCGATACCAGAAGGTATTGGATCAAGCACCCTGTCGTATTGTGAGATTTTTTGATAGCCGCCGTTCTGCCGAAACGATGCATCAATTCAGCCGACGCCAGGTTCTCAGCAGCAAAAATGCTCACTCAATGGCATGGCCGGCAACCTTCTATAACTGGACCGCACGATCGATTGTCGAAGTGACGCGCGCATTCACGCAGCGTTGCAAGCACGGTCGGTTTGGAAATACGAGCCGCTACACTTATTGCTGGACATCGGGGGAACCCCTTGCGTTCAGTGAGTTCAGTTCGTCAAGCCCGAGCAGTTGTGCCAGCGCGGCACCCGCCTCGTGTGCGTCGCCACGCCGAGCCGCCCGCTCGAGCTCGCCGGCGCACAGTGTCAAACCGGGGTATCCGAACGAGCCGGCGGATCCCTTCAATTGGTGTGCCAAGTCGGCGACCTCGCTCCAAGAGTACGTGCCAACATCCCGCGCCAGCTGGGCCAACTGCGGCGCCAGCCGTGCCTCAAACATAGCACGTATGGCAACGTATCCGTCGATCTGCTCGAACTGAGTGGCGATCGCCTTGGATGGGACATCCTGCCCGAGCAAGCGCGCCAGCAGTTGACTCAGCGCGCCAAAGTCGATCGGCTTGCCGAGACACTCGCTGCAACCGGCCGCGCGGTAGCGCTCGACGTCATCCGCCATCACGTTCGCGGTCAGGGCGACGATCGGTCGGCCGAACCCAGCCACGCGCAGCACCTCGGTAGCCTGGATGCCGTCCATCACAGGCATCTGCATGTCCATCAAGATCAGGTCGAAACCGCCGACGAGCGCCAGTTCGATCGCTTGGGCACCGTTTTCGGCTACCTCGTAGCTGACGCCAATGCCGTCCAGATACGCGCCGATCAGCACACGGTTGTCGGGTCCGTCTTCGGCCACCAGCACATGGCCTTGCAAGCGCAGATCGGACGCATCGGCTTGGCGCGCAGTATCGAGCAGAGGTGGCGCTTCGTTGAGCCACGTACTGGCCGTGGCGAGCTTGGCGTCAATGACCACTTCAAACACCGAGCCACGTCCGAGTTCGCTAGAGACGACCACACTGCCGCCCATCTTGGCGGCCAGCTGGCTTACTAAGTGCAGACCCAAGCCGGTGCCACCGTACTTGCGCGCCACTGTGCTGTCGGCCTGAGAAAACGGCTGGAACAGCTTCTCACGGTGGACATCGGAGATGCCGATACCTGTATCGACGACATTGCAGGTAAGCTTGCAGGACAACGGGTGATACCATAGCGTCAGCTCGACCTGACCGAGTTCGGTAAATTTGATAGCGTTACTGCACAAATTGAACAAGATTTGCTTCCAGCGCGTCGGATCACCCATCACCAGCGCCGGGAATGGGTATTCGACCTTGATGCCGAAGCCGATGCCCTTGCTGGCCGCCTGCGCTCCCATCATCGCATGAACTCCCTGCACCAGTTCGAGAGGCGAGAATGCGAGGTGCTCGATACTAAGGCGCCCTGCCTCGATTTTGGAAATGTCGAGGATGTCATTGATTATGTGCAGCAGGTGCTGCCCGTTGCGCAGGATTACCGCGCCGGCGTCGCTGCTCACGCCCGCCGTCTGCGGCTTGACCATAATTTCGGCGAAGCCGATGATGGCCGTCAGCGGGGTGCGGATCTCGTGGCTCATCATGGCCAAAAATTCCGATTTGGCGCGATTTGCCGCTTCGGCCACCGTTTTTAGCGCCCGCGTCTCTTCCATGCTGTGCTCGCGCCGCCTAAGCAAACGGATCAGCACGATGAATGCGGCCGCCATCGCTAACGCGGCGAAGCCGCCGACCACCGACAGGACGATGGCGAAATGGCGCCACTGGGCCAAGTACAGTTCGTCGGTGACAGTGACGTTGATGATCAGCGGATAATTGTCGATCAGGCGCACCGCACCCAGCCGCTCGACCTTGTTGCCATCGGCCGTAAACCGCGGCGAAGCGGTCTGCACCACGTCGTGCGACTTCTTCATCTGCTCGATTACCTGGTACGACGACCCGCTCGTGTTCGGCTTGCCCATCAATAAGTCAGTGTGCGGCCAACGTGCCAGTAGGTTGAAGTCGCGACGGTACAAACTGACCGTGGCACCGCTGCCCAGATTGATCTTGCTGTAGAAATTGCTCAGGAATGTGCTGGAAAAGCCGACCAGCGCCAGGCCGATGAATTCACCCTTCGGGCCGTTCAGGCGCTGGCTGAGGTAAAACGTCCATTGGCCATTGCCCTTGTTGCGCACCGGCGTGCTGATGTACACGCCAAGTTTCGGCTGCTTGAGATGGGCCTGGAAATAATCGCGGTCGGCCAGATTGATCGCCGGCGCCGGGTGGGAGCGGGTAAAGTTGATGACGTCGCCGTTAGCGGCCACAATGGTAACCACATCGACCTGTGGCAGGCCGCGCATCTTGTCACGCATGCTGTTAAAGTGCGCCAGCGAATCCATTTTCTCGCGTAGCTCGGAAGTGTTGGTAACATTGTTCGCCTGCACGCTCTCGGCGACGCTGTCGAGCACCAGGAAGGCCGAACTGATCTCCTGCGACGTTTGCTCAGCCAACACCAGCGACAGGTTGTCAAGGTGGGAGCGCCATTCTTCGATCGATCGCGCGCGCGAAAACCAGATGGCCGAAGCGAGCGCAATCAGCACCGTGAGCACAAGGAAAACCGCCAGTAAACTTGCAATGTGACTCGAGTGATTTTTGGCAGGCATAATTGGCTAAAAAGTGTACACGACAGACAGAATTTAAACCGCTGATGTCCATGCATTTTGTCCGGATCTGACAGCGACTCTAAGGTTTCGCGCGAAAGTTAAAAGGAATCGGATCATCCGAAGCGAAATCGGATTCTTTTATTGCTTTGATGTGCTTACGCATACAACATTTTCGCCATTCTTTGCAAGTTTAACCCTTTGCAGACGAGTTCCCCCTCGACCTGCCCCTTGCGAATCGTTTGTCGGGTGACGTTGTAAATCCGCGCCAGAGCAGCCTGGAAAAGCGTAAACGCACGAATTTCCTCGCGTATCAGGTGGGGTGGTGCGCGCTTGGCTGTGCAGGGCTTGGGTCATGAATTCAGCTGTCGGTTGTCATTGATGAGCAGTGTACGCAAAACGTGTCTGGCTTTGAAAAGCGGTCAGCTGCGGATGGGTCATGATCCCACGAGTTCCCAAACGTAAGTGATGAAAATTTGATGGGCGGCAACGCGGAGGTTGCTCAATTTTCACACACCTATTTGACTCCATTAAGTGCTTCGGGGAAACGCTCCGCGAGTGCAACGATCAAGTTATGGAAACAGTGAACTTGGAGCGTGCTGCTCAGGCACTGCAAGTGAGAAATCTGAAATCCTTACCGTTCAGCACACGGCACAACGGCTTACCAATGAAAAAAAGAGCTTAGGATTCAATCTTTTCCCAATTGATTATCTGCCAGCCGGAATTTATGGCGGTTCCGGCTTACAACCCCTTCAACCGGATCCATAGATCGAAGCTATGGTTTGAGAAATATCAATTGCCCCTGCTGCGCACACCTCCCGCCGCCGCCGTGGCCGTCAGCGTATCGCCGTCGCCTGCGACCACACGGCTTGCCAGCGCCCATTGCGCCGCTCATAGTTATCGATATGCCAGAAGCGCGAGCGGGGCACGGCCTGGCCGGCGAAATGGATTTCAAGCTGGGCCTGATAGCGCAGCAAGGCCGCATCGCCATGCACGCGTACGGCAATCTCGCCCGGTTCCCAGCTCAGATAGCGCATGTGGCCCGCCGCGATGGCGCCCAGGTATTCTTCCCGGGACAGCAGGCTGCCGATGGGCGTGACCAGCTGAAAATCGTCGGCGTGCAGGGTGCGCGCCAGCGCCATGTCGCCGTCGACCAGCGCGCGCAGGCGGCCGCGTTCGATGTCGCGCAATTGTTCTTGCATGGCCGCATCGGAGCCAGGGTGCTGTTCTTGCACGATTCCATCCTTCGCTTTGGGGATTGACACTTTGATACAATTTGTCCAAAAACCATGTTGATACTATATATATAAAATGTCAATATGCCAGCATGTCACCCCATACCCTCAAGACCCAGCGCATACTCGACGCGGCCCTGGCCGTGTTTTGCCGCTATGGCTACCGCAAGACATCCATGCTCGACATCGCGCAAGCGGCCGATATGTCGCGCGCCGCGCTGTATCTGCACTTCAAGAACAAGGAAGACGTGTTCCGCGCCGGTTCCGAACGGGCCCATGCCACCGTCATGGCGCAAGTGGCAGCGGCGCTGGCCGAACCCGGCCCCGTCTTTGCGCGCATCGAAACGGCGCTGCTGGCATTCCAGCAAGGCTTGATGGCGGAAATTTCCGCCAGCACCCATGGGCAGGAATTGTTCGACGTCAATATGACCCTGGCCGCCGACATCACCTTGACGGCGCGGGCAACACTGGTGGCGTCGCTGGCTGACGTGCTGGAACAGGCCGAAGCGGCGGGCGATATCGCGCTGCGCCGGGTGGACGCGACCGCCGCGCAGGTGGCCGGCTTGCTGGTGGCCACCATGGATGGCATCAAGCATGCGCAAGGGGGAGGGGAGGCGTTGCGCCAAGGCGTGGCGCTGCACATGCGCTTGCTGGGTGCGGCGCTGCTGCGCATGTGAGCGGCGAAGCTCCCATGCGCAGCGGTACAACGGCTTTTACGGCAAGGTTTTCAGCACGTTCTTCGTCGGCACCGAGAAGTTATAGTTGTCGTGACGGTCCCAGTTGATCGACCAGGTCATCACGCCGCGGAAGTCCGGATACGCCTGCAGCGGCTTGATGGTGCCGCAATTGAGCAGGCGCGTCAGGCAATTCAATGCATTGCTGACATCGGCATTCGTCGTGAAACCGGAGCCGGCCGAGCTGCGGCCCGATGGCACGCCGAAGCCTACCTGGTCCGGGCGCAGGCCGGCGAAGGTATTGCCGCCATAATTGAAACCTTCGATCAGCATGCGCGCCGTGGCCACCAGCTGGTCGGCCGAGCCGGCCTTGATGGCGCCCGTGGCGTACGGCGTGTAGATGTCGCCATTGTTGTAGTATTGCGGGTGCAGCACCGTCAGCTCGCTGCGCAGGGCGTTGATGATGGGAATGTAGGCGCCCCAGATGCTGCCGTAGCTGGTGTAGCCGCCTTCCACATAGACCCATTCCGGCGCCATCGACAGGTAAAAACTGTTGCCGACCTTGGCTTTCAGGTTTTTCACGGCGATCGGCAGGTAAGTCTGGATGGCCGCGCCTTGCGCCACGCCATTTTCCAGGTCCAGGTCGATGCCGTCGAAGCCGTATTTGGTGATGATGGCGTACAGGCTGTTGGTGAAATTGGTGGCTTCGGCCGTGTTGCCGACGGAAACGGAACCGTTTTGCCCGCCCAGCGACAGGATGACTTTTTTGCCTTTCGCCCGCTTGGCGGCCACGTCGGCAATGAATTGCGCTTCCGTGCCCGCGCCCGGATCGATGGTCAGGCTGACATTGCCGCCGCCCGCGTTGTCGCCGAACGAGACGACGATCACATCCCAGTCGTCGCTGACCTGGCTGATGGGATAGGTGGCGCCGCTGGGGTTGGTGAAATTGTGCCAGTAGCCGATGAGCGCGTGCCTGGCCAGGCCGGTGGGCGTTGGCGTTGGCGTTGGGGTAGGAGTTGGCGTCGGTGTAGGTGTAGGTGTCGGTGTTGGGGTAGGTGTCGGGGTTGGGGTAGGTGTCGGGGTTGGCGTCGGGGTTGGTGTCGGCGTAGGTGTCGGCGTGCCGCACTCTCCCACGGCCGTCCACGGCTGGCCGGTGCCGGCGGCGCCGCTGCTGGTGGACGGGTTATTGCCTTGCGTCCACCAGTTGGCGTTGTAATTCACATTGTTGTAGCTGGCCTGGCCGCCGCCGTTATACACGGTGCTGCTGTTCCACGGCGCGTAGCAGGCAACGGCCTGTGCCGCGCCGGCCAGCAGCTGGCTGCCGCCCGCGCCCGCGCCTTCGCCACCGCCGCAAGCGGCCAGGGTGCCGCCGAAGAGGGTAATGATGAGGGTATTCATGACTGTCCGGTTCACTTGCATCTCCTTATGTGTACTTTTTTTGGCCGGGCGGCTGGACACCGTCCGATTTTTCAGAGTGCAAGCATTGCAGGTGGTAGTCAACTGGTTTTATTCTTTGCGCAAGATCACAATACCAGTTGCGCCATCCTGCCCAACAATCCCCATGCTGGAGCATACCAGTGGCCTCTTGTCATGCCGCTGGTATGGTCGTGCCGAACAGCGTCAGAAGAGGTGGCGCGTACCCAGCGCCAGGGCGCGCACGAAGGCGCCGGGTCCGGCGGGCGCCACGGCCGTATCGCCGGACAGCACGGAAAACGCGGCTGCGCCCTGGTTATGCATCTGCCCGTACGACGCATACAGGGTGCTGCGCTTCGATAGCGCATGCATATAGGCCAGGCCCAGGCCCGTGCCCTGTTTCGTCCCGCCCGGCGAGGCTTGCTGGCGCAGGCGCTGCAGGTTCAGCGACAGCGTGCCCGCGCCCATGCGCACGGCGCCGCCCAGCCACAGGGCGTCGCCGTCGCTGCGCGGCGTGGGCAGCAGGGCGCGGAAATAGCCGCCGCTGAGCGTATAGCCGCCCTGCACGTATCTGGCCGCCACGGCCGTGTCGCTGCGCGTGCCCGTGCGGCCCGTGAACGCCAGCGGCGCGCCGGCCACCAGCGGCAGGGCGATGCGCTGGTAGGCGCCGGAGATGGTCAGGC
>CAUSDR010000107.1:0-14751 GCA_963530105.1 uncultured Janthinobacterium sp.
CAAACCAGCTGAAGCATTTTTTCATCATCACACACCCCGCTCGGCGACAAATTCCGCGTTATTCACCAGCGCCCAGCGCACGGCCGAGACGCTGCCTTCCAGGCTCACCTGGCTGACGATCTGCTCCAGCAAGCCCAGGCTGGACAGGGGCGTGAGCAGGTCTGCGCGCACTTCGATGCGCCCGGCCTGCGCCGCATCCTCGCTGTGCAGCGATTGCAGCATCAGCGCCGGCATGCCGCTGATCATGCGCAGCATCAGGTTGCGCACCTGGACTTCCTGCTCCGCCTCGCACACGGCGGTGACGCGGTAGATGCTTTCCGTCTCGATGCCCGCCTCGCTGCCGTGCGCGTTGATGCGCTGGGCCAGGTGGCGCAGCACCAGGTTGGCCACCAGGACAAATCCCGTGCCGATGGCCGCCTCGATGGCAAAACCCAGGCCGCACAGGATGCCGATGGCGGCGGAGCACCACAGGGTGGCGGCCGTGTTCAGGCCGCGCACCGTCATGCCTTCGCGCATGATGACGCCGGCGCCCAGGAAGCCGATGCCCGAGACCACCTGCGCGGCGATGCGCATATGGCCGGCGCTGTCGCCTTCAAGCACGGAAACCATGACAAACAGCGAGGCGCCGACGGACACCAGCGCATTCGTGCGCAGGCCCGCCATGCGCTGGCGCAGCTGGCGTTCGGCGCCGATCATGGCGCCCAGGGTCAATGCCGCGGCAACGCGCAGCGCAAAGTCAAATACCACCATCAGTTTCTCCCGGCTGGGGAGGAACAGGCGA
Organism: uncultured Janthinobacterium sp.; assembly: GCA_963530105.1. GTDB lineage: Bacteria > Pseudomonadota > Gammaproteobacteria > Burkholderiales > Burkholderiaceae_D > Janthinobacterium. Next base: position 782 of record CAUSDR010000107.1, read on the forward strand.
GTGCACGGGGCGAAGACAATTCGCCCCGAAAGGGGATCAGCAGACGATTACGCTGGAACGAAGAGGAGGGAAGTGGCGGCGAGAGAGTACTGCCGCTGGTAAAACCACACCTTGCCATGGGCAGGGCGGGCGGAATGCGCGCGTCTTGCCTAAGGCCGATCGCCGATGGTCAATCGACTACTGTCACTGGAACAAGCACCCACGAGTCACTCCATATCATTGATAACGGGGACAGTCTAGCCAGCGTGGCCGCTTTGGTCAACTGAAGCTCTCTTCAGGAAGCCGGAAGCCGCCGCGTCGTCCCCGCCAATGCGGGGACGGTGAAGGCGACTGGAGGATCAGTGGGCGTGTGCTTTGCCGTCGTCGCCGGATTCGGCGTGCGCATGGGCGTCGCCGCCGCCGAAGTAGCGCGCGGCACGCTTGCCCAGGCTGTCGAGGTAGGTATAGGCGACGGGCACCACCACCAAGGTCAGCAAGGTCGAGGTGATGACGCCGCCGATGACGGCGCGACCCATCGGCGCCTGCGATTCGCCGCCGTCGCCCATGCCGATGGCCATCGGCAGCATGCCGAAGACCATCGCCAGCGTCGTCATCAGGATGGGGCGCAGGCGCACCTGCCCCGCTTCCATCAGCGCCTCGAACTGCCCCAGGCCTTCGCGCTGGCGCTGGTTGGTGAAGTCCACCAGCAAGATCGCATTCTTCGTCACCAGGCCCATGAGCATGATGAAGCCGATCACGGAGAAGATGTTCAGGGTGCTGCCGGTGACGAGCAGGGCCAGCAGCACGCCGATCAGCGACAGGGGCAGGGACACCATGATGGCGATCGGCTGCAGGAAGCTGCCGAACTGCGAGGCCAGCACCAGGTAGATGAAGATCACGGCGATCCCCAGCGCCATCATGGCGCCGCCCATGGTTTCGGCCATTTGCTGCGCGTTGCCGGCCACGTCGAAGCGCACGCCCGGCGGCAGGTCGATCGATTTGATCGCCTTTTGCACGTCGGCGTCGACGTCGCCTGCCGGGCGGCCCTGCGTGCCCGCATAGATGGCCACGCGGCGCTGCAAGGCCTGGCGCTTCAGCACTTGCGGACTGGAAGATGGCACGAAGTCGACCACCTGGCGCAGCGGGATCATGACGGGCTTGCCGTTGGCATCGAGCTTGCTGGACGCCAGCGACAGGTCGGCCAGGTCGGCCACCTTCTGCCGGCCCGATTTCGGCAGCTGCACGTTGACGTCGTAGTTCTGCCCGTCGGACGCCAGCCAGTGGCTGACCGTGTCGCCCGCGACGAACGGCCGCAGGGCATTGCCGATCTGCTGCACCGACAATCCCAGGTCGCTGGCCAGCTCGTTGTTGATCTTCACGGTGGTGGAAGGATTGGCGCCTTCCTGGCTGTACTCCATGTCGGCCAGGCCCTTGATGTTGCGCATCTTGTCCATCAGGGTATGCGCCACCGCATCGAGCTTGCCTTCATCCGTGCCCAAAATGGCGATGAAGATGGGACGCTGGCCGACGGACAGGGTGATGCCGGCGATTGGCGCCAGGCGTTCGCGGATCAGCCTTTCCAGTTCCTGTTGCGAGCGGCGCTTGTGCTTCTTGATGTCCGTCAGCTTCAGGTTCACTTCGGCCGTGTTGCGTCCGTCCTGCGTGCCCACGTTGGCCACCAGGCTGTCGATTTCAGGGAATTCCTTCAGCGCCGTTTCGATCTGGCGCACCTTGGTATCCGTGTATTCGAGGCTGGAGCCGACGGGCGTCTTGAAGCGCAGGTTGACCCAGCCCTGGTCGGTTTCCGGGAACATCTCACCGCCGATCATCGGCACGAGCATCAGGCTGGCCGCGAACAGGGCAACGGCGGTGGCCAGGGTGGTCTTGCGCCAGCGCAAAGCCAGCGCCAGCACCTTGCCATACCATACGTGCAGGCGGTCGATGCCCGTCTCGATCCAGGCCATGAAGCGGCCCAGCCACGGCGCGTACTTGAAGCGGTCCTTGACGGGGTCGCGCCACACGGACGACAGCATCGGGTCGAGCGTGAAGCTGACGAACAGCGAGACGAGAACGGCGACGGCCACGGTGATGCCGAACTGCAGGAAGAAGCGGCCGATGATGCCTTCCATGAAGGCCACCGGCACGAACACGGCGACGATGGCGAACGTGGTGGCCATCACGGCCAGGCCGATTTCATTGGTGCCGTCGTTGGCCGCCTTGTAGTGGCTCTTGCCCATGCCCAGGTGGCGCACGATGTTTTCGCGCACCACGATGGCGTCATCGATCAGCAGGCCGATGCACAGCGACAGCGCCATCAGGGTCAGGAAGTTCAGGGTGAAGCCGAAGGCCTTCATGGCGATGAAGCTGGCCAGCACGGAGATCGGCAAGGTCAGTCCCGTGATGATGGTCGAGCGCCACGAGTGCAGGAACAGGAAGACGATAACCATGGTCAGCACGGCGCCTTCGATGATGGTGCGCTTGACGTTATCGAGCTGGCTTTGCACGCGTTCCGATTCGTCGTCCAGCACGCGCAGAGTGATATCGGGCGGCAGCGTCTTTTGCAGGTCCGCCGCCACTTTCAGGATGCCGGTGCCCACTTCGACCACGTTGGCGTCCTGCACCTTGGTGATTTCCATCGTCACGGCCTGCTGGCCGTTCATGCGCGAGATCGACAGTTCTTCCTGCTCGCCATCGACGACGCTGGCCACCTGGTCCAGGTAGACGGGGCCGACGGCGCGGCGCGCGACGATGATCTTGCCGAATTCGCGCGCATCCTTGATCTTGCCTTCCACGCGCACCAGCTGCTCGGCCGCGCCATGGCTGATGGAGCCGGCCGGCAAATTGGTATTCGTGGCCTGGATGGCGCGGATCACTTCATCGACGCCGATGCCCTGCGCATTGAGTTCGATCGGCTTCATGCTGATGAGGATCTGGCGCGCGCGCAGGCCGCGCAGCTTGACTTGCCCGACGCCGGCGACGCCCTGGAAGCGCTTGCTGATGATCTGCTCCGTCATGGTCGACAGGTCGCGCAGGTCATGCCCGGTGGAGGTCAGCACGATGGTGGCGATGGGGCGCTCGTTGTCGCCTTCGGCGCGGGCGATGAACGGGTCCTTGGCTTCCTTCGGGAAGCGCGGACGCACCAGGGCCACCTTGTCGCGCAAGTCCTGCATGGCCTTGTCCATGTTCGTCGACAGCTCGAATTCCAGGTAGACGCCGGCGCGTCCCTCCCACGAGTTGGCGCGGATGGTCTTGATGCCGCTGACGGTGTTGACGGCGTCCTCGATGGGGCGCGTGATGTCGTTTTCCACCGCCTCGGGCGAGGCGCCCGGGTAGTTCACTTCAATGGCGGCGAACGGCAGCTGCACGCTGGGCATGCTTTCCACGCCCAGGCCGCGGTAGGAGAAGATGCCCAGCACCACCAGCGCCACCATGACCATGGTGGCGAAGACGGGATTCTGAATGCTGACTTTGGTCATCCACATGGCTTAATCCTTCCGTGCCAGCACGGCGGCGGGCGCGGCCGGCGCGGCGGGCGTGCCGGCGAAGGTCACGGCGTGGCCAGGCTTCACGCCATCGAGTCTGGCGACGATGACTTTGGCGCCCGGCACCAGGCCAGACTTGACCTCGGCGTAGCCTTCATCCTCGTTGCGCAAGCCCAGGGTGACAGGCTGTTCGACCACCTTGTTGTTCACCAGCGCATACACGACGGGACCCTGCTTTTCATTGCGCACGGCCGTCAATGGCACCAGCGGCGCCACGGGCGAGCGGTCGGTGACGATGCTGCCCTTGGCGAACATGCCGCCGCGCAGCGCGCCATCGGCGTTGTCGACGGCGATGTAGACCAGCATGGCGCGCGAGCCGCTCTCGGTGGTGGGGTTGATGCGCGTGACCTTGCCGGCGAAGTCGCGCGCGCCGAAGCCGTCGACCTTGAAGTGCACGTCCTGGCCCAGCTTGATGCGGGGGATTTCCGCGCTGGGCACGGGCGCTTCCAGGGTCAGCTGCGCCAGGTTGACGATGGTGTAGACGGGCATGTCGGGCGCGACCTTTTCGCCGGCCTGCAGGTGGCGCTTGCTGACGATGCCGGCCATCGGCGCGCGGATCACCGTGTCGGCCAGCGCGATGCGGGCCAGGTCAAGCATGGCGGCGTTGGACTTGACGCCGGCGCGCGCCAGGTCGACCGAGTTTTGCGTCGTGTCGTAGGCCGTCTGCGAAATGTACTTTTGCTTGAGCAGGGCCTGGCTGTTGGCCTCGTTCTTGGCCGCCATCGACAGCCGCGCCTGGGCTTCGTCGAGCATGGCTTGCTGCTGCGTCAGGCGGGCGCGCTGGTCGGCCGCGTCCAGGCGCACGAGGACTTGCCCGGCAGACACGCTTTGGCCTTCCTGCAAGGTCGTTTCGTGGATGACGCCCGAGACCTTGGCCTTGATGGTGGCCTGGGTCAGCGGGGCCAGCGATCCGGACAGGGGCAGGCTGATGGCCAGCGCGCGCGCATCGATGGCCGCCACGTCGCCTTGCGCCAGTTCATGCACGGGCGTCTTTTCCTTGTCCTTCTTCTTGCTGGCCTGCTGCTCGGCGGCCTTGGCGGCCTGCTGCTTCGACTGCATGACGGTCCAGCCGCCGCCGGCGAGCCCCAGCACGACGAGGATCAGGAGGGGCGCGCGCCAGCGACGGCTGCGCTTGGCTGCAAGGGGGGATGCCGGTGGCAATGTCTCGTTTTTCATAGGACTCTTCGGTGGAGGCGGCGCGAAGGCTCGGCGCCAGGTCTCGGTGCGGCCCGGCCTGTGGCGGGCCGGGGGAATTCGGGTAGCGCACCGCCGTGGCGGCAGCGGGCGGCACGCCTGCCGCTGCGGCCGTTCACGACGATGCGCATGTTGCCACTTTATGAAGATTCAAGCCTGGCCGCCACTGCCGTGCGACAGATTGCACAAAAACGGGGATGAAATGCAAAAAACGGGCGCCAGTGGCATCCGCCGCCCAGGCCGCGCCGGCGTGGCCAGGGCACGATGCTTGAGCATCCTCAATAAGCCGATCCGCCGGCGCGCAAGAATGAGAGGGATGGTTGCGCCACCGGACAGGCCACTCGCTCGCCGGTTGTGGGGTGGCCGCGCCACGGGGGGCCTGATGTCTGATCGGATTGTCGGAGCCGCCCCGTCGCCGGGCCGCCTGCTCGTTGCCGCCGAGCCGGGTGCGGGGCCGGCCGGCAGGGCGCTCGACTTGCTGTCCATCATCGTTGCCGCCGTCGAGCAGGCGCCCGGCATGGCCGTGCGCGGCATCGACCACGATGGCATCGTGCGCTACTGGAGCCTGGGAGCGGCGCGCCTGTACGGCGTGCCGGCCGAGCTGGCACTGGGCCAGGCATGGGGCAGGGTGGCCGCTTCCCTGCCCGATGGTGCCACCCTGGGCGACGATTTTGCCAGTGAACTCGATGCCGTCTGGCACAGCGGCAAGGCGCGCAGCGCGCGCCTGTGGAAGCTGGGCAGCGACGGCATCGCGCCCCGCTGCATCTGTTCCACAGTGTTTCCCGTAGTGCAATCCGGGCGGGTGCGGCAAGTGGTGTGCATCGATGTCGACGTCACGGCCGGCGGCCACGATGGTGCCGCGCAGGGTACGTTGTTGCTGATGGGCGACAATTTCCGCCAGCTGTATGAGAAATCGGCCGATGCCATCCTGCTGCTGCGCGACGAATACATCGCCGAAGCCAATCCGGCCGCCATTGCGCTGTTTCAATGCGAAGACCGGCGCCGGCTGCTGGGGCGGCGCCTCAGCGATTTTTCACCGCTGCGCCAGCCCGACGGCGAACTGTCGGCAATGCGCGGCACGCAACTGGCGGCGCAGGCGCACGCGCAGGGCAACTGGCGCTATGACTGGCGCTATCAAACTTGTCTGGGGGAACTGTTCTGGGGCGAAGTGCTGCTCACTTCCGTCACGCTGGACCATACTTACCTGTTTTACGCCGTGATCCGCGACATTTCTTCCCGCAAGCTGGCCGAGCGGGCCCTGTACCTGTCGGCGCAGGTGGTCGAGCATGCGCGCGAAGCCATCGTCGTGATGGACCCGCAGCAGCGCGTCGTCAGCATGAATCCCGCCTACAGCGAGATCAGCGGTTACAGCCTGGACGACATGCTGGGCAAGCCCTTTGTCATGCACCGCGCGGAAGCGGACGGGCAAGACTTTTTCGCCCACGTGTGGGAAGAGGTGGATGCGAATGGCTACTGGCAGGGCGATATCGTGGGCCAGCACAAGGCGGGCCAGCGCTATCCGGCCTGGCTGTCGCTGACAGCCATCCGTGATTCTCAGGGGCAATTGAGCAATTACCTGGCCATTCTCAGCGATATCAGCGAGCGCAAGAAAACGGAAGAGTACACGCGCCACCTGGCCGAACACGATTTCCTGACCGACTTGCCGAACCGGGTATTGCTGCTGGACCGGCTGTCGGTGGCGCTGGCGGCCGCGCGGCGCAAGCTGAGCATGCTGGCCATCCTGTACCTGGACCTCGATCACTTCAAGCTCATCAATGACAGCATGGGCCACCATGTGGGCGATCTGCTGCTCAAGGAGGTGGCGCGGCGCCTGGTGCGCTGCGTGCGCGGCGTCGATACGGTCAGCCGCCATGGCGGCGATGAATTCCTCATCATCCTGGCCGAGGTGGGCGGCATCGAGCAGACGGCCCACGTGGCGACCAGCCTGCTGCAAGCCGTGACGCAGGTGTACCAGCTGGGCGACTACGAACTGCAGGTGGCGGCGTCGATCGGCGTGGCCATCTTTCCCAACGATGGCGACGGCATCGACACCCTGATCCACAATGCCGATGTCGCCATGTACCACGCCAAGGAGCGCGGGCGCAATAATTTCCAGTTTTTCAATGCCGAGATGAATGCGCAAATCGTCGAGCGGGCCAGCCTGGAGCAGGGGCTGCGCGCGGCCCTGGGCAAGGGGGAATTCGTGCTCGAATTCGAGCCTGCCCTCGCTGTCGCCGGGGGGCAGATCGTGGGCGCCGAAGCCTTGCTGCGCTGGCGCCATCCACAGCTGGGTTTGCTGAAACCCGAGCGTTTCATCGCCGTGGCCGAGGAATGCGGCTTGATGGTGTCGATAGGCAACTGGGTGCTGCAGCAGGCGTGCCTGCGCGCGCGCGCCTGGCACGATGCGGGGCAGCCCTGGAGCGTCTCGGTGAATCTGTCGGCGGCGCAATGCCTGCACAATAATTTATTGCATAGCGTGCAAGAAGCGCTGCAGGCAGCGGACTTGCCCGCCGCCTGCCTGGAGCTGGAACTGACGGAAGCGCTGCTGATGAAGGGCGGCGCGCGCCTGGCCGACGTGCTGGCGCAGCTGCGCGCGCTGGGGCTGCGGCTGGCCATCGACGACTTCGGCACCGGCTATTCGCGCCTGGCCAATTTGCGCCATTATCCCGTGGACAAGCTGAAAATCGACCCTTCCTTCCTTGCCGGGACGGGCGGCGACACGGCCGTGGCCGCCACCATCATCGCCATGGCGCGCGAACTGCAGCTGACGGTGATCGCCGAAGGCGTGGAAACGGCGCAGCAGCTGGCATATTTGCAGGCGCAGGGCTGCCAGCAATACCAGGGCCGCTATGCCAGCGCGCAGGTGGAGGGCAGCGCGCTGGGCAAACTGCTGGTTTAGCGTATGTTTCCCAGCAATTTGATGCGTGCCAGCACCTGGCCATGGTCGGAGGCGTGCGGCAGTCCCAGCAGCAAATGGTCGTTCAGATAGTGGACGTCCAGTACCACGCCGATGGCGCGCGGCGAGGCGGCGTGGAAATGCTCGGAAACGAGGATATGGTCGATCGTCATGTAGGCGCTGTCGTGGATATTCGTGTAGCCGGCGTGGCGCGCGGCATCCTGGCGCTGCTGGATGGCGTTGGCGTCATACAGCCGTTCGCGCATGTCCGGCGCGTCGCCATGCAGTTCGCACGGCGCGCCGGCGCCCATGACGATGGCGGTGGTGACGGCGTTGGCGATGTCGTTGAAGTCGCCCAGCACGATGCGCGGACGGCCACTGTGGCCCAGTTCGCTCACCAGCACGCGCAGGGCCACGGCTTCCGCTCCGCGCCGCTGCAGCGAGCGCAGGTTGGCCAGCGCATAGGCGAGCGCATCGCCGCCGTCGCCATGGCGGTAGTCGGGGCGGCGCGATTTCAGGTGCAGCACCACCACGTCCGTCAGTTGTCCGCCCGGCAAGATGACCTGCGCGTGCAGGGGTGCGCGGGCGAAGCGGCTGGCGTTCTCGTCGTCGGCATGGCCGTCGGCGGGCAGCAGCACGCCGGCAGGGAAATTCGCGAACGCCACGCCGGGGCCGGCCAGGGGCAAGCGCGACACCAGCGCCACCGTCGGCAGCATGCGGCCCGAGGCGTCCATGGCGTCGTAGCCGGCCTGCACGGCTTGGCGGTAGCGGCGCGTGCGCGACAGCACGTCGCGCAGTGCCGCTTGCGAGAAAATTTCCTGGAAACCGATCACGTCGGCGTCGAGCAGGTCGATCTGCCGCGCTGTCCACTCCGCCTTGGCTTCGTATTGCGCGGGGCTCAACGGTTCCAGGTTGTCATACAGTTTCGCCCCGGCGGGGGCCAGGTTGCAGACATTGAATGTGGCAAAGCGGATTTCTTGCTGCATAATTAGCACTCCTCACTGAACGATCAGCGTATCACGCATGGCTAAAAAAGAGCATATTTCCGAAACGCAGGCGACGCAGTTGCTGCGCAAGCATCAAGTTTCCTTCGAAGAACACCCGTACCCGTATGAGGAGCACGGCGGCACCAGCGTCTCGGCGCGCGAACTGGGGGTGCCCGAGCATGCCGTCATCAAGACCCTGGTGATGCAGGACGAGGCGGCGCGGCCATTGATCGTGCTCATGCATGGCGATTGCAAGGTGTCGACCAAGAACCTGGCGCGCGCAATCGGCTGCAAGTCCGTCGAACCGTGCAAGCCCGAGGTGGCGCAGCGCCATTCCGGCTACATGATCGGCGGCACGTCGCCATTCGGCACCAGGAAGGCCATGCCCGTATATGTGGAGCAATCCATCCTGGAGTTGCCGCGGATGTATATCAATGGCGGCCGGCGCGGTTTTCTCGTCTCGCTGGCGCCGCAGGTGCTGCTGGATTTACTGAAAGCCCAGCCCGTGCAGTGCGCCTTGCAGGATTAAGAAAAGCGGGCGCCGCCCTGTCCCTGGACGGGGCGCTGGTGTATATTCTGCTGCGCCAGCCCTGATGCTGGTGTTAAAAATACAACAAAGGGAAGAAATGAATCCAGTAATCACAACCGTGGCAATGACAGTGGCCGCTTACTTGCTCGGCTCAATTTCGTTCGCCGTGGTGATGAGCAAGGTCTACGGCATTGCCGATCCGCGCACCTATGGCTCGAAAAATCCGGGCGCCACCAACGTGCTGCGCAGCGGCAACAAGGGCGCCGCCATCATGACCCTGCTGGGCGATGGCGCCAAGGGCTGGCTGGCCGTGTTCCTGGCCGACCATTTCGCCACGGCGCTGGGCGTGGGCGACACGGCCGTGGCCCTGGTCGCCATCGCCGTCTTCCTCGGCCACCTGTGGCCCGTGTTTTTCCGCTTCGTTGGCGGCAAGGGCGTGGCGACGGCGCTGGGCGTGTTGCTGGGCATCAATCCATGGCTGGGCCTGGCAACCCTGGCCACCTGGCTGATCATCGCCTACGCCTTCCGCTATTCCTCGCTGGCGGCCCTGGTGGCGGCCCTGTTCGCGCCGTTCTACTATGGCTTGCTGTTCGGCGTCGATCCCATCTTGCTGGCGGTGATCGTCATGAGCGTGCTGCTGGCCTACCGCCACAGCCAGAATATTGCCAACTTGCTCTCCGGTAAGGAAAGCAAGATCGGCGGCAAGAAGGACGGGGCCAAGGCGCCCGCCAGGAAAAAGTAAGCGCTTGATTTCCGGCGGCCCGCACGCATATGCTGTGCTTGCGGCGCCGCGCGGTGCGGCCGCCACCGACTCGCGCAAAGGCTGCCACCATGTCCGTTTCCACTCCCTCCGCCACACCCACTCCCGTCCGTATCGACTTCGTTTCCGACGTTTCCTGCCCCTGGTGCGTGGTCGGCCTCAAATCGCTGGAACAGGCGCTGGGCAAGCTGCAAGACACCGTGCAGGCCGAAATCCACTTCCAGCCCTTCGAACTGAACGCCAACATGCCGCCCGAGGGCGAGGACATCGGCGAACACATCGCCCGCAAATACGGTTCCACCGAAGAACAGATGGCACAGTCGCGCGAAGCCATCCGCGCGCGCGGCGAACAGCTGGGCTTTACCTTTGCCATGGACAAGCGCGGCCGCATCTACAACACGTTTGACGCGCACCGTTTGCTGCACTGGGCCGGCCTGGAAGGGCGCCAGAAGGAACTCAAGATGGCGCTGTTCGATGCCTACTTCACGCAGGGACAGGACCCGTCGTCGCACGAGGTGCTGCTGGCCGTGGCCGGCAAGGTTGGCCTGGATGCGGCCAGGGCGGCCGAGGTGCTGGCATCCGGCGCCTACGCGGACGAGGTGCGCGCGCAGGAACGTTTCTATCAGCAGAACGGCATCAACTCGGTGCCGGCCGTCATCATCAACGAGCGCCACCTGATTTCCGGCGGCCAGCCGCCGGAAGTGTTTGAGCAAGCCTTGCGCCAGATCATCAGCGGCACCTGATCCGGGCGCCAATGGCGCGCGCCATGACGCTTAATTTCGGCTACACTCCGCACAGGAGGATAGTCAAATGCCAACAGCCAGCTGGAATGGCGCCGTCATCGCGCAAGCCACCGACGAACAGGTAGAACTCGTCGAAAACAATGTGTATTTTCCCCTGTCTGCCGTGAAGCAGGAATACCTGCGGCCCAGCAGCCACACGACGGTGTGCCCGTGGAAGGGCACGGCCAGCTATTACGACCTCGTCGTCGATGGCGCCGTCAACGCCAATGCGGCCTGGTATTACCCCCAGCCCAAGGAGGCCGCCAAGCAAATTGCCGGCCACGTCGCCTTCTGGCGCGGCGTCAGCGTCGCGCGCTGACCTTTTACTTGACCAGCATAGCATCACCACGAAAGCAGACGATGGATTTACGCCTCGCCGTGTACCAGCTCGCCTCGAACCATGCGCTCGATGCCCGACAAACCCGGCAGTTGCAGGAGGTGGCCGGCTTCCAGCGCGAACCGGCGCGCCTGGCCTACTGGCTGCCGCGCGGCGTGGCCGTGCTGGGCGCCGCGCTGCTGGGCATGGGCCTGATCTTCTGGGTCGCCGCCAACTGGGAAGACCTGGGCCGCATGGGCCGTTTTGCCTTGCTGCAAGGTGTGTTTGCCGCCGCCTGCCTGGGCGCGTTCGCCGTGCCGAAGGCGAGGGTGCCGCTGCTGCTGGTGGCCTTGCTGAGCATCGGCGGGCTGTTCGCGTATTTCGGCCAGACCTACCAGACGGGCGCCGATCCGTGGCAATTGTTTGCCCTGTGGGCCGCGCTGGCGCTGCCGCTGTGCCTGGTGGCGCGCAGCGACGTGCTGTGGACGCCGTGGATGCTGGTATTGTCGACGGCCGCCACCCTGTGGGTGCAGGCGCATGCGCGCCACAGCTGGCATGTGGAGTCGGACGATTTGCCCGTTTATCTGGCCGGCTGGCTGGCCGTGCTGCTGGCCTGCGCCCTGGTCTCGCCCCTGCTGGCGCGCTGGACGGGCGCGGGCAGCTGGGCGCTGCGCCTGGGCCTGGTGCTGCTCACCATCCTTATCACGGGCTCGGCGGTGAGCGCCCTGTTCGGCAGCGACATCGCGTCGCCATACTGGGCGGGACTGGCCTTGCTGGCCGTCGCCGGCGCGTTGTTATCAAATGGAAAATTCTTTGACGTATTCGGCCTCAGCGCCGTGACGCTGGGCCTCAATACCTTGCTGGTGGGCGGGATGACGCATGTCCTGTTCAACGGGCATGGCGGCGAGGTGGGCAGCCTGGTCATGCTGGGCCTGCTCGCCGCCGTGCTGCTGGCGCTGAGCGTGCAAGGCATCCTGTGGCGCTCCCGCCAGGAGGCGGCATGAGCGGCTTCAATACCCGGCGCAACGATGCGCTCGATACCTTGATCGACGACGCCACGCGGGCCGGTTTGTTGCCGCCGGGCGCCGTCCGGCCCGTGCAGGATGTGCGGCCATGGCCGCTCGTGCTGATGACGGCTTTCGGCGCCTGGCTGGCGGCCATTCCTCTCGTCGTGGCGCTGGGCGTGGGCCTGGAAAGCGTGGTGCGCCACGGTCCCGGCGCGTATGTCGTGGCCGCCATCGTGCTGGCGGTGGCCGTGCTGCTGATCCGCATGCGCGGCGTGGCGCTGTTTGTCGAGCAGCTGGCCGTGCCCTGCCTGCTGGTGGGCGGCGGCTTGCTCGGCTATGCGCTGTTCCGCGATTGCCCGGCGCAGATGGCGTCCCTGCTGCTGTGTGCGGCGTGCCTGCTGGTGGCCGCCGCCTTGCCGCGCGACTGGCTGCGCGTGCTGCTGGGCGTGCTCGCTTGCGGGCTGCTGGCGCTGGGCGTCGTCGATAGCGGGCGCGACTGGATTTTCGACAATGATCCTACGCAACTGTATCTGGCCTGGATGCTGGCACTGGCGCTGTGGCTGGGCGTGCACTGGCTGCAAAAGCAAGCCTTCAACGATGGCCGCGGGGCGCCCATCGCCGCCTTCCTCGAATCGCTGTCGACGGGCTGGGTGCTGGCCATCCTGCTGGGCCTGGTCTTCTGGTCCGGCATGACCTTCATGCTGGGCGCCAGCGTGGGCGGCGGCTTTGTCGGCGAAGTGACGCGCGAAGTGAGCCGGCACCAGGGAGCCGCCTGGTATGCGCAAGTGTTGAACGCGGTATCGCTCGTGCTGGCCCTGGCGGCCGCCGTCTGGACGGGCTGGCGTTGGCCGGCGCTGCGCCAGCTGCCCGCCATCGGCGTGGCGCTGGTGCTGGTCGTGCTGGCCTGGTTCATGCCGGCGCTGGGACCGGTGCTGCTGGTCCTCGCGTATTGCCTGACGAGCGGGCGCACGCGCGTGGCCGTGGCGGCCGCGCTGGCGGCGGCGTGGATCATCGGCAGTTTTTATTACCAGCTGGCCTGGCCGCTGGCCAGCAAGGCGGCGCTGCTGGCCGTGGCCGGCGCGCTCCTGTGCGCACTGGCGTGGCTGGCCACGCGCGGCAAGGTGCTGCACCTGGTGGAAAACAAGCCGGTGGCCGTGGCGGCGCACAACCGCCAGGTTCGCCTGGGCGTGCTGGCGGGCCTGCTGCTGGTGCTGCTGGTCGCCAACGGCGGCATCTGGCAAAAGGAGCAATTGATCGCCAAGGGCGAAGCCGTGTTCGTGGCGCTGGAACCCGTCGATCCCCGCTCGCTGATGCAGGGCGACTTCATGCGCCTCAATTTCGTCAACCTTGGCGTGCTGAGCACCCTGGCCAGCGTGGAAAATGCCCCTGGCCGCCCCCTGGTGGTGGCCAGGCGCGATGCGCGCGGCGTGGCGGAACTGCTGCGCCCGTACACCAAGGAAACCCTGGGGCCGGGCGAATTCCTGCTCGAGCTGACGCCGAAGAATGGCAGCTGGGTGCTGGTCAGCGATGCCTGGTTCTTCAAGGAAGGCGAGGCGGCGCGCTGGGAAAAGGCCCGCTATGGCGAATTCCGCGTCATGCCCGATGGCCGTGCCTTGCTGGTGGGCATGCGCGGGGAAGATTTGCAGGCGCTGTAGCCGCTTGATTTGAACAAACCCAATGGCAGAATCCGGGGTCGTACTCTGAGGGTACGACCCCGGCCTTTGCTCTTGGGGCGGCCGCATCCTGTAAAATTGCCCGATGGATAATATTACGCATTCGGTCATCGGCCTCGGGGTCGGCGAACTGGTACACCGCAGCCTGCCGCCCGAGCCGCAAGCCCCCGCACAGCGCACCCGGCGTGCGCTGTTTTTATTTTCGGCATGGTTTGCCAGCAACGCGCCCGACCTGGACCTGGTGCTGACCAAACTGCTGCCGCGCCCGTTCGGCTACATGCTGCACCACCGGGGCCACACGCATAC
>CAUSDR010000108.1:0-14748 GCA_963530105.1 uncultured Janthinobacterium sp.
CACCAGATCCGCCTGATCTGGCGCTCCGGCAGGACGGGCGCCGTGTCTTTGAAAATGAGCCAGTTCATCCTGGCGATGGATGTCAGCACCCTGTTCTTTGCCTGCGTCATGGGACTGTCAACGGGCTGGCCCCTGCTGCTGCTGGCCAGCGTCAGCGCCGCGACCAAATTGATCATCATGTGGCTGTTCCGCTGGGAGCAGACCAGTCCTGCCGCGCGCATGAAACGCCAGGCGCCGGCTTGACGCTAGAATGGCGGCATCGCCACCTTGCTGAAAGGCCCGCCATGCAACTGTCCGCTCCCATCCCCATCCTGCGCAGCTTTTCCGAAGACAAGGCGCGCGAGTTCTACCTCGGCTTCCTCGGTTTTACCCTGGACTGGCAGCACCGCTTCGACCCCACGGCGCCCCTGTACCTGCAGGTGACGCGGGGCGACCTGGTGCTGCACCTGAGTGAACACTACGGCCACGCCACGCCCGGCGCGGCGCTGCTGATCCCCGTCGATGACGTCGCCGCCCTGCATGCGGAACTGCAGGGGAAGGATTATCCGTATGCGCGGCCCGGCATCCGCGACGAGGACTGGGGCCGCATCCTGGAAGTGGCGGACCCGTTCGGCAACCGCCTGCGCTTCTGGCAGCGCGGCGCATAGCCCTTACTGCCCGCTCAGGGCGCGCATTTCCGCGTACAGGTTGGCCTTGCCCTCGAAGCCGATGCCGACCAGGTCCGGCATGGTGATGTGGCCATTGTCCACGCGCACGCCGTCGGGAAAGCCGCCGAAAGGCTGGAACAAGTCAGGGTACGATTCATTGCCGCCCAGGCCCAGGCCCGCCGCGATATTCAGCGACATCTGGTGGCCGCCGTGCGGGATGCAGCGGCTGCGCGACCAGCCATGCTGGTGCAGCATGTCCAGGGTGCGCAGGTATTCCACCAGGCCGTAGCTCAAGGCGCAGTCGAACTGCAGCCAGTCGCGGTCGGCGCGCATGCCGCCGTAGCGGATCAGGTTGCGCGCATCCTGCATGGAAAACAGGTTTTCGCCCGTCGCCATCGGCTTGTCGTAATAGCTGCGCAAGGTGGCTTGCAGCTCGAAGTCGAGCGGGTCGCCCGCCTCTTCGTACCAGAACAAATCGTACTGGCGCAGCGCCTTGGCGTAGGCGATCGAGGTATCGAGGTCGAAGCGGCCGTTGGCGTCCACGCACAGCTTCTGGCCATCCTGCAGCACCTCCATGATGGCATCGATGCGGCGCAGGTCCTCGTCCAGCGAGGCGCCGCCGATCTTCTTCTTGACCACCGTGTAGCCGCGGTCGACATAGCTGCGCATCTCGTCCTGCAGGGCGGACAGGCTCTGGCCCGGATAGTAATAGCCGCCCGCCGCATACACGAAGACCTGTTTATCGGGCGCGCCCGTGCCGTGCCGTTCGGCCAGCAGCTGGAACAAAGGCTTGCGCTCGACCTTCGCCACGGCGTCCCAGATGGCCATGTCGATGGTGCCGATGGCCACCGAGCGCTCGCCGTGGCCGCCCGGTTTTTCATTCGTGTACATGCAGTCCCACACCTTGTGCGGATCGAGGTTGCCGCCATCGTCCGTCACGAGGCTGGCCGGGTCGGCGTCGAGCAGGCGCGGGATGAAGCGCTCGCGCATCAGCATGCCCTGGCCGTAGCGGCCATTCGAATTGAAGCCGTAGCCGACGACGGGCTTGCCGTCGCGCATCACGTCCGTGATGACGGCCACCAGGCTCAGGGTCATCTTCGTGAAATCGATGTAGGCGTTGCGGATGGGGGAAGAAATGGCGATGGTCTTTTCGCGGATTTCAACGATTTTCATGCGGGGTCTCCTGTGCTGGAATGGTGACGCCAGCTTACCCGCGATAGATAGCCCTATAATCGACATCAATTTAAACCATTCTTCACCTGAAGTTAAAGATGAAAACGGATACCACCACGGAAATGGCCTTCTTCGTGCTGCTGGCCAAGCTGGGCAGCCTGTCGGCCACGGCGCGCGAGCTGGGCATCACGCCGCCCGCCGTCAGCAAGCGCCTGGTGCTGATGGAGCGGCGCCTGGGCGTGCGCCTGCTGAACCGCAGCACGCGGCGCATCAGCCTGACGGGCGATGGCGAAAGTTATTTGCAACAGGCGCGGCAGATTCTCGACGATATCCGCGCCATGGAAGAATCCCTGGCCAGCGGCAGCGCCGAGCCGCGCGGCCTTCTGCGCGTGAATGCCACCCTGGGCTTCGGCCGCACGGTGATCGCGCCCCTGCTGTCGCAATTCGCCCTGCGCCACCCGCAGCTGGAAGTGCAGCTGCAGCTGACGGACAGCCCCATCAACCTGGTCGAGCAAGCCTACGACCTGGGCATCCGCTTCGGCGACTTGCCCGACACGCGATTGTCGGCGCGGCGCATCATGTCGAACCGGCGCTTCCTGTGCGCCTCGCCCGCCTACCTGCAGGCGCATGGCGCGCCGGCCACGCCGGACGAGCTGGCGCGCCACCGCTGCATCGTGCACCGGCAAAACGACGATGCCTACGGCATCTGGCGGCTGAGCCGCGGCCGCGCCACGCAGACGGTGAAAGTGCGCGGCACGGTGGCCAGCAACGATGGCGACGTGGTGCTGGGCTGGGCGCTGGACGGCCACGGCATCCTGCTGCGCTCGGAATGGGACTTGGCGCGCTACCTCGACAGCGGCCGCCTGCGCGTGGTGCTGCCCGACTACACGCTGGCGCCGGCCGACCTGTACGCCTACTACCCCAGCCGCCACCAATTGCCCGCCAAAGTGCGCGCTTTTATCAATTTTCTCGGCCAGCAGCTGCAGCCAGACGGGGCCATGGGGGCCGAATCAGGTTAAACTATAATATTGCGATATGGCAATATTATGAGGGAGTAAGTTTTGCTAGTCATACTCGGATTTATCGTCGTGCTGTTTTCCGTCTTTGGCGGCTTCGCCATGCAAGGGGGGCATTTGGGCGCCCTGTTCCAGCCGCTGGAGCTGCTGATGATCGGCGGCGCCGCGCTGGGCACCTTCTTTGTCGGCAATGACGCCAAGGCCATCCGCGCCACGTTCGCCGCCCTGCCCACCCTGTTCCACAGCTCGCAATACACGAAAGCGCGCTACATGGAACTGATGGGCCTGATGTATGAAATCCTCAGCAAGATCCGCAAGGAAGGCTTGATGTCGGTCGAGGATGATATCGACGATCCCTACCGCAGCCCCATCTTCGTGAAATACCCGTACACGCTGGGCGACGAGCACATCCTGGAATTCATCACCGATTATCTGCGCCTGATGGTGTCGGGCAACATGGACGCCTACCAGATCGAAAACCTGATGGATAACGAGATCGAGACGCACCACGAAGATGCGGAAATGCCGATCCAGACGATTTCGCAGCTGGCCGACGCCATGCCCGCCTTCGGCATCGTCGCCGCCGTGATGGGCGTGGTGCACACCATGGCTTCCGTCGGCTTGCCGCCGGCCGAACTGGGCGTGCTGATCGCGCAGGCGCTGGTGGGCACCTTCATCGGCATCCTGCTGGCCTACGGCTTCATCGCGCCGCTGGCCAGCTTGCTGCGCCGCAAACACCACGAGACGGCCAAGATGTACCAGTGCGTGAAAGTCACCCTGCTGGCCAGCCTGAACGGCTACGCGCCGGCGCTGGCCGTGGAATTCGGCCGCAAGGTCATTTCCGCCACGGAACGCCCCTCGTTCAGCGAACTGGAAAACCACGTGCGGCAGGTGCGCACGAAGAACTAGCGGCGCCTGGCGCGCCGCCAGCGGATGCACGACAGCATGGCCTGCGCAGGCGTCGGCCGCGGCCGCACCGGCCATCGATATGATGCAGAATCGACAGTAATTCGGCGGCTGCCTTTTCCGGCGATAGACATGACGCTTCCTGTGATTCACTGGCCGCCGCAGGCTGGCAGGATTGCCATCTTCCTGTCAGCCTGCCTGCGTTACTCAACAGCAGAGACCGGTAGCGGAAGGCTGGCAAGATTCCTGGCAAGATTCCATGCATGCAGCGGCCTGCCGCCGCGCCCCGTCCTCCGCCTGCCGCCTACGGTGCCGGCGCCTTCTCGTCCGGGCAGCTGACCTCTTCCTCTTGCGTATATAAAGTCATCGGCACGCGCTGGCCGTCGACTTCCAGTTCGCGCACTTTCGGCGGCACCAGCTGGAATTCGCCCGCCTGCAATTTCTCGCGCAGGGGCTTGCAGCGCAGGGCGTCCGTGGGGATTTGCCCCCGCGCATACCAGCTGCCATCGTCCTTTTCCGCCAGCAGCACCGACGAGGCGCGCGGATCGTTGCTGATCAGCAGCACTTCCTGCTTGCCGTCGCCATCGAAATCGAGCAGGTAGGCGTCGCACTGCTGCCCTGCCCGCTTCAAGCAGGCGGGCAGGCGCCACGCGGGGCCCACTAGCGTCCAGTCCTGGCGCACGAAGCTGTCCGGCAATTTGGCCGTCGCCGGGCGCAGGGTCAGGTTGATGGAGACATCGCTGAGGGCGCCCGTCTCGTCGAGGCGGTTCTGGCGCTTGAGCATGGCTTCGGCGCGGGCCCGCACGATGGCCGCGTCCGGGCCCGTCGTGCGTTTCGTCAACTCCTGCAAGGCGGCCTGGCCGTAGCGGGCGCCCTCGAAGCGCAAGTACTCGAAATCGAATTTATCGACGCTGACCTTGCCGCTGTCCAGGCGCGCCATCTGGCTGGCCACGGAAATGCGCGCCGGGTCCGCCAGCGGCGAGAACAGGGCGAACAGCACCAGCAAGGTGACGAAGGCGGTGGCCACGTTGACGTTGGCGATCAGGTGCAGCCAGTCGCCATACTTGCTGGCGGCCCAGGCATAGCCGACGGCGTAGCAGGTGGCGACGAGCAGGCAGGCGGCCGCGATCAGGCGGTCGGCCGTCCAGCCATGCGACATCACGCGCAGGGTCAGGGCGTAGATGGCGATGCCCACCACCCACGGCAGCAGCAGACAGGCCAGGCGCGTGCCGAGGCGGATGCCGCGCGCCACGCCATGGCCCACTTCGCCATTCTGGAACGCCGCATTGATCAGCACCACCAGCACGCCGGCCATGCCCAGCAGCACGGATGCCGCATGACGCGTGGCCCACAGCCGCTCGAAGCCGATGAATGGCAAGGTCAGCAGGAAGCCGGAGACCAGCACGGCGGCGATCGGCACCAGCCACGACAGCAGCACCAGCAGCAAGGTGCGGATGCCGCGCACGATGGACGGGCGCACGTCCGTGATATGGATGGCGAATGAAAAGGCGAAGCAGATGACGGGAATCACGAACCACGCCTGGCTCAGCAGCTTTTTCAGGAAGGTGAGCTTGATCAGCAGGAACAGCTGGCCGCCCAGCCACAGCACCAGCCACAGGCCCAGCACGAACAGCAGCGAGAACAGCAATTGAATGCCCAGCTTCCAGGCGATTTCAAAATACGTCGGGTAGCGGGCGATGCGCCGGCCATCCTGGGCGCTGGCCAGCACCAGCGCGTGGGCGATATAAAAGCCCACCACGCAAAAACCGAACAGCTGGGCAGAGATGACGCGCAGCGGCGCACCCGGCTTGTAGTTGCCCCAAATCACGTGCTCGGCGCCGCGCGCCACGTCGTGCCAGGCCAGCACGGCCATCACGGCGGCCGCGCCCGCCATCCACAGCACGATGCGCTTGGCCGACATGTGGCCCAGGCTGGACACCAGCAGGATGGGCAGCAGCAGGCTGACCAGCATCAACGGTCCCAGCAAGTACGCTTCCGTGGCGGGCCAGACCTTGTCTTGCGCCGCGCTGTACAGCCAGTACAGCAGCAGGCCTTGCAGCAGTCCCGTCACCAGGCGCGTCACCGCGATGCGCGGCGCCACCACCGGATCGAGCAAAGCCATGTTTTTTCCAGCGGCGTCCTGCGGCATAGTCATTCCTTTATGAATCATTATTGCCGTGCATTGCTGTACGGCATACAGGCGCATTATTGCATTTCGTTATCGTCATCTCAACAACGATTCGTGCGCATGCCCTTCCTGTCCGCCCTCGCTGCGACGCAGCGGCAGGCTTTGCGCCAGGCCCCAGGCCAGCTCCGGCACGAGGAATAGCCACAGCAGGGGCTGGCCCGTCACCAGCAAGGCCCACGCCATCCAGGTGGAAAACAGGTAGCGGGCCGCCGCGTCGTAGCGGCCGAAGCGCGGCTGCGGATCGAGCATGCGCAGCACCGACCAGACCATTACCACGCTGCCCATCATGCTGCTGATGAGCAAATGTAACGGTTCGAACACCGGCAGTGGCGCGCCGCCCAGGCCCAGGTTGATGGCGTTCAAGTGCTCACGCATGAGCAGGAAGGTCCACGGCGTGACAAACGCGGCCGTCATGACCACATCGTAGAGGGCGCTGGCGCGCACCAGGCGGCGGAAAGCAACAACAGATAACATGGGAACTCCTGTCTATGGAAAGCGCCCATTTTCAAGGCTGGAGTACACTCCATGGTCAAGCATTTTATGAAAGAACAAGTCATGCAGATTGGCGAGATGGCGCAGGCGACGGGCTTGAGCCGCGATACCCTGCGCTTCTATGAAAAGCGCGGCTTGCTGCGCGCGCGGCGCGGCGCGAATGGCTACCGCGACTATCCACCCGAGGCGGCGGACTGGCTGCGCTACCTGCGCACGGCGCAGCAGCTGGGCTTTACCCTGGCCGAAATCGAGGCGGACATGCCGCTGCTGGCAGGCGCAGGCGATCCCGCCATGGCGGAACTGCTGCGCGCGGCCCTGGCGCGCAAGCTGGCCGACATCGACGCCCGCATCGCCGGACTCACGCAGCTGCGCGGCGAACTGGCGCGGCGCCTGGCACCGGCGGCGGAGCAGGCGGCATGTCCCTTGCGCGGCGATGGCAGTTGATATAAAAGTAATCTATGATGCCAGTTCCATCCACTGCCCCTCCATGACGATGACATTCCGCCTGTTCCCCCTCATGCTGCTCGCGCTGTCCACGACCGCCGCGGCAGCGGACCTGCCGCCGCCCGCCGTGCAAGCGGCGACTTTTGCCCAGCCGCAGCAATTGATCGATATCGGCGGACGCCGGCTGCACCTGCATTGCAGCGGCGACGGCCCAGTTACCGTCATTTTCGATGCGCCATCGGGCGACGCGGGCTGGAGCTGGTTTGCCGTGCAGCCACAGGTGGCGCAGCAGACGCGGGCCTGCGTGTATGACCGCGCGGGGCTGGGCTTTAGCGATCCGTCCGGGCGTAGCGGAACCAGCGAGCATGCCGTCGATGATTTGCACCGGCTGCTGGCGGCGGCGCGCATCGCACCCCCTTATGTCCTGGTTGGCAATTCCTATGGCGGCGCCAACGTCCAGCTGTACGCCTACCGCTACCCGGCCGAGGTCCAGGGCCTGGTGCTGGTGGAGGCCATGCATGAAGACGAGAAGACGCGCCTCGAAGCCGTCACCCAGGGCAAGCTCAAGCAGGCTTCCGACATGCAGGCGGCCATGGAAAAACAGTGCGTGGCGCAATCGCTGCAAGGCTTCGTGCCGGGCAGCGAGATGCTGCTCAATTGCACCGGCGGCGTGCAGCAACGTTACGGCCGCAGCCTGGCCGCGGTCGTGCTGGCAAGCGAACTCACGCCTTCCTACTGGCAGGCGGCCAGTTCGGAAAACGCCCATTTCGACGACAGCAATGCCCAGCTGCGCGCGGCGCGCAAGCCGCTGGGCGCCTTGCCGCTGGTCGTGCTGACGCGCGGCGTCAGTCCGTATGCCGTGCCCGGCAAGCCGCAAAGCGCGCTGAACAAGGCACTGGAAGACGAAAATGCCACCATCCAGGGCGAAATGGCGGCCCTGTCGACGCAGGGCGTGCAGCGCATCGTTCCCGGTGCCGGCCACATCATCCAGGCGGACCAGCCCGCAGCCGTGGTGCTGGCCGTCGGCGATGTATTGAAAGCGCTGGCGCGGTGAAGTGGCTGGCACTGGCCCCGCTGCTCTTGCTGGCCACGGGCGCCGCGCACGGGGCCGGCCTCGCCTGCGGCGACCTCCTCTCCAGCCTGGCCGTGAAACCCGCGTATATCGTCTACCAGGGTTGCCAGCAAAACATGGACCGCCAGGACCAGCCGTTCCGGGCCAGCTACCATGTGGAGGGCAGGCATGCGCGGCAGGCGGAAGCGTACTTGCGGCGCGTCTACGGCTTGCCCAAGCTCCAGCGCTATTGCTGCATGTGGGACAGTACGCCGCACTCCTGGCGCGACCGCCGCTCGGGCTATAACTACGTCATGTTCATGGCCACGGCGGAAACGCTGGTGCGCACGCGCGCCGCCTGGCCGCGGATCGACCGCTTTGTGATCCAGGTCGATGGCTACGCGCAAGACCCCTGAACAACAAAAAACCGCCTGTGCATGGCAGCAGGCGGTTTTGCATGGGCGACAAACTGGCTTATTTGGCGGCCTTGCGGCGGCGCAGGAAACCCATCAGGCCCAGGCCGGCCAGCAGCATGGCGTAGGTTTCCGGTTCCGGCACGGCGGCCATCACGGACACGTTGTCGATCACGGCGCCCGAGTAATTGTCGAACGGCGTGCCAGCCTGGGCGGCGCTGGCGAACGACAGCGTGGCCAGGCCCGTGGACGCGGCCGTGAAGTTCAGGGTATGGCTGTACAGGGTGTTCGAGGCAGACGCCGTCGAATAGAAGTTGCCCGTCACGCCGCCGAAATTGACCGCCACGCCCTGGCCTGCCGGGCCATTCGAATTGCGCGCCATGTCAAAGCTCAGGTTATACATCTGGCCGGCCACCACATTGAAACTTTGCGACAAGAAACCCGGCCCAGGCGTGCCCAGCAGGTCAATGCTGTAGCCGTCGATGGCATTGTAGGCATTGCGGATCAGGTCGACGGAGCTGGCGCCGACAGTCCAGCCCGTGATGGCGGACGAACCGCTGTTGACCACTTGAAAGCCGCTGGAAAATGCGGCGCCTGGGGCGACCGACTCGAAATCGCCGTTTGTGATCAGGTTGACGGCGCTGGCGCTGGCCGTGCTGGCGGCAAACATGGCAAGGACTGCTGCGATGGCGGTGATTTTCATGATGTGTTTTCCTTGCCTTGTTGATATTAAAGTTACCTTAAGTGAAATCATATCCCAGCTTTGATCAAAGTCAAAGAACTTTGCAAAAATATATTCAATGTGGATAATTTGTAATGTTTTTTGCCTCAGTGCAGGCAAAAAAAAGCTATGTCACCGTCAGGTGTGGGAATTCGCCCAAGGTTGCTTTCAGTAATGCTTCCGGTGACAAGATGCGCCTGGCATCGAGTATCCAGCGCCAGCCCAGGTAGTTCGGCAGGTAGAGGCTGGCGACGCCATGAAAGCGCAGCAGCCAGCCGCGCAGGCGGCGGTGATAGGCATTCACGTTCTGTACGTGGACGTGCAGAGTCAGACATCGGTACGGGGAGAAAATTCCGTCCATCCCACAATTAACGAGGACAGAGCCAAAAAAAACGCGCCCGAAGGCGCGCTGGCGAAGCGGCGCTTGGCGGCTCAGTCAAGTTCCTGGCGCGCCACGAGGATGCCGTCAGCGTCCGCATAGATCCAGTCGCCGGGCTGCACGGCCACGCCGCTGATGTCGATGCGCACGTCGCGCTGCCCCGCGCCCGTCTTGTTGCTCTTGCGCGGATGCGTGGCCAGGGCGCGCACGCCGATCTGGCAGACATTGATTTCCTCGCTGTCGCGGATGCAGCCGTGCACGACGATGCCGGCCCAGCCATTGCCTTCGGCCAGCACGCCCAGCTGGCCGCCCACCAGGGCGCGGCGCAGGCTGCCGCCGCCGTCGATCACCAGCACGTGCCCCTGCCCCGGCGTTTCCAGGGTGCTGCGCACGAGGGCGTTGTCTTCAAACACTTGCAAGGTGGTGGCGGGGCCGCTGAAGCGCATGCGCTGGCCAAAGGCGCGGTACACGGGCGGCAGCACGGCCAGGGTGCCGTCGTCCAGCATGCTGGCATAGTCGTCGCACAGATCGGTGGTGGCAAAAGTCATGCTGGCTCCAGGAAGTGGGTAAATCGTATCGGATGGCAACGATTCTATGCCTTTTGCAGCGCCGCGGCACGTGTTTTACCGCCCACGCCCACGGCCGTGGCGATCGCCAGCGCCTGGAACACGCCGATGAAGACGAACAGCAGGGCCGGATGGTTGCCATCCATCAGCGCGCCAAAGAACAGCGGTCCCACGGCCAGGCCGCTGTCCAGGCCCGAATACACGACGCCATACACGCGTCCCGTGGCATTCTTCGGCGCCGCCGCGCGTATCATCAGGTCGCGCGACGGCCCCGCCACGCCGGATGTCAGGCCGATGGCGCCCATCAGCACCACCGCGCCCCAGGCCGGCACGACGGCCATGCCCAGCAGCACGGCCAGCAGCGCGGCGGCGGAAAAGGCGATCGCCACGTTGCGGTCCGGCTGCTGGCTGCGCGCGCCCACCACGCCGCCGGCCAGCATGCCCACGGCCGAAGCCAGCATATAGGCCGTGTAGGCGCTGGTGGCCAGCGCCAGGCTCATGCCGTACAGCTTGACCAGCGCCACGCTGGCGAAACTCTGGATGCCGCCCAGGGCGATGGCGGTAATGAAGAAAAAGGCAAAGCACATCCACACGGCCGGCAGGCGCAGGAAGTCCAGGGTGCCTTCGCCGCTGGCCGCCTGGCCCGGCGCCGCCTTTTTCACGGCTTCGGGGCGGATGGCGTGGCGGTTCAGGAACAGAATCAGCAGCACGCCGAAAGGCAGCACGGCCGCGCACTGCAGCGCCACCCCCCAGTCGTAATGGGTGGCGACATAGGTCATGAACAGGGGTGCCAGGGCCCAGCCGATGTTGCCGCTGATGCCATGCACGGAAAAGCCGTAAGCCACGCGCGCGGCCGACACGCGCTGGTTGAGGATGGTGTAATCGGCCGGATGGAAGACGCTGTTGCCCATGCCGGCCAGCATGGCGCCCAGCATCAGCGCCGTGTAGCTGTGGGCCGTGGAGAGCGCCAGCGCCGACACGCCCAGCAGGAAGACGCCGGCAAACAGCACGGCGCGCGCGCCGAAGCGGTCGACGACAAAGCCGGCCAGCGCCTGCCCCACGCCGGAGATGACGAAAAAGACCGTCATCAGCAAGCCCAGTTCCGCATACGACAGGTTGAAGGCCGGTTTCAGCCAGACGAACAGGGCTGCCAGGATCAAATGATAAAAATGCGAGACGCCGTGCGCCAGGCCCACCAGGCCGATGACGCGCGCATCGCTGCGCAGGGTGGGAAGTGCGGATGCCGAGTTAGTTGTTATCATGTCATACCCTGTCTTATACTGGTGAAGCTCAAGTGTATGCAAAATATCATCGTCTGTTTTCCGACAGAATGACATAATTTATCGAATTAAGGCCAAGCTGATGGGTGTACCTATCCTCCACCATACCCGCATGTGTCCGCCGCGGGAAGCGCCCAGCGCCACCATTCCCGTCACCATGATCGCGCGCGACCTGCAACCCGATGAGTTTTTATTGCCGCACACGCATCCGTGGGGCCAGGTCACCATGGCGCTCGAAGGCGTGCTGCGCATCACCGCCAACAACAGCAGCTGGGTGCTGCCGCCCATGCGCGCCATCTGGATCGCGCCGAACGTCGAGCATGCCGTCACGATACTGGAAAAAACCCGTTTGCGCCCCCTGTGCATCCATGCCGCGCGCGCGCCGTTCGCGGGCCGCGACTGCAAGGTGCTGGAAGTGTCGGGACTGCTGCGCCAGCTGATCATGGCGCTGGAACAGCTCGATCCGGGCCAGGAACCGGCGCGCGAAGCGCTGCTGGCCGAGCTGATCCTCGATGAATTGAAACGTTCGGCCACGCGCCCCATCCGTGTACCCTTGCCTGCGGACAAGCGGCTGAAGAGCCTGTGCGACAGCCTGATCGACAAGCCGGGCTCGAACCTGACCCTGGAACACTGGGCGCAGGTGGCCGGCGCCTCGGAGCGGACCCTGGCGCGGCTGTTCGAACGGGAATTGGGCATGAGTTTTGGCCAGTGGCGCCAGCAGGTGCGCCTGGCCCACGCGGCGCCGATGATCGCGCGCGGCGTGCCGCTGTCGCAAGTGGCTGAAGAGCTGGGCTACGCCAGCCAGTCGGCCTTTTCCGCCATGTTCAAGAAGACCTTCGGCAGTTCGCCGTCGGCATTTTTTGCCCAGGGCGGCAGGGTCTAGCCGACACATAAGCGCCGAGGCGGCACGCAAGGCAAGACGCGGCAGCCAAGGGTTGCCGCAGGGCGCGGGCTGGCGATGGGTTGCTGCGCGGCACGCATTAGCCATCGGTTGCCGCGCGGCGCGGATCAGGCCATGAAGTCGAACAGGGAATTTTTGCCCGTATATCCCGGCAAGGCCGAATTCGTGCCCATCTGTTCCTGCGCCGAATACGCCTTCACCAGCGCCTGTGCCTGCGCCGTCAGGGCCTTGGCCAGCACGGCTTTCTTGTTGGTCAGCGTGGTGATGTCCTTGCCGACCGTCTGCACTTCCTTGCGGATGATGCTCGTCTCGCCCGTCAGCTCGCCGATCTTGCTGGCGAACTGGTCGGCCACGCCCTTGCCGTTATTCGTAAACAGCTTGCTGACGGCATCGGGGTCGGCTTCGATGGCGGCCTTGAGTTTTTTCTCGTCCAGCACCAGCTCGCCGCTCTTGCCCAGGGTGACGCCCGCGCTGCTCAGCACGGATGCCGGCACGCCCGTGCTGGCCGTGCGCAGCACTTGCTCCATCTGCGAACGCACCTGGCCCAGGGCCGTGTCCGATTTCAAGTCGCCCTGTTGCAGGCTCTGCAATTTGGTATTGAGGTCGTTGTAGGCTGTCACGAAGCTGGCCACGTTGCTGGCAATCTGGCTGCTGTCCTTGGCGATGACGAGGTCGGTCGTGCCCTTTTTCTTCAATTCGATGGTGGCGCCCTCGATGGCCGTCGTCAGGGTATTCGTGGCGCTCTTGATCTCCTTGCCATCGACGCTCAGCAGCGCATCCTGCGCGGCGACCGTCTGCTGCATGCCCTTGCCGGCGCCGGGCGCATACGCCAGCAGATTGCTGACGGCCGCGTCGCCGGACACGCTGATGCGCATGCTGCTGTCGGCGCCGCTCTTGCCGTTCAAGGCCAGCGAATAGCCGTCGGGGCCCTTCACCACGCTGGCGTCGATGCCCTGCTGCTTCAGGGCGGCGGCGATGCCGTCCAGGCTATTGTTGCTGCTGTCGATGGTCAGCGAAATGATCTTGCCGCTGCCAGCCGTAAATTGCTTGCCGTCGGCCGTGCCCACTTCGATCTTCACCAGCGCGGGCGCGCCCGTGCCGATCGGCGTGCTCGATGATTTTTGCGCGCCGCTGAGCAAGGTTTGTCCCTGCGCCAGCTGCTTGACGTTCAATGCATAGCTGCCGCTGGCGGCCTTGTCGGTGGTGGTGGCGCTGAGCACGTCCTTGGCGCTGGGCGTGGCCGAGGTGGCCAGGCCGCTGCCGGCCATGTTCTTGGCCACGGTCTGGAATTTCGCCAATGCCGATTGCAGCTGGCCCAGGCCCGAGAACTTGGCCTGGTCGCGCGCCAGGCTGGCGTTGAGCTTGACCACGCCCGTGTTCTGCGACTGCATCTGGCGCTCGACCTTGGCATACACGTCGGCCGAGATATTGCCCTGCGTGGTCTGCTGCGTGTTGTTGGTATAGGCCCTGCTGTTGATGGTCGAATTAAACATGGTGGCTTTTCATCCGGTGAGAGGGTGCGCCCACGGATCAGGCTTGACCGTGCGCCGCGTCTACGAGAGATGAGGCGGCAAGCGCCCGGGGCGCGGCAGCGTCGTCTCCACTGATTGATAATTATGCAGCATGGCTAAAAGATCAAAACAGCGAGCAGAGCCATGTTTACCACCGTGCTAATGTGTTTGCACCATTTTAGCGCATAAATTTGGAGATGGCGCTGCTGACAGCCATGTCCACGTTCATGAACGTCAGCCCCACCTTGAAGCCGGCGCTGCTGAAAATGCAGTGCGACACGGACGTGCGCGCTTCGATGATGTGCGCCTTGCCATCGTAAAACAGCTCGAACAGCACCTTGCCCTGCTTGCCTGCCGGTACGGGATCAGCGATCACGGCCGACATGCCGCCCGGCCCCACATCAAGGGTGCGCGCCGCCACCGGCCCCGCGCCATCGATCACCAACATTGCCTTGGCACGCAAAATCTTGCGTGCGCCCTGCCTTTGCTCAACTGACACTATATTCCGCTTCTCTAACGATTCATTGTCCATGCGAATTCACCAGGCGAATTCATCGGACAAATATTATAGTTCCAAACGGGAATTTTGTTTGACTTGTCTCAAAATTGTCAGTTACACCATGCCACGATTATTCGAGGTCGCGCAGTTTATTAAATGCCTCGTCGATGCGTTCCACGCCGATGACCTTGAGGCCCTCGATGGCTTGCTTCGGCAAGTTCGACTTGGGCACGACGGCCAGGGTAAAGCCCAGCTTGGCCGCTTCGCGCAAGCGCTCCTGGCCACGGGGCGCGGGACGGATTTCGCCGGCCAGGCCCACTTCGCCAAACACCACCAGGCCGCGCGGCAGCGGCTTGTTGCGCATCGATGAGTTAATCGCCAGCAATACCGCCAGGTCGGCCGCGGGTTCCGTGATCTTCACGCCGCCCACGGCGTTGATGAAGACATCCTGGTCAAAGGCGGCAATGCCCGCGTGGCGGTGCGCCACGGCCAGCAGCATGGCCAGGCGGTTCTGCTCCAGGCCGACAGACAGCCGGCGCGCATTCGGCAAGTGGCTGGTGT
>CAUSDR010000109.1:0-14725 GCA_963530105.1 uncultured Janthinobacterium sp.
CGGCAGGGGCGCGGCCGCGGCGGCGACGGGCGCCGGCGGCGCGTGGTCCGCGACGGCGGCCAGCTGCAAGTCCTTGGGAAAGTCCACCAGCACGGGGCCGGGCCGGCCCTGCGTGGCTTGCATGAACGCCGCTTGCAGCACGGCCGCCGTTTCGCCTGCCGAGCGGATTTGCCGGTTCCACTTGGTGACGGGGCGCGAAATGCCCAGCGCGTCGCATTCCTGGAAGGCGGCCGTGCCGATGCTGGCCGTGGCCACCTGGCCGCTGATGCAGATGACGGGAATGGAATCGCACAGGGCGTCGAGCAAGCCCGTGGTGGTATTGCTCATGCCGGGGCCGGAGGTGACGAAGACGACGCCGGGGCGGCCCGTGCTGCGCGCATAGCCTTCGGCCGCGTGCACGGCCGCCTGTTCGTGGCGCACGAGGATGTGGCGCAAACGGGGCTCGGCGTGCAGCGCGTCGTACAGGGGCAGCACGGCGCCGCCCGGATAGCCGAAGACGGTGTCGACGCCCAGCGCCAGCAGGGTATCGATGAGGACGCTGGCGCCGTTGCGCGGGGCGGGCGCATCGGCGGGCGGAGCGAGGAGGGTGGCGTGATCAGGTTTCATGGCCTTATTTTCTGCCGGATGCGACAGAAAAGGCTGCTGCTTTTCTCGTATAAGATGCAGTCTTCAGCAAAATTTACTGTCAAACAAGGAGTAAGCAGAATGAGTGTGGGAAATCGGCTGGATAAGTTCGACCTCGCCATCCTGGCGGCCCTGCAGCAGGACGCCCGCATCAGCCTGCACGAGCTGAGCGCCAAGGTGGGGCTGACCTCGTCGCCATGCTGGGCGCGCATCAAGCGCATGGAAGACGATGGCGTCATCGAGGGCTATACGGTGAACGTGAACGCGGCCAAGGTGGGGCTGGCCGACACCGTCATCGTGCAAGTGACGCTGGACGACCATTCCGACCAGGCGCTGTTTGAATTCGGCCATGCGCTGGCCATGATCCCGGAAGTGCTGGAAGCCTTCCTCGTCTCGGGCGACTACGACTATTACCTGCGCATCGCCGTCAGCGACACGCGCGACTACGAACGCCTGCTGCGCGAGCGCCTGTACAAGATTCCCGGCATCCGCCACAGCAAATCGAGTTTCGTGCTGCGCCAGCTCAAGCAGAGTTATCTGCCGCTGCAGCGCTGAGACGGGGCGCATGCCCGGCGCGCGCGCCAAGCGTGGTTTTCGAGCTTAGCCGAAGTCGCGCGCGCGTGCCGTCGCGCACGCTAGCGTGCGGCATGCTTGTTGTGTAAATGAAACGTTGAGATTTGTCAGACTGCCATAGATAAAACAAAACAAAAGTTTGGGAAGTTAGATGAAAAATAAATAAATGATAATAAAAAAATGATATTTGTTTTGTGTGGTTTGCTATATTCATTGACACTTTTGTGAAAAAGCTGAAAGCGGGCGCCCGACCTGCAGACCTCTCTATCCACAACACTCAAGGGAATAGAATGAATCGTCTATCGCATCCAGCGCGGGTATCGCCCGCCACCGTCAACCCGCCCGCTACCCGCGGTCGCACCAGCTTGCGCAGCAGCGTGTTCTGCGCACTAACCGCCATGTCCGCGCTGGTCGCGGCGCCGGCCATGGCCGATGTCTTGCACTTCGACAACCTGCTGCCGAATGTCTATGAAAGCGGCCAGACGCTCAACACGTCGAGCTACAACCTGCTGTTCCTGGCCGATCCCACCACCGCCGCTGGCGGCGGCGTCAGCGGCGTCGGCGCCATCCTCGACGGCCGCGTCACGTCGTCATGCGACATCGCCGCCTGCCCGCAGGGCGCCACCGGCAATTACCTGGCCATCCTCAACGATGGCGGCGTGAATTTCTCGCGCGCCGACCACCAGGCATTCACCCTGGCGGGCTTCGACTATTCCTTCATCGCCCCCGTTTCCGGCTTGCCGGACATGAACTGGGGCCAGCTGCAGCTGAGCGGCACCCTGAGCAACGGCCAAGTCGTGACCACTTCGCTGGCGTTTCCCGGCCAGGGCAGCGACGGCAATTACGCTTTCCACAGCGCTACGCTGCTGGGCGGCTTCAGCAATTACGCCTTCACGGGCCTGACCTTCAATGCGTGCATCTTCAACGAGACGGGCGCGTGCACCAATTCCCTCGATTTCCCCGCGTTTAACCAGGGCCAGTTCGCGCTCGACAATATCAGCATCAGCGCCGTGCCCGAACCGTCAACCTACATGCTGATGCTCGCCGGCCTGGGCGCCATCGGCATGCTGTCGCGCCGCCGCGCCGGCAAGGCTGTCACCAACGCCAGCGTGCAAGGAGCGTGAGCATGAAACTTCGTCCCGTTTCCCTCGCCATCCTGCTGCTGGCCGCCAGCGTTGCCCAGTCCGCCCAGGCGCAAGAGCGCCGCTCCTACATCGTGCAACTGGTCGACAAGCCGGCCGCCGCCTACACGGGCCAGATCGACGGCCTGGCCGCCACCAAGCCGGCGCCGGGCGCGCGCATCAACGTGGGCGCCGCCGACGTGCAGGCCTACCTGAACTACCTCGACACCAAACAGGCCGCCGTGGCCGGTACCGTCAGCGCGGCGGAAATCACGCACCAGTACAACGTCGTCTTCAACGGCTTTTCCGCCTTGCTGACGGACGATGAAGTGCGGGCCCTGAAGAAAAACAGCGGCGTGGCCAGCATCAGCGCCGATTCCATCCTGCAACTCGACACCAGCTACACGCCCAGCTTCCTGGGCCTGGACAAGCCGGGCGGCATCTGGGAACAGCTGGGCGGCAAGGCGCATGCGGGTGAAGACATCATCATCGGCATCGTCGACAGCGGCATCTGGCCGGAAAACACGGCCTTTGCCGACCGCCTCGACGAAAACGGCGTACCCAGCCACAGCGGCAGCAACGTCGTGTACGGCGCGCCGCCGGCCAGCTGGCAGGGTTCATGCCAGACGGGCGAGGGTTTTTCCGCCGACAATTGCAACAACAAGCTGATCGGCGCGCGCTACTACCGCGCCTCGTCGGCGGCCCTGCACTGGACGGAATTCCGTTCGCCGCGCGATTCCGTGGCCGGCCTGACGGGCCACGGCGGCCACGGCACGCACACGGCGTCGACTGCGGGCGGCAACAACGGCGCGCTGGCCACCTCGAATGGCGTCTCGCTGGGCAAGGCGTCGGGCATGGCGCCGCGCGCCCGCGTCGCCGCCTACAAGGTTTGCTGGACGGATGGGGCGACGGGCCGCAATGGCTGCGCCACGGCCGACAGCGTGGCCGCGATCGACCAGGCCGTCAAGGATGGCGTCAACGTCATCAACTTTTCCATCGGCCCGAATGCGGGCGGCGGCGCGTTTGACGAAGCGACGGAGCAGGCTTTCCTGGGCGCCGCCAACGCGGGCGTGTTCGTCGCCACCTCCGGCGGCAATTCCGGGCCATCGACGCCGGCGCCCGACGTGCCGGCACCCGTGTCGCACATCAGCCCATGGCTGGCGACGGTGGCCAATTCCACCCACAACCGCCTGTACGCGGCCAATGTCATCCTCAACAACGGCACCCGCCTGGAAGGCGCATCAAGCAACGCCAATACGCCGGCGCTGCCGCTGATCCGTTCGCGCGACGCGGGCCTGGCCGGCGTCGCGCCGACGGACGTGAACCTGCTGCGCTGCTACGGCGGGGCCGATGCGACCACGGCATACCTCGACCCGGCGAAAGTGGCGGGCAAGGTGCTGGTGTGCGACCGCGGCGGCAACGTGCTGGTCAACAAGAGCGCCAACGCCAGGACGGCTGGCGCGCTGGGCGTGGTCATCGCCAACGTGGCCGGCGGCGCCAACACCATCATCAATCAGGCGCATCTGGTATCGACCGTGCACCTGGCGCAGGCGCAGGGCGACGCGCTGAAAGCCTACATGGCGGGCAACCCGGACGCCACGGCGGCCCTGGGCGAGGTGCATACCATACCCGACACCAGCGTGCAGGCGCCCATCGTCAGCGACCGCTCCTCGCGCGGGCCGAACGTCGCCAATGCCAACATCCTCAAGCCCGACCTGTCGGCGCCCGGCACCAACGTGCTGGCCGGCGTGACGGCCGACCTGACCCGGGCGCAGCGCGATGCCGTGGCTGCCGGCGGCGTGGCGCCCGCGGCCGAATGGGAATTCTATTCCGGCACGTCGATGGCCAGCCCGCACGTGGCCGGCGTGGCGGCGCTGCTCAAGCAGCAGCACCCCGACTGGTCGCCCGCGGCCATCAAGTCGGCGCTGATGACGACGGCATTCAACACCTATCCCGATGGCTTGAACGGGTCCGTGTCGTGGGATGCCACGGCGAAGAACTCGGGCCAGCTGCCATGGGGGCAGGGCGCCGGGCATATCGCGCCCAACAGCGCCGCCGATCCGGGACTCGTGTATGACCTGTCGGAAATCGACTATGCGCGCTTCCTGTGCGGCTTGAATATCCGCACGCAGTATTCCGCCAACTGCGCCGCCACCGGCAGCATCGCCGCCTACAACCTGAACCTGCCGTCGCTGACGGCGGCCAATGTACTGGGCACGCAAATCCTCACCCGCACGGTGACGAACGTGGGCAGCGGCAGCGCCGTCTACACGGCGTCGGCCAGCCTGCCCGGCTACACGGTGGCGGTGACGCCGGCCAGCCTGAACCTGGCGCCGGGCGCCAAGGCCCAGTTCCAGGTCAAGCTGACGCGCACCACGGCGCCGCTCGACACCTGGGTGTATGGCGCCTTGAGCTGGACGGATGGCACGCACACGGTGCGCAGCCCGCTGACGGCGCGCGGCAGCATCCTTGTCGCCACGCCGCTGGTGAAGAGCGAAGCGGTCACGGGCAGCAAGGTCGTGACCCTTGGCACGGGCTTTGCGGGACCGCTGGTGGGCGTCAAGTCGGGCTTGATCGAAGCCGTGCGCGAGGCGCGCACGATCGGCCAGGCCAACAACTCCACGGCGTCGGCCAGCTGCAAGGCCGGTGGCGCCACGGGCGTGAACGTGCACAATGTGGTGATACCGGCCGGCACCCTGGTGGCGCGCTTTGCCACCTACGATGCGGAAACCACGGGCGGCGTGAATACCGACATGGACATGGAGGTCTATAACGCCGCCAATGTGCTGGTCGGCAGCAGCGGCAATCAAAGTTCGAACGAGCAAGTCGAACTGCGCCTGCCCGCCGCCGGCACCTACAAGGTGTGCATGATCGGCTATGCGCCGCAGAATGGCCAGGCCAACTACACCCTGTCGTCCTGGGTGCTGGCGCCGGGCCTGAACAACGGCGGCTTCAAGGCGCTGATGCCGGGCACGGCCTTCATGGGCGGCACCGCGTCCGTCTCGCTGGGCTGGTCCAACCTGGCCGAAGGCAAGCGCCACCTGGGCGCCGTCGGCTACCAGGTCGCTGGCGTGATCCAGGGCATCACGGTGGTCGAAGTCAATACCGATGATCCCGTGCCGCTGGCACAGGACGCGCGCGGCGACAAGCCGGTGCTGGCGCACTAAGCGTCGCGCCAGCTGCCACAAGGCGTGCCTGCGGGCACGCCTTTTTTTTGGTGCGCCTGGCCAGTCGTGGCGCGTTCGCCAGGAATAGCGCTTGCGCGGCGGCAAAGGCCCCGGTATCTTGTCGAACAGCCATGGCCTTGTGGCCTGGCATACTTGGGGAGTCGCGCGTGACCAGTTTCCGCACCAATACCGACCGCCTGCTGGAAGTGCGCCTGCAGGATGAAAAAGTGCTGGCCATCGCCGGCGCCATGGTCGCCTATACGGGCAGCATCAAATTTGAAAAATCCCTGCTGGGCGGCGAGGGCATCTTTGGCGCGCTCAAGCGCAAGGTGACGAATGAAGGCATGCAGCTGATGCAGGCGTCCGGCAGCGGCACCGTGTTTTTCGCGCAGAACGCGGCCGAAATCACCGTCATGGCGCTGGCCGGCGAAAAGCTGACCATCGAAAGCAGCAGCCTGCTGGCCTACGACACGAGCCTGAAGACGGGCACCAGCTTTGCCGGCCTGCGCGGCGCCAGCTCGGGCCAGGGCCTGTTTTCCACCACCGTCGAAGGCCACGGCAATATCGCCGTCATTTCGCGCGGCAACCTGATCATGCTGGAAGTGACGCCGGCCCACCCGCTGCGCGTCGACCCGGACGCCTTCGTCGGCTTCAAGGG
Organism: uncultured Janthinobacterium sp.; assembly: GCA_963530105.1. Taxonomy (GTDB): domain Bacteria; phylum Pseudomonadota; class Gammaproteobacteria; order Burkholderiales; family Burkholderiaceae_D; genus Janthinobacterium. The sequence goes on from CAUSDR010000109.1 coordinate 6,144, forward strand.
CGACATTCGCCAGGAATTCGTCTTCGACGTCAACTGGCGCACGATGATCGGGCAAAGCTCGGGCGAGTCGTACCAGCACAAATTCACCGGCCAGGGCGTGGTGTTCATCCAGCCCGCCGAACGCTAGGAGCGCGCGATGCCCGTCTATCAGCAAATCAATGAAAAAATGCTTGAGGTAAAACTCGGCAATGAAGAAGTCTTCGCCCGCAAGGGTTCCATGGTGGCGTACCAGGGCGACGTGGCGTTCAGCCGTTCCTTCCTCGCCGGCCAGGGCGTGCAAAGCCTGGCCATGCGCGCCGTCACGAATGAAGGCTACGCCATGATGTCGGCGCGCGGCACGGGCAGCGTGTTTTATGCGCACGCGGGCCTGTTCGTCACCATCGTGCCCGTGCGCGGCGACACGTTTTACGTGGAAAGCGATTCCCTGCTGGCCTTCGATGGGCGCCTGGCGGCCGGCACCATGTTCCTCGGCAACCAGGGCGGCGTGCAGGGCGTGGTGCGCGGCATGGCCTCGGGCCAGGGCTTGTTTACCACCACCCTGCAAGGCACGGGCGAAGTGGCGATTTTGTCGGATGGCAATGCCATCGGCTTGCCCGTCACGCCGGACGTGCCCGTGTTTGTCGACCCGCAGGCCTACATCGGCCACACGGGGCAGCTGAGCTCGACCATCGTCACGGACTTGAACTGGAAAACCTTTGTCGGCCAGGCGTCGGGCGAGTCCTACCAGGTGAAGTTCACGGGCCAGGGCACGGTCTACATCCAAGCGAGCGAAAGGTAAGCCATGACGATTTACACCCCCGATACCTTGCCGAAGAACGATAACCTGAACCGTTTTTCGTATGTCATCGACGTCAAGGAACAGATCTTCATTCGCAAGGGCAAGATGATCGCCTTCTATGGCGAGCTGCGCTTCGAAGCCATGGGCAGCAGCGTGCTCGACTTGATCGTGCGCAATGCCTTCAATGCGCCCAAGTACATCCACCACTTTGTCGTGGCGCAAGGGCAGGGGCAACTGATCCTGGGCGACAATGGCAACGACCTGGCGTGCTACGACCTGGATAACGCCAACATGACCATCCGCGCGAAAAACCTGCTGGGTTTTACGAAGGACGTGATTTGCCAGGAATCGACCTTGCCCGGTTATCTGACCATGATCGGTACGGGCAAGGTGATCGCCTCGTCGAACGGCCCCGTGCATTTCCTGGAGCTGCCGTGCCGCGTCGACGAGCAGGCCGTGCTGGGCTGGGCCGATTGCCCCAGCCCGTCATACCACTACGATTACGCCCACGTGCAGGGCTGGGCCTCGGCGGCCGGCGCGCTGACGGGATTTACCCTGTCAGGCGAAGAAAAGCAGATCGACTTCACGGGCGCCGGCACGGTGCTGGTGCAGTCGTCCGAACTGGACGTGACGGGCAATTCCACCCTGCTGCAGCTGCTGGCGCAATTGCCGCTGCTGGGCAAGGAAGACCTGGGCAAGTTGAGTCTTTCCGTGCAGCAGCAGATGAAGGATGCTCGTTAGCTTACGCATTCAAGAGTACCTGACAGAAGCGTAGCGAGCGGAAGGGAGAGGTGGCCGAGAAGCGCAACTGTACTGAAGTACAGTGAGCATCGCAGGCCGCCTGTACCGACGCGCAGCAGGTTCGGTCAGGCGCTCAAGGCCGCGCCCAGCTGGGCGGCCGCTTCTCCAGAAAGGCGGTCACGCCTTCGTCCGCATCCTCTTCCATCATGTTGTGCGCCATCACCTCGCCCGCATAGGCATACGCGTCCGCCAGCGGCTGCTGGCGCTGTTGGTAAAACATCTGCTTGCCGTAGCGGATCGCCGTCGGACTCTTCGCCATGATTTGCTGCGCCAGGCGCGCCACGGCCGCGTCGAGGCCGTCGTCCGCCACCGCTTCATTGACCAGGCCCCAGTCGGCGGCCGTGTCGGCGTCAATGAAGCGGCCCGTCACCAGCATGTCGAAGGCGCGCTTGGCGGAAACGTTGCGCGACAGGGCCACCGCCGGCGTGGCGCAGAACAGGCCGACGTTGATGCCGGACACGGCAAAGCGGGCCGAGGCGCCCGCCACGGCCAGGTCGCAGCTGGCCACCAGCTGGCAGCCGGCCGCCGTGGCGATGCCGTGCACGCGGGCAATCACGGGTACGGGCAGGGCCTGGATGGCTTGCATCACGCGCGAACATTGGGCGAACAGGGTTTGATAATACGCAAGCTGGCGCGTGGCCTGCATCTGGCGCAAGTCGTGGCCCGCGCAAAAAGCCTTGCCTTCGGCGGCCAGCACCACGCAGCGCACGTGCGGCTGCCGGGCGATGGCATCGAATGCCTCCTGCAGCGCGGCCAGCATGGCTTCGGACAGGGCGTTGAATTGCAGGGGACGGTTCAGGCGCAGGGTGACGAGGCCATCGTGCTCCTCGCGCAGCACCAGCGGCGCGCCGGTATCTTGTAAAACGGTCATGCGGTCTCCAGTGGCCTGATGGCCTTATCGTATGGACGGTCTCGGGAAAACCTTACTTGGCGGCGTTGACGCTGCCGATGCCGGCGATCGACTTGTGCACCAGCTTGGGCTTGCCGTAATAGGTCAGTTCGCCCATGCCGCGCACCACGGCGTTCAGTTCGCCCGAGGAATACACCTTGACGGAGCCGATGCCGTCGAAATTGACGTCGACGTTTTTCGCCAGCAAGGCTTTCGTGTCGACATCGCCCACGCCTTGCGCCTTCAGGCGCAGCCAGTCCACATTGCCATCGGCGGCCAGGCGGCCCGCGCCCTTGTAGCTGATGTCGACGCGCGGGCCATTGAGCTTGGTCAATATCTTTTCGCCCGCGCCTTCGGCGATCAGCTTGCGCAAGGTGGGCATGGTGATGATGATGCGCGGGTCGCCTTCCGTTTTCTTGATGTTCTTGTCCTTCATGGAAATCTTCAGCTCGCCATCGACCACTTCCGTGACGACGCCGCTGAGGAATTTCTGGTCGCCGCGCAGCAGCAGGCTCTGCTCCTTGCCCGATTCGACTTCAATGCTGATGGGACCGCGGATATCGATGGCATTGAAGGCGCCCACCGTGCGCGCCTGCTCGTCGGCATGGGCCAGGGGGGGAAGGGCCGCCAGGGAGGCGGCAGACAGGGCGGACAACAGGAACAGGTGGCGCATGGCGGTTTCCTTGAGTAGTTGATAAGTGTATTCTATGGTGCAACATCTTCCATGGGGAGAAATTTACGACGAACGGCGCGAATCGCGGCGTGGAAAGTACACGCCGCCAGCACCAGCCGCGCGCCCGCCGGGGCGCCGTTGGTCTATGCTATGGCCTGCACAGTCCGAGGAGACTAGATGAAAAATTACCACAAAGAGGATTACCCCGTCGCCGATATCCGCCGCTTCCTGGAACCGGGGCCGGTGGTGCTGGTCAGTTCCACCTGGAAGGGCGAGAGCGATGTCATGACCATGGCCTGGCACATGCTGATGGAATTTACGCCGTCGCTGCTGGGCTGCTTCATTTCCGACGCCAACCACAGCTATGAAATGATCAAGCGCAGCATGGAATGCGTGATCAACCTGCCCACGGCCGACATGGTCGACCAGGTGGTGGCGATCGGCAATTGCAGCGGCGAAGACACGGACAAGTTCACGGCCTTCGGCTTGACGCCGCAGCCGGCCGAGCAGGTGGGCGCGCCCCTGATCGCCGAATGCTACGCCAACTTCGAATGCAAACTGGCGCAGGTGGCGGGCAACCCGAAGGGCGGCTTTTTTATTTTTGAATGCGTGAAGGCCCACGTGGCCACGTCGCCGAAGCTGCCGGAAACCCTGCATTACCGGGGCAATGGCGAATTCATGGTCTCGGGCCGCACCATCAGCCGCAAGAGCCTGATGAAGCCTGAAATGCGTTAACCCCAAACGCAAGGGCCGGGGTCGGACCCTGAGGGTCCGACCCCAGATTTTGTCATTGGGTTAAATGACTCCCTGCGCCAGCATGGCATCGGCCACTTTGACGAAGCCGGCGATATTCGCCCCGTCCACATAGCTGACGGAACCGTCGGCGCGCGTGCCGTATTGCTTGCAGGCCGCATGGATGCCTTGCATGATCTGCAGCAAACGCGCATCGACTTCCTCGCGCGGCCACGACATGCGCGCCGCGTTCTGGCTCATTTCCAGGCCCGACGTGGCCACGCCGCCCGCATTGCTGGCCTTGCCTGGCGCATACAGCACGCCGGCCGCCTCGAACGCTTTCGCCGCTTCGATGGTGGTGGGCATGTTGGCGCCCTCGGCCACGCATTGCACGCCATTGGCGATGAGGATGCGCGCATCGTCGATGCCCAGTTCATTCTGCGTGGCGCAGGGCAGGGCGATGTCGACCGGCACATGCCATGGCGACACGCCCGCCTCGAAGCGCACGCCCGTGCGTTCGGCGTAATCGCTGACGCGGCCATACAGATGGTTCTTGATCTCCATCAGGATGGCCAGCTTTTCCGGCGTAAAACCGTCCTCGTCGACGATGGTGCCGCTGGAATCGGAGACGGTGATGACTTTCGCGCCCATGGCCATGGCCTTTTCCACCGCGTATTGCGCCACGTTGCCCGAACCGGAGACGGAGACGCGCATGCCCTCGAACGAGCGGCCGCGCGTCTTCAGCATTTCCTGCGCGAAATACACGGTGCCGTAGCCCGTCGCTTCAGGGCGCATCAGCGAGCCGCCGAAGCTGGCGCCCTTGCCCGTGAAAACGCAGTCGGCGCGGTTGCTGAGTTTTTTCATCATGCCGGCCATGTAGCCCACTTCGCGCCCGCCCACGCCGATGTCGCCGGCCGGCACGTCCGTATCCGACCCCACATGACGGAACAGTTCGCTCACGAACGCCTGGCAAAAGCGCATCACTTCGCCCGGGCTCTTGCCCTTCGGATCGAAATCGGAACCGCCCTTGCCGCCGCCCATCGGCAAGGTCGTCAAGGCATTCTTGAACGTCTGCTCGAAGGCGAGGAATTTCAGCACGGACAGGGTGACGGAAGGGTGGAAGCGGATGCCGCCCTTGTACGGTCCGATGGCCATGCTGTGCTGGATGCGGTAGCCGCGGTTTACTTGCACCTGTCCATGGTCATCGACCCACGACACGCGGAACATCACCACGCGCTCCGGCTCGATCAAGCGTTCCAGCAAGCCTTGTTCCGCGTATTTCGGGTGCTGTTCCAGGAACGGCCACAAGCTTTCCATGACTTCGGTGACGGCTTGCAGAAATTCGGGCTGACCTGGATTGCGTGCGGCGACATGCTGGACATACTCGTGAGCAGATGCGTATTTCATCAGAATTCCATGGAGGTAATCGGTTATTTGGGCGTATATCTTCGCAGATTTTGCACGAAAATGGTGCGGAAATTTGGTTTTGAGGGGTTTCTGCTACATGTCGGCGATGGTGCGGGCGGTGCGGCGGCCGCCGCGACGGGCACTGGTCTGCTGCGAAAAACAACCAAGTGACGGTACGCTTGCGGCGCCTTGCCGGCCGCGGCGCGCGCCAGGGCGCGCCCGCATGGGCCCGCGGCGTTACCGTTGGTCACTGTCTTGCCTGGCCATGGGACAGGCGCAGGCGTGCGGATGGCGCCTGGCCAGGCGCGGAAACGACAACGCCAGCCCGCGGGCTGGCGTTGTCGTGTGGCATGCTGCTCGCCCGGCCTGGCCTGGCGAGCAGCGCCGTCACCCTGCCATGCTGCGCAGGATCAAGCCCGTGATGTAGGCGCCGTAAGTGCCCAGCGCGTAGCCGAGCACGGCCAGCAGGACGCCGACGGGGGCCAGGGACGGGTGGAAGGCGCTGGCGATGACGGGGGCCGAGGCGGCGCCGCCGATGTTCGCCTGCGAGCCGACGGCCATGAAGAACAGGGGCGCGCGGATCAGCTTGGCGACCAGCAGCATCAGGCCGCCGTGCACGGCGATCCAGATCAGCCCCAGCAGGAACAGGAACGGCTTGTCGAACAGGGCTTTCAAGTCCATGTGCATGCCGATGGTGGCCACCAGCACGTACAGCATGGCCGAGCCGATGGTCGAGGCGCCCGCGCCTTCCAGGCTGCGCGCCCGCGTAAAGCTCAGCAGCATGCCGAAGGTGGTGGCCAGCACGACGATCCAGAAGAAGTTCGACGTCAGGCTGTAATCCTGCAGGCGCCATTCAGCGGGCAGGGTGGCGATCCAGCTGATGATGGGGCCGGCCAGGAAGTGCGACAGGCCCGTCATGCCCAGGCCCACGCCGAGGATGATCATGATGTCGGTCAGGGTGGCGATGCGCGCGTGCTGGGCGCGGTAGCTTTCGATGCTGTCCTTGAGGGCATTGATGGCGGACAAATCGGCGCCCGTCCAGCGGTCAAAGGCGCCCGCGCGGCCGGCCAGGAACAGCAGCACGGCCGTCCAGACGTTGGCCACCAGCACGTCGACGGCGACGAACTGGCCGAACAGGGTGGCGTCCACGTCAAACACTTCCTTCATGGCCGCCTGGTTGGCGCCGCCGCCGATCCATGAACCGGCCACGGTGGTCATGCCGCGCCACGTGTCGCCCGCCACCGTTTCCGGGTGGATCAGGCGCAAGGCTTCGAAGGAGACGAGCGCGCCCAGCATGACGCCCAAGGTACCCGTGAGGAACATGATGATGGCCTTGGGGCCGAGGCGGACGATGCCGCCGAAATCGATGGCCACGCACAGCAGCACCAGCGCGCTGGGCAGCAGGTAGTCGCGCGCCACGGCATACAGGCCGGAGGCGTTGCCGTCGATGATGCCGAAGGTGTTGAGCAGCGCCGGGATCAAATAGCACATCAGCAGCGACGGGATATACGTGTAGAACTTTTTCCAGAAGCCGTCAGCGCGGGAGGCGGTCCAGAAGACGGCCCCCAGGGTCATGGCGAGCAGGCCGAGGACGACGGCGTCATTGGTGATCAGGGCAGAGGTGGCAGGTGGCATCGGGGATTCCGGTGAACGTGTCAGGGATGCCCGGAAAGCCGATAAGCCACCCGGGCGCAGGGTGGCCGTATCGTATAGCAATGTTGAAGCCTAAACAAATTGTTTCAGCCGCGCCATGCCAATTATTTCTTGTAAAATCAAACACTTGCGAACTGGTTTGTGTACCAGTGCGCCAGACTGGCGGTTACAAATAGCGCGCCAGCAAGGCCTTGTCCAGCGCCCCGTCGAGTTCGATGCGCACGAAGTGGCCGCTGCCCGGCGCCACCTGGAGCTCGCTGCCATCGTCGGCCAGCATGCGCGCGATGGTGAAGTCGCGGTTGCCGCCCGGATGCACGGCCTCGATGCGGTCGCCCACGGCGAAGCGGTTTTTTACTTCCACCCGTGCCCAGCCGTCCGTCACCCCCAGCACGTCGCCCACGTACTGGCTGCGGTCCGCCTCGGAGGCGCCGCGCATGTAGTTCTGGTGCGCCTGCGTGTGGTGGCGCTGATAAAAACCGTCCGTGTAGCCGCGGTTGGCCAGGCCTTGCAGCTGGCCCAGCAGGCCGATATCGAAAGGCCGGCCCGCCACGGCGTCGTCGATGGCCTGGCGGTAGACTTGCGCCGTGCGCGCCGCGTAGTACAGCGACTTGGTGCGGCCCTCTACCTTCAGCGAATCGACGCCGATTTTCACCAGGCGCTCGATGTGTTCGACGGCGCGCAAGTCCTTCGAGTTCATGATGTAAGTGCCGTGCTCGTCTTCGAGTATCGGCATCAGCTGGCCCGGGCGCTGCGCTTCTTCAATCAGATACGGCTGGTCGGCCAGCGGGTGGCGCGGCTGCTGGTGCAGGGCGGAAAAGGCATTGTTGTCGGCCTCGGCCAGCGCCTGGTGGAATGCCAGCGGCACCACCTGCATGCCGCCCAGGTCGCCGCTGGCGTCTTCCGCCGCATTCTTCACCTTGTAATCCCAGCGGCAGGAATTCGTGCACGTGCCCTGGTTCGGGTCGCGGTGGTTGAAATAGCCGGACAGCAGGCAGCGGCCCGAATAGGCGATGCACAGGGCGCCGTGGACGAACACTTCCAGTTCCATTTCCGGACAGCGCTGGCGGATTTCCTCGATCTCGTCGAGCGACAGTTCGCGCGACAAAATCACGCGCGTCAAGCCCATGCGGTGCCAGAATTTCACGTCGGCCCAGTTGACGGCGTTGGCCTGCACGGACAGGTGCACGGGGACGTCCGGCCACTTGTCGCGCACCATCATGATCAGGCCCGGGTCGGCCATGATCAGCGCGTCCGGGCGCATGGCGATCACCGGTTCCATGTCGCGCAAATACGTTTTCAGCTTGGCGTTGTGGGCGAAGATATTGCTGGCGACAAAGAACTGCTTGCCGCGCGCATGCGCGCCGTCAATTCCCTCCTGCAAGGCTTGCAAGGTTGAAAAGTCATTATTGCGCACGCGCAAGCTGTAGCGCGGCTGGCCCGCGTAGACGGCGTCGGCGCCAAAATCGAAGGCGGCATGCATCTTGGCCAGCGAGCCGGCAGGCAGGAGTAATTCGGGAGCGTGGCGCATGGAAGTCAGGCAAAGCCGGCGATTGTAGGCGCATGGCGCACGCATTGCATTGCCCTGGATCAAGGGATTGCGGGGCGGCGCGGCTGCGCACCGGCAAGGTATGCCGGCAGCAGGATAGGGC
>CAUSDR010000110.1:0-14564 GCA_963530105.1 uncultured Janthinobacterium sp.
GCGCCGATCAGGTAGGACTCGTACCAGCGCACCAGCATGCCCGTCAGGCCCAGCACCACGCCGGCCCAGCACAGCAGCGAACCGACGGACGAGCCGAACTCCGAACGGGCCACCAGGCCAATCCAGTAGAACAGGGTCGACAGCACGAACAGGGTGCCCATCCACAGGATGGCGGACTGGCTCGACAAGATGTACTTGAGGAAAAATTTCTGGTTCGCCATATCCAGGTGGCCGCCGTACAGCTCGATGGCGAACAGGGACAGCACGGCCGCCACGGGAATCAGCCAGCGCACGGGTTTCCAGTACCAGCCCAGCCACGCGAACGTGGGCGCGGCCGCCAGCAGGATGGCCTTTTCATAGATATCCATGAATGCGCCGAAGCGGACCAGGCCGAACAGGGAGGCGGCCAGCAAGCCGGCGCCATACAGCCAGTCGACCAGGCTCAGGCGCTTGAAAAAGCCCGGTTCCTGCGTATAAATTTGTTTATTTGCCAATTCCATCATTTTCTCCATTCCCGGCCACGCTGTCGCGTGCCGAAACTCAACCAATCCAACTCAGCGCAGCTTACGCCGATTGCGGCAGCTTTGCCTTCAAGTTCTCAAATTCTTTTTCAAAATCCAGCGTCTTGCGCTGCGTGCTCATGGCCATCAGCGCTTCGCTGCTGCCCCTGGCATCGCCGGCGCCATCCTTGATCCATACCCACAGGCGGCGCTCGCGGATATAGAACATGGAAAACACGCCGATCACGAGGAACAGGCAGCCCAGGTACACCACGCTCTTGCCCGGCGAACGCGTCACCTGCAGCACGGACGCCTTGATTTCCGTGAAGTCATCGAGTTGCAGGTAGACGGGCGCGCCATAGAAGAAGCTGTCGGACAGCGCATTCGTCGCCAGCTGCAGGAAGCGGCCATGCTTGTCGTCGGCCTCGATGGCTTTCAAGCCATCCTTGGCGCGCGCCGCCTGCCACAAGTCCCACAGGCTGCCATTGAGGATCTTCATGAAGATATCGGCCGCTTTTTCTTGCTCGGCAGCAGGAATTTTCTCCAGGAAACGCGAAATGGCGAGGAAACCGCCCTCCTGCCCATTGCCGGCAAAGATGCCCAGGCTTTTTGCCGCCGATTCCTGCAACTGGCTGCGCAAGGCTTCCGCGCCGGGCTGCGGCATGGCGCGCGCCGCATAGCGCGCGGCCGCCTGCTGGCGCAGTTCCGGATCCTGCAGCGCGGCACGCAAGCGCATCCATTCCGTCACGCCGTAATTGTCATCGGCGGGAATGCGCAGGTAGCTGAACGGGTCGCTGGGGTTGACGCGCATGCCGGCCAAAAACACCGTGGCGCCGTCGACCGTCACGGGCTGCATGTAGTTCTGGTACTCGCGCGCCTGGCCCGTCTTGTCGCGCAATTTGTATTGCACCGACGGCCCGACGTTCTTCAAATCCTTGTTGTTGGCGTTTTTCGCGGCCGAACCGAGGCGCTTGTCGAGGCCGACGGAGAATTTCTCATTAAAACTTTCCGCCTTGCTGACGGCGCGCACGTCCTGGCCGGCGCTGAGGTTTTCCACGTTGAACGGGCGGAAACCCGACCATTCCACCGTGTAGGAATTGCCATCGCTGCGCTCGAGCGGCGTGCTGCCGCCCACTTCGCCGCCGATGTCGAAGCGTTTCGTCGTCTTGCCCGTCATCGGGTAACCCGTCAGCTTGAGCTTGCTGCCGCCGTCTTCAAAGCTGGACTGGTACAGCGCCAGGCCCTTGTACAGCAAGGGCTCGTTGACTTTGATGGTCGCTGGGAAACTTTCTCCCGTGACATGGTCGGTCACCACCACGTCGCTGGCGAACAGCTTGGGCATGCCCGTGCTGTAGAAATCGATGTGGAATTTCTTCAGCAGGATGGTGATCGGCAAATCCTGGATCAGCACGCCATCGGCCTGGGGAATGATGGCCGTGCTGCTCGACGAGCCTTCCGGGATCATGGTATTGCCGCGGAAAGTGGGGTTCGATAGGCTCAGCCGGTGCTGGGCGGGAATCTCGGCGATCACGCCGCTGCCGGCAAACGGCGTCTTGCCGAAGAACCACTGCTGCACGCGGATCGGCATTTCCGAATCGAGCAAGCCGCCCACGCAGATGATGACGATGGCGCCATGGGCAAAGATATAGCCCCATTTATTCGCCGCGCCCCGCTTGGCGGCCACCAGGGTGGCATTGTCCTTCTCGACCACCTTGGCCTGGTAGCCGGCGTCCTTCAGGCGCATCACCATCTGCTGCGCCAGCACGGCGCGCGGCAGCGGCGCCTGCCATTCCGCCTTGTGGTGGAAATTGCGCAAGGATTGCTCGCGCACGTTGTCGCGCCAGCTGCGCATGTCCTTGAGCATCTTTGGCGCATTGCGCACGATGCACAGCGAGGTCGAGGCGACGAGAAAACCCATGATCACCAGGAACCACCAGGCCGAATACACGGAGTACAGGCTCAGCTTGTCGAACACGGAAAACCAGAACGGGCCGAACTGGTTCACATAATTGGGCATCGGCTCGTTCTGCTTGAGCACGGTGCCGATGATGGAGGCGACGGCGATCAGGGTCAGCAAACTGATGGCGAAGCGCATCGACGAGACCAGCTCGACGAATTCAGCCAGGCTGCGGCGTTGGGTCTTTAACTCGATTCCGGTCGTGCCTGTGCTCATACATTGATACTCATACGGGATATGCAATCTTCAAGGAAATGTGGCATGGAGCAAATATAGTTTCTCCGCGCAAGGCGGCAGCATACTCCTGTTTGGCCCTTGCCATAAAAAAGGGCAGCCAGTTGAGACGGCCGCCCTTGTTCATGTGCGCTGCAGCGCGTGGCAAAATATTGCCACTATGAAAACTTACTTCAGGCCGGCGATGTAATCGGCAACGGCGGCGATCTCGTCATCCGACAGGCGGGCGGCGATGGTGTGCATGTCCACGCTGTTCTTGCGGGCATCGGCCTTGGTGCTGCGGAACTGGGTCAGCTGGGCCACCGTGTAATCCTGGTGCTGGCCGGCAATGCGCGGATACTGGACGGGAATGCCATTGCCCGTCGCGCCATGACAGCTGGCACAGGCTGCAACTTGCTTGGCAGCAATACCACCGCGGTAGATTTTTTTGCCCAGGTCGATCGTATCCTTGTTTTTCGCGGCGCCCGGCTTGGACAGCTGCGTGCCCAGGTAGGCGGCGATATTCTTCTTGTCGGCATCGCTGAGCATCTTGGCATACGTCGTCATGACGGGCTGGTTGCGCTGCGGCGTGGTGAAGTCGACCAGTTGCTTGTAGATGTAGCTTTCGTGCTGCCCGGCCAGTTTCGGGTTGATCGAGATGGTCGAATTGCCGGCCGCGCCATGGCAGGACACGCAGGCAGGCAAGCCGCGCGCCGCATCGCCATCGGCGTACAGGGTCGCGCCCTTGGCGGCATCAGCCTTGACGGCGACCGCGGCAGCGGCTGGTTTCGGTGCTTCGACCGCGGAGGCAGTTGCCGATACAGCCAGCAAAGCGAGCAGCATGGAATGGACAAACGGTGAAAACGCACGATTCATTCAGGCACCCTGAGACAGTGAGAAATTAGTGGTGGACATTGCCGCGCCCTGGGGATTTTTGCTTTATTTTCAGGGCCGCAAGCCGCATCGCTGCTACGCCGGCAACAATAAACAACCCCTTATTGTACAATAGCTTCTTGGCGTTATCGCTCCCTTATCGCTCCCTTTTGTTGCTTTACTACTCCCATGTCAAAACTCTGGCAAGCCCGCTTCTTTACGACCGTCAACCAACTGCGTGACCTGCCCGATACCACGGTGCCGGAAATCGCTTTTGCCGGCCGCTCCAATGCCGGTAAATCGACCGCCATCAACATCTTGTGTAATCAGAAAGGCTTGGCGTTCGCCTCCAAGACACCTGGCCGTACCCAGCACATCAACTACTTCTCCATCGGCGGCGCCCACGTGGCGCAGCACCGCAAGGATGCCACCATCGTCGAAGAGATCGAATGCCTGCTGGTCGACTTGCCGGGCTACGGCTACGCGGAAGTGTCGGGCTCGGCGAAATTGCACTGGCAGCGCCTGCTGGGCGACTACGTGCAGCGCCGCGAACAATTGGCCGGTTTGATCCTGATCATGGATTCGCGCCGCCCATTCACCGACCTGGACATTCAAATGCTGGAATGGTTCGCCCCGACCGGCAAGCCGATCCACTGCATCCTGACGAAAGTCGATAAATTGAACCGCAATGAGTCCGTCAACGCGCTGCGCCAGGCGAAAGCCAAGCTCGACAGCTACGTGGACGAAGACGGCGTCGGCTTCCCGTTCACGGTGCAGCTGTTCTCGGCCCTGAAACGCGTCGGCATCGAAGAAGCCAATGACAAGATCATGGAACTGGCCGGCATCAGCGAAGACGGCGCCGCCCAGATGGTCGAGCTGATCGAGATGGAAGACGACGTCGAGCCGGAAGCTGGAACAGACAAGCCCGCCTGATTTTTCCCCGCGGCAAACAAAAAGGCTGCCCGTTCACACGGCGCAGCCTTTTTTTATTGCCAGCGGCGTTTAACGCCGTCCCGCTCCGGGCCGCTTGTCGCCAAAGAATTCCTGGCGCAGGAAAGCCATCAGCTCGGCCGTGTCCTCGACACGCGCGCTGAGGTTGACGTTGCGCCCCAGGCGCCGCGATTCCCAGACGAAGTCGCCGGGCTTTTCGGCGCGGATCAGCTGGATCATCTTCTTCAGGATGGCCGTTTCGATATCGGGTTCATTGCCGAGCTCGACTTTTTCCTGCTTCAGCCAGTTGCGCTTGAAGTTGCCATTCCAGCCCTTGAACTTGACTTCGGCGCTGAACGAGGTCTGGTTGACGATGGAAAACACGCCGCCCGAATCCTCGCGGTCGCTGCCGGAATTGCGGCCCTGCGCGCCGGCGATATTCGCCTTGGCCACGCGCATGGCGCGGTCGTTTTCGCTTTCCTCGGCCGGCGGCGCGGGATTTTGCGCCTCGCGCTGCTTGCGGCGCTGCTCGATCATCGAACTCATGTCTTCCGCCGGCGGCGGCGGCAACGGCACTTTCGATACCAGCGGCGGCGTAAACGTTTCCAGTTTCGGCTTGTCGCGCGGCACGTCCTTCGTCACCACGCGCTTGCTTGGTGCCGGCGGTGGTTTCACCTTGGCAACTTTCGTATCTTTCGGCTTCGGCGTGGGTTTCGGCTGCGGCTTCGGTTGCGGCTTGTCCTTCAGCGGCGCGATGTAGACCATCGCGCTTTCCTTCTTGGGCGGCGGAATCTTTTCGATCTTGTCACTGCGAAACAGCGCATACGCCGCCAGCAACACGTGCAGCAGGACGGACACACCCAGCGCCACCTTGCGCATGGTGCTGGTCCTGGACCCGTAGGCCGGTGCTGGCTGGATGACTTGTCCGCACGTGGGACAAACATCGGAATCGGCAGCCATCAAATGGGTCGTGTCATGCAAAATGAATCGTGCTTTCTGTGTAGCGACAAAAGTAATCTTACAGGGCAGCCATAGTGCCAGAGTCCCTTGCTTTTGGGAACACTTCCTCGGCATTTCCAATCCGAAGCGTACAGGATAGCGGCATTCCTTGCAGCCCAGCTCAGATTACCCGAGCCTTCCCTTGACGGTTGTTACCGTATGTATCACTGCCCATACAAAAGCGGCGCCCCATTCACTGGGAATGGGACGCCGGTCGCGGGTCATGCGACGATCACGCCTTGTTGTCGAGCGCGACCAGTTGCTCATCCGTCAATGGCCCCGTGCCGCTGAACCGGTCCAGGAACAGATAGATGACGGGCGTGATGAACAGGGTAATCACTTGTGAAAAGATTAACCCTCCCACCACGGCCAGGCCCAGCGGCTGGCGCAGTTCCGCGCCGGCGCCCAGGCCCAGGGCGATGGGCAAGGCGCCCATCAGGGCCGCCGCCGTGGTCATCATGATGGGACGGAAGCGCAGGATGCACGCCTGGCGGATGGCCTCGGGCGGGCTCATGCCTTCATTGCGCTGCGCATGCAGGGCGAAGTCGATCATCATGATGGCGTTCTTCTTGACGATGCCGATCAGCATCAGGATACCGATGATGGCAATCATGGTCAGATCCATGCCGAACAGGCGCAGGGTCAGCAGCGCCCCCACGGCCGCCGACGGCAAGCCGGCCAGGATGGTCAGCGGGTGGATATAGCTTTCGTACAAGACGCCGAGCAGCACATAGATCACGGCCAGCGCGGCGATGATGAGGATGATCTGGCTGGCCTGCGAGCTCTGGAACACGGCCGCATCGCCGCCGTAGCGCGTGATGATGGAGGCCGGCAAGTTCATGTCCTTGGCCATCACGTCAATCTTGCCCGTGGCGATACCCAGCGGCACGTCCGGCGCCAGGTTGAAGGCCAGGGTCACGGCTTGCAGCTGGCCCTGGTGATTCACGGAGGTGGGACCGATCGTGCGTTCCACGCGCGCAATACTGGACAATTTGATCAGTTCACCCGACTTGCTGCGCACGGAGACGCGCGTGAGCGCATCGTCGTACTGGCGGTCCGGCGTGGCCGCTTCCAGGATCACGTAATAGCTGGCCGCCGATGAATAAATGGTCGACACTTGCCGCTCGCCAAAGGCGCTGTACAGCGCCGTGCGGATATCGGACATCTGCACACCGAGCAAATTCGCCTTGTCGCGGTCGATCTTCAGCGACGCCTGCAAGCCCTTGATCTGCGAATCGCTGGTGACGTCGCGGAAGGCGGGATCGGCACGCATGCCGGCAATAAACTTTTCCGCCCAGTCATTCAAGGCGTCCGGACTGACGCTTTGCAAGGTGTACTGGTAGCGGCTCTTGCTCTGGCGCCCGCCCAGCTGCAAGTTCTGCACGGGACGGAAATACACGGCCATGCCAGGCACGGCACTGGTGGCGCGGCGCAGGTTTTCCAGCACCACGGGCATTTTCGGCCGCTCGCTGCGCGGTTTCAGGACCATGAACATGCGGCCCGTGTTGCCGCCGCCGACGAACGAGGTGACATCCTGCACGCTGGGGTCGGCGCGGATGACGTCGGCGATGCGGTTCTGCAAGGTCTGCAAGGCTTCCGACGAGATGTCTTCCGACGCTTCCGTATTCACCTGGATCTGGCCCAGGTCTTCCTCGGGGAAGAAACCTTTCGGGATGGTGCTGTACAGGATCACCGTCAGCGCGAAGGTGGCCACGGCGATGGCCAGCACCACATTGCGGTGCGCCAATGCCTTGTCGAGCATAAACACATAACCATTGCGCAAGCGCGTGAAACCCGCTTCGAAATGGCGGCCGATGAAGCTTTTTTCACCGTGGCTGGGATCGCTGTCATTGTGCTCGCGCGAGTCGGCGGGCAGGAAGCGGCTGGCCAGCATGGGCACCAGGGTCAGCGAGACGATGGCCGACACCAGCACGGCCAGCGAGACGACGACGGCAAATTCGTGGAACAGCAAGCCGATCACGCCCGGCATGAAGAAGATGGGAATGAACACGGCCACCAGCGAAACGGAGATCGAAATGATGGTAAAGCCCATCTCTTTCGCCCCTTCCAGGGCCGCGCGGATCGGTTTCTTGCCCATTTCGATGTGGCGCACGATGTTTTCCAGCACCACGATGGCATCGTCGACGACGAGGCCGACGGCCAGGGTAATGCCCAGCAGCGAGACGTTGTCGAGGCTGTAGCCGAGCCAGTACAGCAAGGCCAGCGCGCCCAGCAGCGAAATGGGCATGGTGACGGCCGGAATAAAGGTGGCGGCCGCGCGGTGCAGGAAGAGGAAGATCACCAGCACCACCAGCACCACCGTCAGGGCCAGGGTCAGGTTGACGTCGTGGATGGCTTCGCGGATCGACAGCGAGCGGTCATTGACCAGGCTGATCTGTATCGACTGCGGCAATTGTTCCTTGAAGCCGGGCAGCAGGCGGCGCACGCCATCGACTACTTGCACGGTATTGGCATCCGGCTGACGCTGCACCATCAGGCTGATCGAGCGCTCGCCATTGAAGCTGCCGGCCGCCTTGATCGATTGAAAGCTGTCTTCCACCTCGGCCACGTCTTTCAGGCGCACGGGCTGGCCATCGCGGCTGGCGACGATCAGTTCGGCAAAATCGGCCGCCTTCATCATTTGCGGATTGCCCTGGATGGTCAGCGTCTGGCTGGGGCCGTCAAGGATGCCCAGCGGCGAATTCGTGTTCGAGGTGCGCAGCGCGGTGGCCAGCTCGTCCATCGTCAGGTTGCGCGCATTCATCAGGTCGGCGCGGGCGCGCACGCGCACGGCAAAGCGCTTCTGGCCGTTGACGATGACCTGGGCCACGCCAGGCAGGGTCGACAGGCTTGGGGCAATCAGGTTTTCCGCGTAATCATTGAGATCCGACAAGTTCAGCGACGGCGACGTCAGCTGGATGAACAGCACGGGCGCGTCGGCCGGATTGACCTTGCGGTAGGACGGCAGGTCCGTCATTTCCGTCGGCAACTGGCGCTGTGCGCGCAGCAGGGCCGCCTGCACGTCGACGGCCGCTTCATTGACGTTGATGCTGGCGTCAAATTCCAGGGTCAGCGAGGTATTGCCCAGGGTACTCGTGGAAGTGATCAGGCTGAGGCCGGAAATGGTGGAGAACTGCTTTTCCAGCGGCAAGGCCACCGACGACGCCATGGTTTCCGGACTGGCGCCGGCCAGGTCGGCGCTGACGTTGATGACGGGCGTGTTATAGCTCGGCAAGGCCGCCACGGGAATTTGCAGGTAGGCCAGCACGCCGGCCAGGATGATGCTCAAGGACAGCAGCACCACCATGACGGGGCGCCGGATGCTCAGTTCGGACAGGTTCATGCTGGCTTGCCCTGCGGTGCGGCGGCGCCATCGGCGGCCTTGTGTTTGTCCGCCAGGCGCACCTTGCTGCCCGGACGCAGGTTTTGCTTGCCATCGACGATGACTTGCTCATCGCCATTCAAGCCCGTGACGACGGCATTCGGTCCGAACGCATACACGCGGGCGATCTTGCGCATCTTCGCCGTGTTGTCCGCCTCCATCGAGTACACGAAGATACCCGTGGTATTCGTGATGATGGCGTTTTGCGGTATCACCAGCGCATCCTTGAGGGTGCGCACGGTGAGCTGCGTATTCACATATTGGCCGGGCCACAAGTCGGTGCCGCCATTATTGAAGCGCGCCTTGACCTTGATCACACCCGTGCTCGGGTCGACGGCATTGTCGATGAAACTCAGCTTGCCGTCGAGCTGCTTGCCGCCCGCGTCCGCCAGCAAGGCCGTGACGGGCACGTCGCCCGCCCGTTGCGCCGCCAGCAAGCCGGACAGGCTGCTTTCCGGCAAAGTGAAGGCCACGTCGATCGGGTCGAGCTGGGTGATGCTGGTCAGCGACGTCGTCGGCTGCACCAGGCTGCCCGCGTAGACATTGATGGCGCCCACGCGGCCGCCTTGCGGCGCGCGCAGGACGGTGTAGCTGGAATCGACCTGGGCCGCGCGCAAGGCGGCCTGGTCGGCTGCCAGCAGGGCGCGCGCCGCGTCGAGCTGGCTTTGCAGCGTGTCGACGGCGCCCTGGGCGATGAAATTCTTGCTCAGCAACTCTTGGTTGCGCTTGAGCTGGCGTTCGTAGTCCAGCACCGAAGCACGGTCGCGCAACACTTGCGCCTGGGCTTTTTCCACGTTCGCGCTTTCGGTGCGCGCGTCCAGCGTGAACATCAGCTCGCCCTGCTTGACGAACTGGCCTTCGCGGATATGCACCTTGGTGATGGTGCTGGTGGTTTGCGGGTGCAGGTCGACGCTGCTGATCGGCGTCACGCTGCCGTTCGCTTGCAGCACCATCGGCACATCCTGACGCAGCGGCTTGATCACGCTGACCGTGGTCGGCGCCTGCGCCCCACCCTTGCCCCCTTTGCCGCCCTCGCCAGCCGTGGACTGATGATTGAAATACCAGATGCCGCCACCGATACACAGGGCCGCACCCACGAGGATTGCCAGGCTAGTCTTTTTCATTGTTCTGTCACGCTGTTGCAGCGCAGGGCTGCCGGTTGAATGTAGTTGCCAAGGGGGCATAAAGCGCAATATTGTCGCATGGAAATGCTCACTTTCCTGCGTAATACTCTGGCACGATGAGGGTAACTTCCAGTCCACCATCCGCATGGTTCGCCAGCAAGACCGTGGCGCCATGCTGCTCGGCGATATTGCGCGCAATCGTCAGGCCCAGGCCCGTGCCGCCCGATTCGCGCGAGCGCGACGTCTCGATACGGTAGAACGGTTCGAACACTTTGGCCAGCTGGTCCGGCGCAATGCCGGGCCCGCCATCGCGGATGCGGATGCGCGCCGCGCCGGCGATGCGTTCGACGCTCACGTGCGCATATTGACCATACTTGACGGCATTGTCGATCAGGTTCACCAGGCAGCGGCGCATGGCGATGGGGCGCGCCATCAGCGCCATGCCCGCATGGCCGTCGAGGGTTACTTTCTGGCCGGCATCGGCCGCATCGGAACAGACGCTGTCGAGCAGGGAATCGAGGTCGAGCGCCTGCATCGCTTCCGTGCTGTCCATCGAGCGGGCGAGGTCCAGGCCTTCCTTGACCATGCTTTGCATGGCGGACAAATCGCCGACCAGGCGGTCATACAATTCCGTATCGGCCACTTTTTCCAGGCGCAGGCGCAAACGCGTCAGCGGCGTCTGCAAATCGTGCGTGATGGCGGCCAGCATCTGCGTGCGCTGCGAGATGTGCTGGCGGATGCGCGCCTGCATGGCATTGAAGGCGGCGCTGGCCTGGCGGATCTCGCTGGCGCCCGACAGGGTCAGCGGCGGGTGGTTGATGTCGTTGCCGAGGTCTTTCGCCGCCTGCGCCAGCTGCTTGAGCGGACGCATCGTCATGCGCGTGACCAGATAGGCCAGGATAGCAATGCTGATCAGGAATGGCAGCAGAGTCATCCAGTCATTATGTTCATTGAACGGTGGCTGCTGGCGTGGCGGCAGCACCATCAGGCGCAGCACGTGGCCATCCTGCATGCGCACGTCGAGGTTTTCACAGGTGCCGCCCCAGGGCTTGGCGCCGAACATGCCCGGCGACTTGCGCGGCTCGATGCAGGCGGCCGGACGTTCGGCCAGCGCGGTGACCTTGAAGCCCTCGCCCAGCTTGGCTTGCAGGGCCGTGGAGAATTCCGTCGGCGTGCCCGACGTATGCTCGGTTTCCGGGCGCAGCTCCAGGCGTACGCTGCCCTTGTTGGCCACTTTCAGGTAGGCGGCGCGCGAGGCCAGCGGCACCACGTCGGCCGCCATCACCAGCTGTTCGGCCCGCTCCACGGCATGGTAATCGCGGTATTGCTCGATGGCACGCTGGCGCTCGCCCACGGCCAGCCACTGCGTCAGGGCGGCCGAAGCGACGAC
This sequence comes from uncultured Janthinobacterium sp., assembly GCA_963530105.1. Taxonomy (GTDB): domain Bacteria; phylum Pseudomonadota; class Gammaproteobacteria; order Burkholderiales; family Burkholderiaceae_D; genus Janthinobacterium. The sequence continues at coordinate 11,369 of CAUSDR010000110.1, forward strand.
GCCGAGCAACAGCACCATGAAGACGCGGCCCGTCATCGACCCGAAGAAGGCCTTCACGCGTGCGGCTCCACGTTGACCTGACCGGCCAGCACATAGCCGCCGTTGCGCACGGTCTTGATGATTTGCGGCAAGCGCGCATCCTCGCCGAGCTTTTGCCGCAGCCGGCTGATCTGGATGTCGATCGAGCGGTCGAACGGATCGGCATCGCGGCCCTGCGTCAGGTTCAGCAGCTGGTCGCGGTTGAGCACGCGGTTCGGGTGTTCGAGGAAGACGCGCAGCAGGCGAAATTCCGCGCCCGACAGCATGATCACCAACCCGGTGGGATTGAGCAGGTGGCGCGCCGTCAAGTCCAGGGTCCAGCCGGAAAAGCGGATTTGCTGCGCCTTATCCGACGGCACGTTCGACGGCATGGCGTGGCTGCGGCGCAGGACGCTGCGTATGCGCGCCAGCAACTCTCGCGGCTCGAACGGCTTCGGCAGGTAATCGTCGGCACCCATTTCCAGGCCCAAGATGCGGTCCAGGGGCTCATTTCGCGCCGTCAACATGATCACCGGCACCGTCGACTGCGCGCGCAGCTTGCGGCACAGGGTCAGGCCATCGTCGCCGGGCAGGTTCAAGTCAAGCACGATCAGGTCGGGCCGCGTTTCATCGAGGATTTTCCACATGGCCGTGCCATCCGCCGCGCCCAGGGTGCGGTAGGCATTCGTTTCCAGGTAATCCGCCAGCAAGCTGCGGATATCGCGGTCATCGTCGACGATGAGAATTGTAGAAGAGGGTTCCATAGGACGAATTATCCCCACTTCGCCATGGCTTGCACAGCGCATTTGTATCGTCTTGTATATAGGAGACCCGAAGAAACATATAGATACAAACTGTCTGGCAGCGGACACTTCGGGGAAACATGGCGCGTCCAACATGGATTCATGTGCAGCACATGTACATTTCTCAATATTTATAAAGGAATCAAGATGAACGCCTCAATGAAAACCTTGCGCAAGAATGTGATCATCGCCATGAGCGTGCTGAGCATGGGTGCGGCATCGCTGACCGTCCACGCCCAGGAAGCGGCCGCCAGCGCGCCAGCTGCCAGCACCCCGGCCAACAAGGCCATGCATGAAGGCCACCGTGGCGGCCCGCGCGGCGAACGCGGCGGCAATCCCGCCGAACGCATGGCCAAGTACCAGGCCCGTTTGCACGACAAGCTGAAACTGACGGCCGCGCAGGAACCGGCCTGGGCCACGTTCACGGCCGCCAATGCGCCGAAAAAACCGATGGGCGACTGGAAGGCCAAGCGCGAAGCGATGGCCAAGCTCTCGGCGCCGGAACGCATGGAGCAATGGATCGCCATGTCGAAGGAACGCATCGCCAGCCAGGAAAGCCGCCTGACCTCGCTGAAAACCTTCTATGCCCAACTGACGCCGGAGCAAAAGAAAGTATTTGACGATAGCGTGCCTGGTGGCAAGCATGGCGGGCACCGCGGTGGCCATCACGGCCAGCACCACGGCATGCAGCAGCCGAAAGCCGGCTAAGCTGGGTAGGTCGGATGAGGTCCGCAAGACCGTAATCCGACCTACCCAGCTGGTGTGTACGGTGGTGTCGGCTTACGCCCTTGCGGGCTAACCCGACCTACCCCGACCTACCCGCCCTACTCTTCCAGCTTGCGCAGCGAGGTCAGGAACGTCGCTGCGTTCTGGAAACCGATCACGCGCGACTGGGCAATTTCCTGTCCTTGCTGGTTGAACATGATGATGCCCGGCGGGCCGAACAGCTGGAAACGCTTCAGCATGGCCTTGTCGTCCGCGTCATTGGCCGTCACGTCCACTTGCAGCAGCACGGCTTGCCCCATCTTTTCGCGCACGGCGGGGTCGACGAAGGTCAGCTTTTCCATCTCGATACAGGACACGCACCAGTCCGCATAAAAGTCCAGCAGCGCCGGCTTGCCGTTCAGCTGGGCCAGCGCCGCATCGAGCTGCGCCACGGTTTTGACGCGCGTGAAGGGCAGTGCATGCACTTGCCCACCACCGAGGTGCGCCAGCGGCGCCAGCGGGTCGCGGCCACCGCTGGCCACGCCCACCAGTTGCAGCACGCCCAGCACGGCAAACACGAGGCCGAAGGCCTTGGCCATCCACGCATTTTTCGCGCCGCTCTTGCCCACCAGCAAATACATGCCATAGCCGACGAACAGGACTGTCCAGCCCAGCATCTGCACGGCGCCCGGCAGCACGGGCGATACCAGCCACCAGGCCACGCCCAGCAGCAGCACGCCAAAGAAGCGCTTGACGGCATCCATCCAGGCGCCGGCGCGCGGCAGCAAGGTGCCAGCCGACACGCCCACCAGGATCAAGGGCACGCTCATGCCCACCGCCATGGCAAACAAAGCGCTGCCGCCAATGACCACGTCGCGCGTCTGGCTGATGTACAGCAAGGCACCGGCCAGCGGCGCGGCCACGCACGGCCCCACGATCAGGGCGGAAATGGCGCCCATGACGAACACGCCCGCCAGGCGGCCTGACGATTGCTGGTTCGACACGGACGTCAGCTTGCCTTGCAGGAAGGCCGGCACTTGCAGTTCATAAAAACCGAACATCGACAGCGACAGCGTCGCCATCAGCAGGGCAAAGAAGCCCAGCACCCATGGATTTTGCAGCTTGGCCGCCAGGCCTTCACCTGCCAGCCCGGCCGCCACGCCCAGCGCCGTGTAGACGATGGCCATGCCCAGCGCGTACGTCAGCGACAGCAGCAAGCCGCGCGAACGGCTGACCTTGGCGCCATCGCCGACGATGATCGACGACAGGATCGGCACCATCGGCAGCACGCAGGGCGTAAAGGCCAGGCCCAGGCCCAGCAGCATGAACAGGGGCACGATGACGAGCAGCTTGCCGCCCTTCAGCGCCGATTCGATCTTGCCCATGTCGTTTTGCGCCGGTGCCGCGGCGGCTGCCGCCACGGGCGCCGCCACCGGATCGGGCGTGCTGGTGATGTCCGCCTGGGGAATGCTCATGACGGACACGCCAGGCGACGCCTGCGCCTGCGGCCCGTTGACGGCCGCCGTGTCGACTGCCGGCGCGGCAGGCAAGGCGAATTTCGACGGCAGGCCGGTGCCCGGGGCCGTGCTCTGGCCGCCGCCACCGCCTACCAGCTGCGCCGTCGCATCCTGCGGCGCATAGCACAGGCCCTTGTCGGAGCAGCCCTGGCC
>CAUSDR010000111.1:0-14542 GCA_963530105.1 uncultured Janthinobacterium sp.
TGCTGCGTGTCAACCTGCGCGAGGAAGCGGACAAGCTGTGGGCGCAGATGGGCGGCGCGCAGGCGGGCGCCGACGACTTGCAGGCGACGCCGGAAATGGTGGGGCGCGCCTACCGCATCAGCCGTGGCGCGGGGCGCCGCCTGGACTCGCTGCAAACCATTTTCGCGGGCCGCGCCAGCATCACCCGCGTGCGCCGCCACGGCAAGGTGCTGCCGCTGGAGCCTGGCCTGCGCCTGCGCGCCAACGATGAGGTGCTGGTGATCGGCCACCGTCCCGCGCTGGTGGCGGCCGAATCCATCCTGGGCGAGGAATTTGCCGATACGACGGGCTTGAACATGGCCGTCTCGGCCGTCGAAGTGGTGCTGCAGCAAGCGTCGCTGGTGGGCCAGCCCCTGCGCCAGCTGGCCTTGCCCGCCGGCGTGCACGTGGCGGCCGTCATCCGTGGCGAACACAGCATGCCGCCGCTGCCCGACCTGCCATTGCAGCGCGACGACGTGCTGCGCCTGTACGGCACGACGGAAGGACGGGAATTGAACACGGCGCTGGCCGCCATCGGCAAGCGCGTGCCCACGGGCGACCGCAGCAATATCGTCTACGCCAGCATCGGCATCGTGCTGGGCGTGTACATCGGCGGCTTCAGTGCCAAGCTGGGCGGCATCCCCTTTTCGCTGGGCACGGGCGGCGGCGCCTTGCTGACGGGCCTGGTATTCGGCTGGTACCAGGCGAGAAAGCCGGGCATGCCGGGCATCCACCCCAGCGCGCTGGACATGATGAAAGACATCGGCCTGGCCACCTTCATCGCCTGCGTGGGCCTGGCGTCGGGACCGCAGGCAATCGACCTGATACGCCAGTACGGCCTGTCGCTGCCGCTGATGGGCGTGCTGATCGCCGCCATTCCCGCCTCGATCTCGCTGTGCGTGGGGCATTTTTTCCTGAAGCTGGAAGCGCCCGTGCTGCTGGGCGCCATCGCCGGCCAGCAGTGCAGCACGCCGGCCCTGTCCGCGGCGCAGAACGCGGCCGGCAATTCCACGCCCTTGCTGGGCTACACCATCACCTATGCCATCTCGAACGTCGTGCTGCCCCTGCTGGGGCCGCTCATCGTGGCCCTGGCCGGCTCCGTGCACGCCTGAAGCGGGTGCAGGCCAGGCAAGCAGTAGCAGTAGCAGTAAAGAATTCCTTCAAAACGAAAGGCGGTCAGCATGGAATGGTTGCACGAGTTATTCAAGAAGTCGCCTGAAATTGCCTTGTTTCTCTCCCTGGCAGTGGGCTACTACATCGGCAAGATCAAGTTCGGCTCGTTCCAGCTGGGCGGCGTCGCCGGTTCACTCCTGGTGGCGGTGCTCGTCAGCCAGGTGGGCGTTGCCATCGATCCCGGTGTCAAATCGGTGCTGTTCGCACTGTTCATCTATGCGGTCGGCTATGAAAGCGGACCGCAGTTCTTCAATTCCCTGGGACGCCAGTCCGTGCGCGAAATCATCCTGGCCGTGGTGCTGGCCGTGACGGCGCTGCTGACGGTGGTCATCATGGCCAAGATTTTTGACCTCGACAAGGGCCTGGCGGCCGGCGTGGCGGCGGGCGGCTTGACGCAGTCGGCCATCATCGGCACGGCGGGCGATGCCATCGCCAAGCTGGGGCTGGCGGCGGACGAAGTGGCGCGCTTGCAAGGCAACGTCGCCGTCGGCTATGCCGTGACGTATGTGTTCGGCTCGTTTGGCGCCATCATCGTCTGCGTCAACATCTTGCCGAAACTCATGGGCCGCACCATCCGCGAAGATGCGATCAAGGCGGAAACGGCGCTGCAGGCGGGCGTGCAGGTGCTGGGACCTGGCCAGACGCCAGCCGCGCCTGACCTCATCGGCCGCATCTATGAAGTGAGTCCGGGCGCCGGGCGTTCGGTGGCGGATATCGAAAGCGCCAATCCGAACACGGCCATCACCATCGAGCGCGTGAAGCGCAACAGCCAGATCATCGACGTCAGCCCCGACCTGGTGCTGGCGGCCGACGACATCGTGCTGCTGGTGGGCCGCCGCGAAGCCATGCTCAGCGTGTCTTCCCAGCTGGGCAAGGAATTGCATGCCGTCGAAGGCATGGAACTGGTGATGCAGCGCCGCGACATGGTGCTGACCAACAAGGTGTATCACAACAAGACGGTGGGCGAGATCCGCAACGCCACGGCGCCGGGCGTGCGTCACGGCATCTTTGTCGTGCAGCTGAGCCGCATGGGCCAGATCCTGCCCATGCAATCGGAAACCGTGGTGCAGACGGGCGACGTGGTGACCATTTATGGCGCCGAGCAGGACGTCAAGCGCGTGGCGGCCGAAGTGGGCTACATGATCGTGCCGAGCGCCAAGACGGACTTCGTCTACATGGGCGCCGGCCTCGTCGTCGGTTTGCTGGTGGGCTTGCTGGTGGCGCGCATCGGTTCCATCCCGCTGACCCTGGGCAGCGGCGGCGGCGTGCTGCTGTCGGGCCTGGTGTTCGGCTGGTTCCGCGCCAAGCGCCAGACGTTTGGCTACATGCCCAGCGGCGCCGTGCAAATCCTCAAGGATCTGGGCCTGGCCGGCTTCGTTGCCGTCGTCGGCCTCACCTCCGGCCTGCAAGCCGTGGAAACCGTGCGCCAGCATGGCCTGACCCTGTTCGGCGTGGGCGTCGTCGTCACCATCCTGCCGATGATCCTGACCATGCTGATCGGCCGCTACGTCTTGCGTTATGACAACGTTGCCGTGTTTGCCGGCGCCTTGTCCGGTTCGCGCAGCGCCAATCCCGCCTTCGGCGAAGTGCTGAATGCGGCGCAAAACTCCATCCCCACCGTGCCATTTGCCATCACATATGCACTGGCCAACGTCTTCCTGACCTTGCTGGGGCCGCTTGTCGTGGCCTTCGTCTAGTTAGTCAGCGAGTGTTTGCACTACCCGGGCCGCCCGTACGGGGCTTCCTACATGTTAGTTAATAAGGAGTAGCAGAAATGGATTTCAGTAACCCAGATAAACTCGCCCTGTTGAGCCCATTCGAACTCAAGGATGCGCTGATCCAGACGGCCAAGCAAAGCAACCGCCTGATGCTGAACGCGGGCCGCGGCAACCCGAATTTCCTGGCGACCACGCCACGCCACGGCTTCTTCCAGTTCGGCCAGTTCGCCATGACGGAAGCGGAACGGTCGTATGTGTACATGGAAGGCGTGGGCGGCTTCCCCACGCGCGATGGCATCGAATCGCGCTTTGAAATCTTCGTGCGCCAGCATGCGAATACGCCGGGCGTGCATTTCATCGAGGCGGCCGTGTCGTACGTGCGCGACCAGCTGGGCCTGAGCGCTGGCGACTTCATCTACGAGATGTGCGAAGCCATCTTGGCGTGCAACTATCCCGTGCCGGACCGCATGCTGCGCCTGTCCGAGAAAATCGTCGGCCAGTATATTCACCGCGAAATGATCGGCGAACATCCGTTCGTCGGCAACTTCGACATGTATGCGGTCGAAGGCGGCACGGCGGCCATGACGTATCTGTTTGCCAGCCTGAAATCGAACCACATCATCCAGGAAGGCGACACCATCGCCCTGGGCATGCCGATCTTCACGCCTTACATCGAAATCCCGCAGCTCAATGATTACAAGCTGAACACGGTGCATATTGATGCGCCTCAATCGAACAATTGGCAATTCACAAAGAAAGAGCTGGACAAGCTGCTCGACCCGAAAGTGAAGGCCTTCTTCCTCGTCAACCCCAGCAATCCGCCATCCGTCAAGATCGATGACGAAACCCTGGAATACATCGCCAAGATCATCAAGAAGCGTCCTGACCTGATCATCCTGACCGATGACGTGTATGGCACGTTTGCCGACAATTTCGTTTCCTTGTTCGCCATTTGCCCGTACAACACCATCCTCGTGTATTCGTTCTCGAAGTATTTCGGTGCCACGGGCTGGCGCATGGGCGTGGTGGCCACGCATGAAAACAATATCCTGGACGAAAAGATCGCCAAGCTGCCGGAAACCGTCAAGAAGCAGCTCGACGCGCGCTACCATTCCATCACGACCGAGCCGCGCAAGCTCAAATTCATCGACCGCCTCGTGGCCGACAGCCGCACGGTGGCCCTGAACCACACGGCCGGCCTGTCCACGCCCGTGCAGGCGCAGATGACCCTGTTCTCCCTGTTCTCGCTGATGGACGAGGAGCAAAAGTACAAGAAAGCCATGAAACATATCGTGCTGCGCCGCAAGCAGGCGCTGTACCGCGAACTGGGCTTGCCGATGGTGCACGACGCCAACTCCGTGCGCTACTACCATTTGCTGGACATGGAATCGCTGGCCGCGCAAATGCATGGCGAGGAATTTTCGCAGTGGCTGCTGAAAAAACTGAAACCGAACGAAGCGCTGTTCCGCCTGGCCGAGGAAACGGGCGTTATCCTGCTGCCGGGCCGCGGTTTCGGCACGACGCACCCGTCGGGCCGCGTCTCGCTGGCCAACCTGAACGAATACGACTACGCGAATATCGGCCGCGCCATCCGTGGCATGGCGTCGGAATTCTTTGCCGTGTTTGAAAAGGAAAAGGGCGGCAAGGGTGACAAGAAGTCGAAAAAGTAAGTTTCACCTTGCTTGATTGACGTCCACGGGCGCCCCGCAAGAGGTGCCCGTTTTTGCGTGGAAGCCACACTTTCCTCCAGTGCAGGCTGGAATGGACTTCCTTGCATATAATTGCTATTGTGAAAGTATAAACATGGCAATCCCGTGCTTTCCCCTCATTCATTGACTGGACGCTACATGGGCAGATTGCAAGGACATTTATTATTGGCTGGCGCGCTGGCTGCCGTGTTGCCGGCGCTGCCGGCCCTGGCGCAAGTGCCGGCCGGTGCGCCGCTGAGCTTTAACGAAGCGCTGCAGCAGGCGGCCTCGGCCTCGGGCGCCGTGCAGGGCGCCGCGCTCGACGTGCGCGCCAAGACATTAAAAGCGGAAGCGCTGTCGAATATCGACGGCCCCTCGGTGGACTTGACGGCGTTCCGCGGTCGCCTGTCGACGGACTTGAATATCGATACGAGCGGCCTGTCCGGCGTGGTGGGCGGCATCGAATCCGTGCTGCCGTCGATCCCCGGCTTGCCCAAGCCCCAGATTCCCAATTCCCTCAGCCGCGAAGTGGTGACGGACCTGACTTCGTTCGGCTTGCTGGGCATGTGGCCTATCTACACGGGCGGGCGCCTGGACGCCGTCAAGGGACTCGCGTCGAGCCTGACCCTGGCCGCGCAGGCGGAGCGCATCGAGGCGGAAGAACAATTGGCCACCCTGGTGGCGCAGCGCTATTTCCAGCTGTTGCTGGCCAAGCGGGTGGTGGCCGTGCGCGCTGAAGTGACGGCCGGCGTGACCGAGCACCAGCGCGACGCGGCCAAGCTGGAGAAGGGCGGCCTGATTTCGCGCGCCGAGCGCCTGCGCGCCGACGTGGCGCTGGACGGCGCCCACAGCGACGAGGCGCAGGCGCGCAGCGACGAGGAAATCGCCCAGGTGGCGCTTGACCGTTTGCTCGCCGTCAATACGCAGGTGCGTCCCAGCACGCCGCTGTTCGTCAACAGTTTGCCGGTGGGCACCTTGCAATCGTTCATTAGCACGGGCATGCGCGACAATGCGAACTGGAAAAAGATCGACAGCAAGCGCGTGCAGGCGGAGCAGGCGTTGAAGCTGCACGGCAAGGAATACACGCCCACCGTGTTTGCCGTTGGTAACTACAACTTGAACCGCGGCAGCGAAAAGCTCGTGCGGTCGAACTGGGCCATCGGCCTCGTCGTGGCCGTGCCGCTGGTGCACCGCATCAACACGGGCAAGATGATCGCCGCCGCCAAGCTGGACCAGGAACGGGTGGAAGTGGTGGCGCGCCAGGCCGAGCGCGACATTCCCACCCTGATTGAAAAGAACTGGCGCGCGCTGGAAAACGCCCGCATCCAGTTTCTGTCCACGGCGTCGTCGGTGGAACTGGCGCGCGAAAATATCCGCCTGCAAACGGTGGCCTTCCAGCAAGGGCAGGTGACGTCGCTGGAAGTGGTCGACGCGCGCCTGAACCTGGCCAAGATCGAGACCCAGCGCGCGCAGACGGCCTATAACTATGTGATGGGACTGGCGCAATTGCTGGAAGCGACGGGCGAGACGCAGCGCCTGGGCAGCCTGGCCGCCTCGGCCGATATCCAATTACCTGTGGACACCAAATAATGAGCACTTCCAAAAAACCACTGGCCGTCGGCGCCGCCATCCTTGTCCTGGCCTTCGTCGGCTGGGGCCTGTACCAGGCTTTCCAGCCGCAGCGCCTGCCCTTGCAGGGGCAGATGGATGCGCAGGAAGTCAATGTCTCGTCGAAAGTGCCGGGCCGGGTGGGCGAGCTGTACGTCAAGCTGGGCCAGAACGTGGCCAAGGGCCAGCTGCTGTTCCAGCTGACGAGCCCGGAAGTGCAGGCGAAGATCGCGCAAGCCACGGCGGCCACGCAGGCGGCCGATGCCGTGGCGAAAAAGGCGGAAGCGGGCGCGCGTCCCGAGGAAGTTGCCGCCGCGAAAGCTAACTGGGAACGGGCGCAAACGGGGGCGAACATCGCCAAGACCACCTATACCCGCGTCAACAATATGTACCAGCAGGGCGTGATCGCGCAGCAGAAGCGCGACGAGGCGCAAGCGCAGTGGCGTGTCGCCGAGCAGCTGGCGCAGGCGGCCCGCGCGCAATATGACATGGCGCAAAAGGGCGCCCGTCCGGAAGACAAGACGGCCGCCGCCGCCCAGGCGCGCCAGGTGGGCGCCGTGCTGACCGAAGCGGAAATCGCCCTGGCCGAAACGAAGATTGCCGCGCCGGTGGCGGGCCAGGTCAGCAAGATCCAGATCCAGCCCGGCGAACTGGCGCCGCAAGGCTTTCCCGTGATTACCTTGGTGAACCTCGATGACGCCTGGGCCGTGCTGCAGGTGCGCGAGGATGAAATGGGCGCGTTTTCCATGGGCAGCACGCATACGGCCAACGTGCCGGCACTGAAACAGCAAGTGAGCTTCAAGGTCAGTTCCGTGGCCGTGCTGCCCGATTTTGCCACCTGGCGCGCGGCGCGTCCGGGCGGCACGGACTTGCGCACGTTTGAAATCCGCCTGCGTCCCGCCATCAAGGTCGATGGCTTGCGCCCCGGCATGTCGGTCGTGTTTCCGCCGCTCTGATCGCCGATGAGCGAAGCGGATAAAGAGGCGGGTTCGGTGCTGGCGCGCGAATGGGCGCGGCTGCGCGGCGACGTCTGGGACCTGGGCATGCTCAGCTGGATACCCGTGCTGCTGTGCGCCATCCTGTGGCTGGTGTTTTCCGCCGGTATCGCGCGCGACTTGCCCATCGTCGTCATCGACAACGACAATTCCACCCTGTCGCGCCAGCTCACGCGCTGGCTCGACGCCTCGCCCGGCATCGCCGTGACGGCAAAAGTGGCGTCCAGCAACGATGCCTTGCACCAGTTGCGCGAGCGCACGGCGTTCGGCTACCTGGTGATACCGGGCGATTTTGAAAAGAAATTACTGGGCGGCCGCCAAGCCACCGTGCAATGGATGTACAACGCGCAGTTTTCCTCGCATGCGGGCGCCTTGCTGCGCGACGTGCGCACGGTCAGCACGACCTTGTCTGCCGGCATCGAGATGACGGCGCGCGTCAAGAAGGGCATGGCGCCCCTGCAGGCGGCAGCCCAGTTCGAGCCGATCCGCACCACCTTGAACAGTTTATATAACGAAAACATCAGCTATGAAGCGTTCCTCACGCTGGCCCTGATGCCGTCCATGTTGCAGATTTTCATCGTCGTCGCCATCGTCACCAGCATCGGGCGCGAATTGCGCGACGGCACCGTGCCGCAATGGCTGGCCTCGGCCAACGGCAGCTGGCTGCGCGCCGTGGGCGCCAAGCTGCTGTTTCCCCTGATCGCCTATGTGGCGCTGGCGCTGCTGTATCTGCTGTTCTTCAGCCTGGCGCGCGGCTGGGCCGTGGCGGGCAGCTTGCCGGCCTTGCTGCTGAGCATGTTGCTGCTGGTGCTCGCGTATTGCGGCCTGGGCACCTTGCTGATCGCCGCCACCCTGTCCATGCGCCTGGCCCTGTCCGGCGCCGCGTTCATTACGGCGCCGGCGTTTGCCTTCGCGGGCCAGGCTTTTCCGCTGCTGTCCATGCCGCCGCTGGCGCGGGCCTGGGCGGAAGCCTTGCCGCTCACACACTATCTGCAGCTGCAAACCAAATACTGGCTGGCCGGCGCGCCATGGCGCTATGGCGTGCAGGAAATGCTGATCCTGGCCGGCTTTGCCCTCGGCTGCGGCGCCGTCGGCGTGCTGCTGCTGGCGCGCCGCGCCAACGCGCCCGCTGCGTGGGGGCGCACATGACCTGGACCGCCTTCATCGCCACCTGGCGCGCCATGCTGACGGACAAGGGCGCGCTGACCTTGCTGTTTATTGGCGGCATCATTTACTCGTTTTTCTATCCCTTGCCGTACTCGACGGAAATCGTCCAGCGCGTGCCCGTGGCCGTCGTCGACCAGGACCGCAGCGCCATGTCGCGCCAGATGACGCGCTTTGCCATGGCCCACCCGTCGCTGCAGGTGGTCGCCGTCACGCCGGACTTGCCCGTCGCGCAGGATTTATTGTGGCGCGACCAGGTCATGGGCGTGCTGATCATTCCCGACGGCTTGCAGACGGATGTGCTGGCCGGGCGCGCCGCCCACGCGCAAGTGGCGGGCAATGGCTTGTATTTGATGTTGAACAAGGTGGCCTTGAATGGCCTGGCCGAAGTGGTGGGCACGGTCTCGGCCGGCGTCGAGCTCAAGCGCCTGGGCGCCGGCACGCCGTCCGGCATCCAGGCCAACGAGCAGCGCTCGCCCATCGCCTTCGACGCCGTGCCCCTGTTTAACGTGCGTGAAGGCTATGGCGCCTATGTCGTGCCCGGCGTAGCCACGCTCATCGTGCAGCAGACTTTACTGATCGGCATGACCATGCTGTTCGGCACCTGGTACCAGCGCAAGAGTTTTCCACTGGCAGGCAAGCGCACGGCCGGTGGCTACCTGGGCATGCTGCTGGCGTTTGCTTCCGTGGCCTTCCTGAATTGCTGCTATTTCTTCGGTTTCGTCTTCTGGTTCCAGGATTACCCCCGTGGCGGCAACTTTGGCGGCATGCTCTTGCTGCTGGTGCTGTTCTCGCTGGCCGAAGCGGCGTTCGGCATGCTGCTGGGCATGCTGTTCCGCACGCGCGAACGGGGCACGCAGCTGATGATCGCCACCTCGATGCCCGTGCTGTTCCTGGCGGGCCTGACCTGGCCCGTATCGTCCATGCCCGTCGTGCTGCAATGGCTGCGCTGGCTGCTGCCATCGACGGCCGGCATCCAGGGCTTTGTTGCGCTCAATCAAATGGGCGCCTCGCTGTATGAAATCCGCCATGAAGTGGCGGGCTTGCTGGCCCTGCTGCTGGCCTGCGTGGCGCTGGGCTGGTGGCGCTGGCGCGCCGAGCCTGCACCCGTCATCAAGCAAGGATGAGCATGAAACCAGGGAAAGCGCTGGTGTTTGACCGACGACGAGAGGGTTGACCTGCTCTGGTCGCATCGCTAGCGACGGGATCCATCATGCCTCGTGTTCTGCAATGCTGCCAGCAGCAGCTGGCAAAAACCGTCACGCACGGGGTCGGGCAGGTTGACATTGGCCCGCAGCAGGCTGGCGACACGGGGTAGCGGCGCCAGCCGTTCCAGTACCGCATGCCGGTGCACGCCCTGGCCCAGCTTGCGTTCATTGACCACCGCCATGCCCAGGCCGGCGGCAATCGCGGTCAGCACGCCCGCCACCGACGGGCATTCCAGGCCCACGCTCCAGGCCATGCCGGCCTGGCCCAGCTTTTCCTCGGCCAGCCGGCGGTAAAAGCAGTGCGGCCCGTAGGTGATCAGCTTGAGGGTCTCGCCCGGCAAAGTCTGCTCTGCCGTGGCAGCGCACCAATGCAGCGTTTCTGTCCATAACAGCGTGTCGGCCGGCGCCGCCATGCCGGCAAAATCCTGATGCAAAATCACATCGAACACGCCGTCGGCAAAGCGTTCGCGCAATACCTGGCTTTGCTCCACCACCAGTTGCACGTCCACCTTGGGGTGGTGATGCGAGAACTGCGACAGCACCGCGCACACGTCCGTCAATGAAATCTGCTCCGTCACGCCGATGCGCAGCCGGCCATGCATCGCCGACGGCGAAAAATGGGCGACGGCGTCATCGTGGGCATCGAGTATGTTGACGGCATGCCGCAGCAGCACGGCGCCCTGGTCGGTCGTGCCAAACAGCCCGCCGCTGCGCGCCAGCAGCTGGCAATCGAGCTGCTGCTCCAGTCGCTTGATTTTCCAGCTGACGGCCGACTGGCTCAGATGGAGCAGGCTGGCGGCCTGGCTCATGCTGCCGGTTTGTACCACTGCCCTGAACACACGCAGGGCATCGACGGATAGGCGCACATTCATGGCTTATGACAAAAGTTGTATTGAAGAGCAAAATAATGTCACTGGCGTCATGCCCAGTCAAGCGTTAGCCTGCAGGTTCCGCAAACAAAAGGACATCTGATGACGAGTCAAGAACCGCTGTTGAATGGCCACGCCCTGATCCACGGCCACCGTATCGCCACCGGCATCCATGGCGCAGGCACGCCGCTGGTGCTGGTGCATGGCACGCCGGCGCACAGCATTATCTGGCGCGAACTGGTGCCGCTGTTCGTCGATGCCGGTTGCCAGGTGCACCTGTATGACTTGCTGGGCTTTGGACGGTCGGAGCGGCCCGTCGAGGCCGATACCTCGGTAGCGGCGCAGGTGGCCTTGCTGGCGGCCTTGCTCGACCACTGGCAACTGCCGGCCTCCCATTTGTTCGGCCACGATATCGGCGGCGCCATTGCGCTGCGCCTGGCGTTCGACCACGCGTCGCGCCTGCGCAGCTTGAGCATCGCCGACGCGCCCAGCTACGATTCCTGGCCGTCGCCCACCTGGAAGCATCTGCGCGATGATTTCGCCCGGCGTGCCTTGACGCCGGCCAGCGAGCATCGCGGCACGATGGCGCGCCAGCTGGGCATGGCCGTTTTTCACAAGGACAGGATGCAGGGCGAGCTGCTGCGGTGCTACCTGGAGCCGCTGTGCGGCGTGCTGGGCCAGCCCTCGTTCTACCAGCACCAGGTGGCGCACTATAACGCCTGCTATACGATGGACTTTGCCGAAAGACTGCCGCAGTTGACAGTGCCGGTACAGGTATTATGGGGCCAGCAGGACGAGTGGCAGCCGGTGGCTTACGGCCATCGCCTGCAGCGCGATATTCCCGGCGCCACCTTGCACCTGTTTGACGAGGCCGGGCACTTTCTGATGGAAGACGCGCCCTTGCCCGTCGCGGCACAAGTCATCGCGTTTATTCAGCAGATGGAGAGGAGAAGGCCATGATATTGATCGGCATGCTCGATTCGCCCTACGTCAGGCGCGTTGCCATCGGTATGAAAGTGCTGGGCCTGGAGCACGAACACCGGCCCCTGTCGGTGTTTTCCGATGTCGACCAGGTACGGAGCATCAACCCGGCCGTCAAAGTGCCGACCCTGGTCACGGACGACGGCCAGGTGCTGATGGACTCGACCCTGATCCTGGCGTATCTGGAGGAACTGGCCGCGCATGCTCCCCGCATCAGGCCGGAGCCGGGTGCGGCACGCCTGCGCGCGCTGTGCCAAACCAGCTATGCTTTGGCAGCCTGCGACAAAGCCGTGCAGATCGTCTATGAACGGCGCTTGCGGCCGCAGGAAAAACAGCACCAGCCCTGGCTGGACCGCGTCCAGCTGCAGTTGCATGGGGCTTGGGCGCAGCTGGAGGCGTCATTGGGCGAAGCGGCGCCAGACTGCTTGAGTATTGCCGGCATCACCATTGCGGTGGCCTGGAGTTTTGCTCAGCAGATGGTGCCCGACGTGATGGCGGCCAGCGATTATCCTGCCGTGGCCGCTTTGACGGTGCTGGCCGAGCAGCAGCCGGTGTTTTTGGCCACGCCGATGGCGGGCTGAGTTGCTTCTCATCTGAACCGGTGCTTGCAGGTGGCTTGTGCAATAATTTCATTTCCTTAACGGAAGAGTATTGCCATGCCGTCTTTTAACCTGTTCCAGCGCCTGTCCCAAGCCCCCACCAAGCCCAAGCCAGCGCCTGCCGCGCGGCAGTTTGACGTGGCGGATCTGTACCAGGGCCCCATCGCGCTGGGCGGCGATGGCGAGGCGCAGGCGCGGCCTTTCGATGAAAAGCTGCGCCAGGCCTATTTCTGGATCGTCAACCACGCCATCATCAGCCCCCATTACGACATCGAGTACAACGACGGTCCGTCGCAGACGTATGCCGTGGGCGACAGCCGGCGCACCCTGAACCTGCCGTCGGCGCAAAGCTATTCCAGCTTCATTTTGCTGCCCCTGCTGACGTTTGCCACGCGCCGAAAATGCCTGTTCGTCGGCGGCCCGGGGCGGGGCAAGACGGCCAGCGCCTTGCTGATGGGCGTGCTGGCCGGCTCCACCGTCAAGGAAGTCAAGCGGGCCATGCAGCACGGCCACCCGCAGATGACGGTGGCCGACTTGCTCGGCAATCCGCTGCCGGCCGACCTGGTCAACGCGCAAAGCATGGACGATATCCGCATCGCCTGGCGCGCCTGGCTGGGCATGCGCGTGAAGATCGTCGATGAATACAACCGCATCCCCACGCGCACGCAAAGCGCGCTGCTCACCGTGATGGGCGACAATTACGCGGAAGTGCTGAACCATATTTATGAATGCCCGGAAGCGGCCTGGTATCTGACGGCCAACGATGACCAGGGCGGCGGCACCTACCAGGTGATCGAGGCGCTGCGCGACCGGGTCGACGTGACGGTGCAGGCGCTGGCCTTCAACCCCCGTTTCCTGAATGAATTGCTGCTGCGCGTGGAAGAAAACGTGCGCCCCGAGGAGCTGGTGCCGCCCGATATCATCTTCACGGAAGGGGAAGTGGACCAAATCGGCGAGGCGATCCGCCAGGTGGCCGTGCCGGAGGCCGTGCGGCGCCGCCTGGAATTTTTCGCCAGCCAGTTCGAGCTGTTCGAGACGGCGGGCGGCCAGTTCGAATACATGACCAAGGATACGGCGCGCCTGTCCGGCGCCGACCGGGGACAGGCGCAGGCGGCCGACAATGGGCGCGACCGCCTGAAGGACCTGGGTTGCCAGACCCTCAACGGCATTTCCGTGCGCACCCTGATGGCGCTGCTGATCTATGCCAAGGCCATGGCTTACTTCCGTGGCAATGGCGAAGTGGCGCTGGACGACTTGCGCCAGGTGCTGCCTTTCGTCCTGCATAACAAACTGCAGCCGGACGCGGACGCGCCATTCTTCGCGCTGCCGGAAAACGCCGCCTACCGCAGCGACAGGCTGGGCTGGCTGCGGCGCCTGTTCGATTTGTCGAACGATGAATTCAACCGCCTGGACCTGGACCGCGACGACCCTGTGGGCGTGCTGTCGGCCGAATTCGACCTGGGCCTCGACGGCGTCAGCGAACGTGAAACCCTGGCGCGCCTGAACCGCATCGAAAAACTGATCGGCGAGCGCACCAAGGGGCGGAAATTGTACGGCCCCCTGTACGACGACTTGCTGAAGCTCAAATACCTGCATCAGCGCTATACGAATTACCGCAGCTGGCTGCGTTCGCAATGAACGACGCGCTGAATATCGACTATTGCCGCGGCTTTCTCGACGCGCTGGCCAGGTTGAACAGCGAGGCCTGCGACCTGTGCGCAAGCTACGAGCTGCAGCGCCTGCCCGCCGCGCCGGATATGCTTGCGGCGCTGGGCTTGCGCGTGGAAGACCATGCCAGGAACGTCATCGCCCCGGCGCGCCACTTGCCGGCGCCCCTGTGGCACATCACGGTGACGCCGTGCGGGCGCGCGCAGCTGGAGCAGGCATGCCAGCGCTGGTTCTTCTCGTCGGACCACATGCGCACGGCGCCGCCGGAGCGTTTTCGCGCCAGCCTTGTCAATGCCTTCCTCGAAGCGCTGGACATGTCGCTGGCGGGATTCAGCGCGTACAGCGTGAAGATGACCTTGCCGCCCGGTGTCTGGTATGCGATCCACTGGGACGAGATCGCGTTCGCCTCCGGTGATGAACGCTATCTGCTGCATTTTTCGCACAGCGATTGAGGAATGGCGATGATTTCTCCCGCCTTTGCGGCCATCCTGGCCAGCGGACGCGCCCAGTTCAATGGCCGCGCGGCGGAAGCGCGCCGTCGCTTTCCCGCGCTCGACATGGCCGCCTTCGGCGCCTTTCTGCAGGATGGCGTCGATCCGCTGGTGCAGGCCGTGGCCGCCGTCGCGCCGGAGCGCGCGGGCGGCGTCACCCTGGCCGCCTACGACATGGCACTCGAACTGGTGGGCCACGGCCTGGCGGGACCGGCGGCTAAGAATCCTTTCCTGAATGGCGTGTGGCGCGAGCTGGCGCCCGCCTTGGCGCCGCTGCTGGCGGCGGCGCCTGTCGACGCCCTGGGCATGCTGAGCAACGCCGCCATCCACCTGGCCGGCGTGGCAGGCGCGCGGCCCGCCCA
>CAUSDR010000112.1:0-14411 GCA_963530105.1 uncultured Janthinobacterium sp.
ACTGGACCCTGCCCTACAACAGCGCCAGCTCCGCGCTCGACCCGTTCTATCCCACCACGGCCGGCTACATGAGCCTGATGGGCAATGGCTCGGCCTCGAACGACAGCAACACCAGCAACACGTACTCGTTTGACCGGCGCCAGCAGAACAGCGTGCATTACTGGACGCCGCAGTGGCAGGGCTGGTCGCTGCGCGTGGCGCGCGGCATGGGCGAGGAACGGCCCGCCAGCGGCGCGCGGCCGGCCCTGACGTCGGCCGCGCTGCGCTACGATGGCACGGCGTTCTACGGCACCGTGGCGCATGAAGAGCACCACGACTACCAGGGACGGGGATTGACCGACCGTGCCAGCAAGCTGGCGCTGGCCTGGAAGATCGACAGCGCCACGCAGCTGGCGGCGGCGCTGGAAAGCCTGCGCTACGCGACGGCGACGGGTGAACTGCGCCGGCGCACGCTGTATGTCTCGGCCACGCGCCAGGTCGGCCGCCACGGCTTTCGCTTCGGCCTGGCCCATGCCGAAAGCGCCAGCGGCAGCGCGCTGGAAAGCATCGGCACCGTGCGCGCCGGTGCCGGCACGGGCGCCACCCACGCTACCGTCGGCTACGATTACCAGCTGTCGCAGCGCAGCAGCCTGTATGCCTACTACACGCGCCTGGCGAACGGCCGCAACGGCACCGCCAACTTCGCCATCAACGGCCTGGGAAGCGATACGGCAAGCAGGGGCGCCACCTTGTCCGGCGCGGCGCTGGGGATGCGGCACAATTTCTGAGCGGCGCTCAGTCCCAGCACACTGACAGCACGGCATAACCCTCTGACGGCTCTGGAGCGTTGGCGGGCTTGCCGTATGGCCAGCCAGGAATGACGCCGTCGGCTTCCATGCCGGCGATCCAGCGTTCCACCTCGTCCTGGCGTGCGGACGTGAAGATATGCACGTTTTCCGCAGGCGGGAAACATTTCGCGTCCACGTCCGCCTGGCCATAATCGCACCAGTCCTGGTGCAAGCCGACCAGCACCTTTTCCACCTCCGGCCTGGCGGCGATCTCGCGGAACATCGCATACAGCTGCGCAATCGGCGGGCGGCCATAGCCCCACTGGTTCGGCGCGATCGACTCTTCGTCGGCATTGCCTGCAAAGTAAAGATCGAGATCGACCACGGGTGGCGTATCGCCATCGTCCACACCGGGCGAGGTCAGGTACTGGTAGATTTTGTCGGGCATGGGCAAAGTTCCGTTGTTATGAAAGACAATGCCATATTGTAGTCCGCCAGCCGCGCATCCCGGCAGAGCGTCGCGTGCGTCCTGCTTGAATGGAAATGCTCGCGCCAGTCCTGCCACACCGCACGGCAAGGTGGCGGCGGTCACCGCCCCACATCGAAGCACCGCAGGTGTCATGCCGTGACGCCAAACACGAGATAAAAACAAAAAACCCGCTGACTTTTGCAAGTCAGCGGGTTTTCTGATGAAACTTGGTGCCGTTGGCCGGAATCGAACTGGCGACCTTCACATTACGAATGTGCTGCTCTACCAACTGAGCTACAACGGCGAAGACCCACATTCTACAAACAATGCACAAAATTTGCTAGTGTCAACGCGAACTTTTTTCATTTTTTTTAGCAGCCCGCGTGCGGGCCGCTGAAAAGCGTTGAAAAATGCGGCTTTTTTACTCCGCGTGGTAGGCCGTCACGCGCGCCACTTCGTCCTTCGAGCCAAGGAACACGGGCACGCGCTGGTGCAGCTTGTGCGGGGCAATGTCCATGATGCGCTGCTGGCCATCGGTGGCGGCGCCGCCCGCCTGCTCGACGATGAAGGCCATCGGGTTGGCTTCATACATCAGGCGCAGCTTGCCCGGCATCGAGGTGTCGCGCAGGTCGGCCGGGTACATGAAGATACCGCCGCGGTTCAGGATGCGGTGCACGTCGGCCACCATCGAGGCGATCCAGCGCATGTTGAAGTTAGTGCCGCGCGGGCCCGTGTCGCCGGCCAGCAGTTCATTGACGTAGCGCTGCACGGGCGGATGCCAGTGGCGTGCGTTCGACATGTTGATGGCGAATTCCTTCGTCGTCGGCGGAATCTGCATATTGCTTTGCGTGAGCACCCACGAACCCATTTCGCGGTCCAGGGTGAAGCAGTTCACGCCATTGCCGAAGGTCAGCACCAGCATGGTTTGCGGGCCATACACGGCGTAGCCGGCCGCCACCTGCTTGCTGCCAGCCTGCATGAAGTCCTGTTCCGTCGGCTCGCCCATGCCTTCCGGCGCCTTCAGCACGGAGAAGATGGTGCCGATCGATACGTTGACGTCGATGTTCGACGAGCCATCCAATGGGTCGAACAGCAGCATGTATTCGCCCTTCGGATAGCGGTTCGGGATCGGGTGGATCGATTCCATTTCTTCCGATGCCATGGCCGCCAGGTGGCCGCCCCATTCATTCGCTTCCAGCAAAATCTCGTTGGAGATGATGTCGAGCTTTTTCTGCACTTCGCCCTGCACGTTTTCCGTGTCGGCCGTGCCCAGCACCTCGCCCAGCGCGCCCTTGCTGACGGCGTGGCTGATGGTTTTGCAGGCGCGCGCTACCACTTCGATCAGCAGGCGCAGTTCGGCCGGAATGCTGTTGTTCGAGCGCTGCTCTTCTACCAGGTATTGCGTAAGACTGATGCGTTTCATGAATTCCCTTTTGTTTTGGTGTTTATTTTTTCTGGCCCAACCCAACAGCAAAAAGCTGGGGTCAGACCCGGCGGGTCTGACCCCGGAATTAGTTGGCCAACGCCTTGCTGACCACTTCCATCACGTCGTTCGACAGGCTGGCCTGGCCGGCGACTTGCTCCAGCGCCGTGCGCATGTGGCCTTGCAGCGCGGGCACGTAACGGCGCCAGCGGTCCATCGAGCGCGCCAGGCGCGCCGCCACTTGCGGGTTCAGGGCGTCGAGGGCGATCACCTGCTCGGCCCAGAAGGCGTAACCGCTGCCATCGGCCGCATGGAATTGCGATGGATTGCCATTCGTGAAATTGAAGATCAGGCTGCGCGCGCGGTTCGGATTTTTCAGGGTGAACGCGGGATGCGTCATCAGCTGGCGCACGGCTTGCACGTCGGTCGTGGGCGCCGCGGCCTGCATGGCGAACCACTTGTCGACCACCAGCGCTTCGTTCTCGAAGTCGCTATAGAAGCTGGCCAGGGCCGCCTGCGCATGCTGCGTGGCGCCGGAATGGATCAGGGCGCCCAGCGCGGCCGCGCGGTCCGTCATGTTGCCGGCGCTATCAAACTGCTGCTGCGCCAGCGCCAGTTCCTGCGCGCCCGGGGCGATCAGCAGGTAGGACAGGGCCAGGTTCTTCAGCGCGCGCTTGCCAGCCGACAGCGCGTCCGGGCTGTATTCGCCCGGCGTCTGGTTGGCGTGGTATTGCGCCAGCAATTCGGATTTCAGGGCCGCCGCAATCGTGCGGCGCATGAACTGGCGTGCCGCGTGGATCGCCTGCGGGTCGACTTGCGCCATGCGCTCGGCGATGATGGTTTCCGACGGCAGGATCAAGGCCAGTTCGCGGAAGGCGGCGTCCAGGCTATCGTCGACCAGCAGGGCGCGCTGCGCGGCGATGAAGGTGTCGTCCAGCGCCAGGGCTTCGCCGGCGGCGACTGCGGCCGTCAGTTTCAGCAGGCGCTCCATGGCCAGGCGCTGGCCCGCCTCCCAGCGGTTGACCGGGTCGCTGTCATGGCGGAACAGGTGCAGCAGCTGGTCATCGGTGTAGTCGTATTCCAGCACCACGGGCGCGGAGAAATCGCGCAGCAGCGACGGCACGGGCGCTTCCCCTACCTGCGTGAAGCGGAAGGTCTGCGCTGCCTCGGTCAGCTCCAGCACCACGCTGGTGGCGCCATTGGCTGCCACGCCATCGACGTGCAGCGGCAAGTCGCGGCCATCCGCGCCCAGCAAGCCCACGGTGACGGGAATATGGAAGGGCAGCTTTTCCGGCTGCCCCGGCGTGGCGGGGCAGCTTTGCGACAGGGTCAGCTCGAACGTCCGGCTGGCGGGATCGTAGCGCGTGGACGCCGTGACGACGGGCGTGCCGGCCTGGCTGTACCAGCGTTCGAACTGGGTAAAGTCGCGGCCATTCGCGTCGGCCATGGCGGCGCGGAAGTCGTCGCACTGCACGGCCTGGCCATCGTGGCGTTCAAAATACAGGTCCATGCCCTTGCGGAAGCCGTCGCGGCCCACCAGGGTCTGGTACATGCGCACCACTTCGGCACCCTTTTCGTAGATCGTGACCGTATAAAAGTTATTGATCTCCACGAAGGAATCGGGACGCACGGGGTGCGCCATCGGGCCGGCGTCTTCCGGGAACTGCGCCTGGCGCAGGGTGCGCACCTGGTCGATGCGCGTGACGGCGCGGCCCGTGTCCGTGCCGATCATGTCGGCCGAAAATTCCTGGTCGCGGAACACCGTCAGGCCTTCCTTCAGCGACAGCTGGAACCAGTCGCGGCACGTCACGCGGTTGCCCGTCCAGTTATGGAAGTATTCATGGCCCACCACCGCTTCGATGCCCGCGTAATCGACGTCCGTTGCCACGCGCGGATTGGCCAGCACGTACTTGGTATTGAAGATGTTCAGGCCCTTGTTTTCCATGGCGCCCATGTTGAAGTCGCCCACGGCAACGATCATGAAGCGGTCCAGGTCCAGTTCCAGGCCGAAGCGTTCCTCGTCCCAGCGGATGGAGTTTTTCAGCGACTGCATGGCGTAGTCGGTCTTATCCAGGTTGCCGTCCTCCACCCACACCTGCAGCAGCACTTCGCGGCCCGATTTCAAGGTATAGCGCTCTTCCTGGCACACCAGGCGCGCCGCCACCAGGGCGAACAGATACGATGGCTTCTTGAACGGATCTTCCCACTTGGCGTAATGGCGGCCGTCGCCCAGGTCGCCCTCTTCGATCAGGTTGCCGTTCGACAACAGCACGGGATACTTATCCTTGTCGGCGCGCAGCATGACCGTGTACTTGGCCATCACGTCCGGGCGGTCGGGGAAGAAGGTGATGCGGCGGAAGCCTTCCGCTTCGCATTGCGTGAAGAAGTTATGGTTGGACACGTACAGGCCGGAGAGCGAGGTATTGTCCTGCGGCGCCAGCACGGTTTCAATATCCAGCGTAACATGGTCTGGTGCCTTGGGGATGGTCAGCATGCTGGCCGTCAGCTTGTACTGCGACGGCTTCAACAGCTTGCCATTCAGGCGTACCAGCACCAGTTCGATATGCTCGCCGTGCAATTCGATGCTGCGGCTGGCGCTGGCCGGGTTGTGGCGCATGCGTATCCGGCTCGCCACCACTGTGCGGGCGGGATCGAGATCGAAACCAAGTTCGACGCTGTCGACCAGGAAGCTGGGCGGCGTGTAATCTTTACGGTAAATCGTCTGAGGGCTGTCTGTGCGCATAGGGATTTGGGTGGGAGCGGAGGCAAAAACCTATTTTACCAACACCCGGGGCGGATAGGACCGATTCCGGCCCGATTCTGCCGTCAATCGCACCGATTCCAATCAGGATTGTTGGATTCTCTTACACGCCGACATGCCAGGTAACATTCTGTAATAATGAATGGAAACAATTGGAAGTATTCTTATAATACTAGGCGATGAATTGCGTCTACCAACAATGAATTGCAGCTAATACCAGGAGATCAAGCAATGAAACGATATCTCACCATCATGCTGGCCGCATTGACCGTGTTGCTGACCGGCTGCGCCACCACCATACGCAGCGAAGTGACGGCATTCCATGAATGGCCGGCCCAATTGCAAGACAAATCGTATGTTTTTGAGGCACCGCCAGCCGAATATGACACGCTGGAATACCGCAACTACCAGAACCTGGTGCGCGCGGAACTGGAAAAACACGGCTTCGGCGAAGCATCCGGCCCTGCCGCCGCCAATTTGCGCGTGTCGATGACTTTTTCGACAGTCGACTATCCTGAGCGCGTCCTCCAGGCTACCGACCCGTTCTGGTATGGCCCCGGCTTCTGGCCCGGCCGCTACGGCTATCGCTACGGCGCATGGCCTGGCTATGGCCGCTTTGGCTATAACCCCTACTGGTATGGCCCGCTAGAAGTGGAAGAAAGCGTGCGGCATAAATACGAACGCGAACTGCGCGTGACGATCAATGACCGCACCGGCAAGAAACTGTACGACGTGACCGTGCAATCGACCAGTGGCAAGCGCGCCACCTCGCAAGTGATGCCCGCCATGGTGGCCAGCGCCTTTGCCGATTTCCCCGGCCAAAGCGGCGTGCCACGCAAAGTGGAAGTCAAGGTCGAATAATCAGGCAGTGGCACATCAAGCAGTGGCACAAAAAAAACCCGGCTGGTGCAGCGATGCGCCAGCCGGGTTTTTTCATGTCCGCGTGTTTAGTTTAATAAGCTCGATATCGCTACGAGTAATACGCTTCGGCCGACAAGGTCAGCACGCCAATCAGCGCCACGGCCAGCAGCAGCACGATCAGCAGGCGGCCGAATTTCGGCGCGCCGTCGTTTCCACCCTCGCCGTTCATGGCACGATGATAGTCGAGCCGGTGGTCTTGCGCGCCTCCAGGTCCGTATGCGCCTGGGCGATATTGGCCAGGCTGTAGCGCTGGTTGATCTCGATCTGCACTTCGCCGCTGCTGACGACGCCAAACAGCGAAGCGGCCATCTCTTCCAGGTTGGCGCGGTTCGACGCATAGCTGAACAGGGCCGGACGCGTGAGGAACAGCGAGCCGCGCGACGCCAGTTCGGAGAGCGTAAACGGCGGCACGGGGCCGGACGCATTGCCGAAGCTGACCATCATGCCCAGCGGCGCCAGGCAATCGAGCGAGCCGATGAAGGTATCCTTGCCGATGGAGTCGTAGACCACGGAAACGCCCTTGCCGCCCGTGATCTCCCTCACGCGTTCGACAAAGTTTTCCGTGTTGTAGTTGATGACATGGGCGGCGCCATGCGCCTTGGCCAGCGCCACCTTTTCATCGGAACCGGCCGTGCCGATCAGGTTCACGCCCAGCACTTTGGCCCACTGGCAGGCGATCAGGCCCACGCCGCCCGCGGCCGCGTGGAACAGCACCGTGTCGCCCGCCTTCAGGGCCACCGTGCGGTGGAACAGGTATTGCACCGTCAAGCCTTGCAGCATCATGGCGGCGGCCGTATCGAAACCGATGCGCTCGGGCAGCACCAGCAGCAGGGCCGCCGGCAGGTTGCGCTGCGCGGCGTACGCGCCATTGATGCGCGCCGCATACGCCACGCGGTCGCCCACCTTCACTTCGGTGACGCCCTCGCCCACCGCTTCGACGATGCCCGCGCCCTCGACGCCGAGGCCGTTCGGCAGCGGCTGCGGATACAGGCCCGTGCGGAAATATACGTCGATGAAATTGAGGCCGATGGCCTCGTGCCTGACGCGCGCTTCGCCCGGGCCGGGCGGCGGCAGTTCCACATCCACGTACTCCATCACTTCCGGGCCGCCCACGCGCTGTACGCGGATGGCCTTGGTGGTAATCGTTGCGCTCATGCTCATCTCCTGGTTGATATGGGTATGGGGATCAGGCGGCGGCCCGCGCCTGCGCTTGCAACTGCGACAGCACCAGGTGCGCCGAGGACAGATTGGTGGCGCACGCCACGTTGTGCACGTCGCAGGCGCGCACCAGGGCGTTGATGTCCGGCTCGTGCGGCTGCGGCGTCATCGGGTCGCGCAGGAAGATCACGCAATCGATCAAGCCTTCCACCAGCAGGGAACCGATCTGCAAGTCGCCGCCGAACGGGCCGGAATGCTTGCGCTCGACCGCCAGGCCCAGTTCGTTGATCAGGCGTCCGCCCGTGGTGCCCGTGGCCGACAGTTCACAGCCGCGCAAAAAATCCAGGTATTCGCCCGCCAGGGTAATCATGTCATCTTTTTTCTTGTCGTGGGCAATCAGGGCGATGCGTGTTTTCATGGTGGAAGCGTTTTGAGTGGGTGGGAGGAATTATTTCTTTTCTGACAGCAAGTAAATACCGGCCAGCACAAGGCTGGTGCCGGCCAGCTGCCAGTTGGTGATCGGCTCATCGAGGATCATGGCGCCCAGAAACAGCGTCGACACAGGGCCGATCATGCCCGCCTGCGACGCGACGGGGGCGCCGATGCGCTCGACGGCGATCATCGTCATGAAGACGGGCATCACCGTGCAAAAGATGCCGTTCAGCAAAGACAAGCCATACACGGGCATGGGCTGGATCAGCAGCTCGACGGGGCGCAGGATGAAAAACTGAGCGATGCAGGCAACGCTGGCCACGCACATGGCGTAACTGACGAGGCGCATCGAGCCGATGCGCTTCACCAGTTCGCCGGAACCGAGCAGGTACACGGCATACGCGCAGGCCGAGCCCAGCACCAGGGTGGAACCGAGCGCCACATTGCTGGCACCGCCCTGCAAGTCGTGCACGAAGACCAGCACGATGCCGCAATACGAGGTAAACAGCGCCAGCCACTGCAGGCGGCTGATGCGCTGCTTGAAGTACACGGTGGTAATGAGCAGCACGAAGGTGGGCGTGAGGAACAGGATCAGGCGCTCCAGGCCCACGGAAATGTATTGCAGGCCAAGAAAGTCCAGATAGCTGGACAGGTAGTAGCCGACCAGACCCAGCCCGACCAGGCGCAGCCGGTCGCGGTTCGACAGCGGCGGCTCCGTGCGCATCTGCCAGTACGCGATGACGGCAAACACGGGCAGCGAAAAGATCATCCGGAAGGCGATCAGGGTCACGGCATCGATCTGGTAGCGGTACAGCAGCTTGGCGACGATGGCCTTGGTGGAAAACAGCACCGCCCCGCCCACGGCGATGGCCAGGCCACCGAGGTAGACGGAACGGGGAAGCGATGCAGGGGTTGCTTGCGGGGAACTGGAGCTCATGCCCAGATTGTAAGGCAAAAGCCGGGGTCAGACCCCCTCGGGCGGCAGCGCAAGCCTCAGAGCTAGCCGTATTGAGGGTCTGACCCCAGCAGTTCGGCCTTTACGCCACCACCACCGCCGCCGCGCCTGCCGTCACGGTGGCCGTCGTCACGCGCGCGATCACGTTCGACGGCGCGCTGCCGCCGACGAGCTTGTTCACTTGCTTGAACTGCGCCACCAGCTTGCCCGGCGTCAAGGTCACCACCGTGTAGCCCTGCGCATCCGTGTTCAAATGCTTGATCCACGGGTTGTTGCCCAGGCCGGACAATTGCTGCGCCAGCCCCAGCAGGGTGACACTGAAGTCAGTGCTCGCTTTCAATCCAGCCTGCACGGCTGCCACCGTGGCGTCCAGTTGCGCTTCCGGCACGCCCTTGGCGGCCAGGGCGCCGCGCAGTTGCACGCGCAACTGCTCCAGCAGGCTGTCCACGCTCGGCGCCGCCTTGCCCATGGTGTAGTCGAGCAGGTTGACGTCGAGATTCACCGTGCCCAGGCCCGTGACGGGAATGGCCAGCGGATAGCTGACCAGGGTGCCGATGTCGCCCATGCTGCCGGCCGCCGACTTCAGGTAGCTGAAGAAGGAATCGGAGCTGACGCCGGCCGACACCAGGTCCACCATGACGGGCGTGCCGCCGCCAGCCGCGTCGAAATCGTCATTGACCGTGCCGGCAAAGAAGGAGTGGATATCGCCCGTAATCGCCACCACGTTGCCGATGGCGTTGGTTTTCAGGTGCGCCATCAGGTTCTTGCGCTCGCTGTTATAGCCATCCCACTGGTCGCAATTGAGCAGGAAGCGCGTGAAGAACGGCGCCAGCGCCGCCTGCTGTCCCGAGGCGACGACAAAGGTGGAAGCCGCCTGGTTGGCCAGCACGTCGGGCTTGATCCAGCCAAAGGCGATCACTTGCGCCGCGGCCGCCGGCAAGGCGCTGTTGTAAGCCGCCACCGTGATGCCCGCTTGCGCGGCGGAGAGGCCGGCGCCCACGGCGGCCGCGCCTTGCGCGCCGGCATTGGCCGCCGCACCGGCAATGGCCATGGCGGCCGCCTGCGCCACGGTTTGCGCGGCGCCCGCCGTCGAGGCGGCCACGATGGCGGAGGCCAGCGGCACGCTGCCGCCCACCAGTGGCAAGGTGCTGGCAATGGCCTTGCCCACGGTCGACATGGCGCTCAGGGCCACCAGGGTGGCGATGGCGTCCGTGCCGTTCAAGCCCATGCGCAGCAAGGACACTTCATTGCCCCACAGTTTCCAGGTGGACGTGGCTGCCTTCATCTTGCTTTTCCACCAGTCGCGCTGGGTGGTGCCCAGCATGCCGACCACGGCCAGCGGATCGGCGCCCGCCTTGCTGGCGGCAGCCATTTTTTGCCCTTCCACGCTGTCGAACAGCGGCTGCGGCACCAGGTAGCGGCTGCCGATGCTGCCCAGCGGCTTGCCCGTGGCGGGATTGATGCTTGCCTCGGGGATCGCATGGTCGGCGCGGTACAGGCGCTCGTCCGTCATCACCAGCTGCATCAGCTTGCCGAACTGGAAATCGCGGTAGATCTGGATATTCTGGAACGTCGTCGCGGCGGCGTCAAACGTGACGTCGGCCGGCATGTATTCGAACCACGCCTGGTTGGCGCTGCGGCGGCGGGCCGGCTGGTGCAGGTCGCTGCCGTCGGCCGCCACGATGCCTTCATAGGTGGAAGCGTCCTGCCAGGCGTCGTCCGTGAATTCGTGGTCATCCCAGATGGCGATGAAGGCGAAGCGCTCGTGCACGGCTTGCAGGCGCGCATCGGTGCGGTATTTCTTGTACAGGTAGCGGTAGTCGGCCACGGTGGTGGCGTATTTGGCGCCGGACGTGCCGCTCTTGAAGGTGCCGTCGGGCAGTTTCAGCTGGTCGTGGCGGCTTTCCACGGCGCCGCTCTGGAACGCCTCGCCCACCGTTTCATAGATGTAGTCGCCCAGGTGGACGATGAAATCCAGGCTTTCATTGGCGGCGATGTGCGACAGCGCGCCCCAGTGGTTGATGCTCCAGTCCTGGCACGTCAGGTAGGCGAACTGCAGCTGCGATACGTCGGCCGTGGCGGCGGGCGCCGTCTTGAAGCGGCCTACGTTGGAGCGCACGTCGCCGGCGATGAACTGGTAAAAATATACCTGTCCCGGCTGCAGGCCCGTCACCTTGTGGCGCAGGGTGTTGTCGAAATCGGCCTTCAAGGGCAGCTTGGCGTCGACGATGGGCGTGCCGGCCAGTGCGCGATTGCTGCCGAGCGCGGCCGTATTGTCGGCGGCGCTGACGATCAGACGAACGGCGACCTCTTCCTTGCCGGCCACGGCGGGCGCGACGGCGTCGAAACTGGCGGGCACGACGCGCGTCCACAGCATGGCGCTGTCGGCGCGCGGATCGCCCGAGGCCACGCTTTGCGGGAATTTCCAGTCGCTGCCGCTGGCCAGCGGCACGCCAGGGTCGCTGTAATCGGTGCTGCCGCAGGCGGCGAGGCCGACGGTGGCCACGGAAACCGTGATGAAGCCGCCCAATTTCAGAAACTGCCGTCTATCCATTTGACTTGCCATGATGTCGCGCCCTTAATCTTGATTATTCGAGTGGTGGGATGATGCATAACATGAAAGCGCGTCACTTTAACAACAAAATGTGTCGGCTTGATGACGGGGCCATGCCGCTTCGCAAGGGGGCGATATGCTAAAATGTCGGCCACAATTGAACACCCGTCTAAGGAAGATTCGACATGGCAGGACATAGCAAATGGGCCAATATCAAGCATAAAAAGGCTGCCACCGATGCCAAGCGCGGCAAAATCTGGACGCGCCTGATCAAGGAAATTACGGTCGCGGCCCGCATGGGCGGCGCCGACGCCATCACCAATCCGCGCCTGCGCCTGGCCGTCGACAAGGCCGCCGATGCGAACATGCCGAAAGATAACGTCCAGCGCGCGATCAACCGCGGCAGCGGCGGCGTCGATGGCGCCAACTATGAAGAAGTGCGCTACGAAGGCTACGGCGTGGGCGGCGCGGCCGTCATCGTCGAATGCATGACCGACAACAAGGTACGCACGGTGGCCGAGGTACGCAACGCCTTCAACAAGAATGGCGGCAACATGGGCAACGAAGGCTCCGTCGCCTTCATGTTCCAGCACTGCGGCCAGCTGCTGTTCGCGCCGGGCACGGATGAAGACAAGCTGATGGAAGCGGCCCTGGAAGCGGGCGCCGACGACGTCATCGCCGACGAGGAAGGTGGCTTTGAAGTCGTGACTCCCGTGCACGATTTCGCCGCCGTCAAGGAAGCGCTGGAAGCGGCCGGCTTCAAGGCCGAAGTGGCCGAAGTCATCATGAAACCGGCGACGGAAACCGTGTACACGGGCGAAGACGCCATCAAGATGCAAAAGCTGATCGATGCGCTGGAATTGCTGGACGATGTGCAGGAAGTGTTTACCAACGCACTCATTGAGAACTAGGTCGACAAGCAAGCATTACACCTCAAGGGCGGCACCGCCGCCCTGCAACCCACACTGAACGAACGGTCCCTATGAAAATTCTGGTAGTCGGCTCTGGCGGCCGCGAACACGCCCTGGCCTGGAAACTGGCCCAGTCCGAACGCATACAGATGGTGTATGTCGCGCCGGGCAATGGCGGCACCGCGCGCGATGCGCGCCTGGTCAATCTCGACATCAGCGACCCGCAATTGCTGGCCGATTTCGTTCAGCAGGAACACATCGGCCTGACGGTCGTCGGCCCGGAAGTGCCGCTGGCGGCCGGCATCGTCAACCTGTTCCGCTCGCGCGGCCTGAAAATCTTCGGCCCGACGAAGGAAGCGGCACAGCTGGAATCGTCGAAGGACTTCGCCAAGGCCTTCATGCAGCGCCACGGCATCCCGACGGCTGCCTACCAGACCTTCTCCGACGTCGCCCCGGCGCATGCCTACGTCGACGCCATGGGCGCACCCATCGTCATCAAGGCCGACGGCCTGGCCGCCGGCAAGGGCGTGGTCGTCGCCATGACGCTGGAAGAAGCCCACCAGGCAGTCGACATGATGTTGTCCGATAACCAGTTCGGCGACGCCGGCGCGCGCATCGTCATCGAGGAATTCCTGGCCGGCGAAGAAGCCAGCTTCATCGTCATGTGCGATGGCAAGAACATCCTGCCGCTGGCCACCAGCCAGGACCACAAGCGCCTGAAGGACAACGACCAGGGCCCGAACACGGGCGGCATGGGCGCGTATTCGCCGGCGCCCATCGTCACGCCGGCCATGCATGCGCGCGTCATGCGCGAAATCATCGTGCCGACCATCCAGGGCATGGCCAAGGATGGCATCACGTTCACGGGCTTCCTGTACGCGGGCCTGATGATCGACGACAAGGGCACGCCGAAGACGCTGGAATTCAACTGCCGCATGGGCGACCCGGAAACGCAGCCCATCATGGCGCGCCTGAAAACCGACCTGGTCACTGTCATGGAACACGCCGTCAACGGCACGCTCGATGCCGTGGAACTGGAATGGGACCGCCGCACGGCCGTCGGCGTGGTGATGGCCGCCGCCGGCTATCCGGACGACCCGGTAAAAGGCACGCCGATCGGCGACATTCCCGCTGAAACGCCGGATGCCGTCACTTTCCATGCGGGCACCCGCATCGAAGGCGAGCGCCTGGTCACCAACGGCGGGCGCGTGCTGTGCGTGGTCGGCCTGGGCGACAGCATCAAGATGGCGCAGAAGCAGGCATATGAAACGGTGGAAAAAATCCACTTCGACGGCGCGCAATACCGCCGCGACATCGGCTGGCGCGGCCTGAAGCACTGATTCCCCTTCGTGGCACACGGCAGGGCCGGCGCGGAACATCTCCGCTCCGGCCCTGCTGTTTTTCGCGCGTCGGAAAAATGGGCATTGCGCTACCATGCTGCCTCCCTGACAAGCTTGCCGCCCATGACTACCCACCCCCATCCCTCCCTTGCCGCACTGCGCCAGCTTGGCCTGATCACCGCCACGGAATTCGACGAGGCCATGGCTGAACTGGAGATCCTCGCCCTGGACGAGGAAGACGATGCCGACATGCCGCGCCTGGCGCCCGGTGCGGGTCCCGCCGACACCCTGGCCTGGCTGCTGCGCACGGACCTGCTGCCGCAGGACGCCTTCCTGGCAAGGGTGCGCGATTTGCCGCGCCAGCATGCCGGCGCGGCCCTGCAGGAACGCCAGCAACTGGCCGCCGACGCGCTGCGGCAGGTCAACCGCCAGGCCGTCGACACCCTCTACGAGGAAAACCTGATCGACCAGTGGCAGCGCGACGCCGCCCACGCCAGCCTGCCCACGGACCGCCTGCTGGCCTCGCCGATCGCCGCCCTGCGCGACATGCTCAGGCAAGGCAGCTTGACGCAGCAGCAGTTCGACGCCCTGCGCACGCGCCAGCACGGCTCGGAACTGGCGCGCATCATCGTCGACGGCGCCGCGCGCCAGGCGCGCCGCGACCTCCCCGCGCACAGGCGCCCGGAAACCTGGCTGCTGGCCGCGCTGTTGCTGCTGGTG
>CAUSDR010000113.1:0-14404 GCA_963530105.1 uncultured Janthinobacterium sp.
CTTCAAAATCTCATCGAGCACGGGATACGGCGGCACGGACAGCCTGCCGCCGTATCCCGTGCTCGATGAGATTTTGAAGTGGCATATCGAGGGCCGGCGCCTGCCGGCGGCCGAAAGCGCGCAGGCGTCGGCCTTTGTCGCGCAGCTGCGCCAGACGGACGACGGCAAGCGCCTGGTGACGCGCATCCTCGGCATGGTCGCCCGCAATGAATACAAGCGGCGCCAGGCGGCGCCCATCATCCGCGTGCGTGCGCGCGCCTTTGGCAGCGGCCGGCAATTGCCGATCGCCGCCCACTACCCCACCGGAGACGACGCATGACACTCGCCTATCCAGCCGACGCGGCCATCCTGATCGGCCGCTTCCAGCCTTTTCACAATGGCCATGCGGGCTTGCTGCAAACGGCGCTGACGACGGCCGCCCATGTGGTGGTGGTGCTCGGTTCCGCCTTCCATGCGCGCAGCCCGAAGAACCCGTTTACGTGGCAGGAGCGGGCCGCCATGATCGGCGCCACCCTGCCCGAGGCGCAGCGCGCGCGCGTGCATTACGTGGCCGTGCGCGATTACTACGATGACGGCCTGTGGGCCGACGCCGTGCGGCGCGCCGTGGCGGGCGCCGTGCCGCGCGCCCAGCGCGTGACCCTGGTGGCCTGCTTCAAGGACGCCACCAGCTATTATCTGCACCACTTCCCCCACTGGCAGTTGCTGAACCTGGAGATCGATGCGGGTGCGCCCATCGGCGCCACGGCGATCCGCAACGTGCTGTTCGAGGCTGAAAATGTCGACGTGTCGCTGAGCGCCGTGGCGCAGCTGCTGCCCGCCGCCATCAGCCAGTATGTAAAAGCGTGGACCCTGCTGCCGTGGTACGCGCCGCTGGTGCAGGAATACCGCGCCATCGAAGCCTATAAAGCGCGCTGGCGCGTGGCGCCGTACCCCCCCATTTTCAGCACCGTCGACGCGCTGGTGCAGACGGGCGGCCACGTTTTACTCGTGCGCCGTGGCGGCTATCCGGGCATGGGCCTGTGGGCGCTGCCCGGCGGCTTCCTGGAGCCGCGCGAGCGATTGCTGCAGGGCGCCATCCGCGAACTGGCGGAAGAAACGCAGCTGGGCGTGCTGGCGCCCACCCTGGTCGAGGCGCTGGTCGGTGTGGCCGTGTTCGACCATCCGGACCGCAGCCAGCGCGGGCGCACCATCACGCATGCGCATTACTTTGACTTGAAGACGCGCCAGCTGCCGGCCGTGACGGCCGCCGACGACGCGGCGCTGGCGCAGTGGGTGCCGGTGTCCGCCCTGCCGGCCATGGAAGAGGAATTCTTCGAAGACCACTTCCACATCCTGAATCACTTCCTCAAGCTCACGCACGAGGGGCGCTGACGGCGCCGGCATCGAGTCCAGGCTCAGGACGTGATGCGTTGCCAGCCATGCCTGACGGCCGCCTTGAAGTCGTCCCATGCCGATTGCGGATACGTGTGTTCCCAGTTGCTGCGCAGTTCGGGTTCCACCTGTTCCCAGCTTTGTCCCCGGTAGCTGTCGCTGCTCGCCATCGAGTGGCCATAGCGGTAGGCGGGGTCGTAGTCGGCGAAACGCGCGCCGCTGGCCGCGTACTGGCTGCTCCAGTGGCTGCGGTAGTACTGCTCGTCGTCGTAGCTGGTGCCGGGCAGGTTGTCGGCGCTGGGATAGTGGCGCACGGTGGCGCCCGCGCCCGTCTCCACATCCGTATCTGACGGCGGCGGCCCGCCGGCGAATTGCTGCGATGCCGTGGACGCCGCGCCGGGATGGCCGCCGCTGCCCTGCTGCGACGAGGCGCCGGATGCCGACTGCATGCCGGCGCCCTGGTGCATCATCGGCCTGTCCTGCTGCGGGGCGCCTTGCCAGCCACCGGCGCGCCAGTGCTCGGCGTGCGCGTCGATATCGATGGGCGCGTAGCGCTCGACGATGTCGGTGGCGCGCTGGATGTCGGCGTCGCTGGCGTCTTCCAGGGTCAGCACGATATGTCCGCGCCGCACGGCTTCCGCATAGACGTGGCGGTCGGCGTGGCTGCCGAACAGGTCGGAAAAGAAATGCTTGACGCTGTCGAGCAGGCTGTCGCCGTCGTCGCGGCGCGCCTCTTCCGCTGCTGCTCCCATGTCGCTGCCCGCATCGTGCAGGCGGATGTTGGCGCTGGGCAGGCCAGCGGTGATCAAGTCTTGCCGTGCATGCTCGGCCATGTCGCGCTGGGCGAACACTGCTGCCAAAGTGTGTGCCATGATGGTCTCCAATCGATGAACAACGTCCTTCCAGTGTAGGCCGTGAAAATCGAAACGGGCGCCCGTTTGCCCTTCGGAAATCATTGTCTTCGCAACTGTTTGCAGGGTGATATGGACGTCACGGCGCCACGTGAAACCTCAGTCCGCCGCGCCGACAAACGCGCGCAGGAAGTCGATAAAGGCGCGCACTTTTTCCGGGATATGCTGGGTATTCGCATACACGGCATACACGCCCTGCTCGGGGAAGGCGACGTCGGGCAGCAGGTGGCGCAAGCGGCCCGCGCGCACCTCGCCTTCCACCTGCCATTGCGGCAGCAGGGCCACGCCGCAGCCGCCCAG
Organism: uncultured Janthinobacterium sp.; assembly: GCA_963530105.1. Classification (GTDB taxonomy): domain Bacteria; phylum Pseudomonadota; class Gammaproteobacteria; order Burkholderiales; family Burkholderiaceae_D; genus Janthinobacterium. The sequence continues at coordinate 2,583 of CAUSDR010000113.1, forward strand.
CGCAAAGCCCAGCAGCGCCGAAGCGGAGTCGGAATGGATGGCGGCGTCGTCCTGCGCGGCAAAGGCGGCCGGGCCGTCGGGCGTTTGCACGTCCCAGCGCAGGGGCGAACTGAGGCGGCTGTGCGCCAGCCAGCGCGCGCGCTGCAAGTCGTCCAGGCTGGCGATTTCCCTGGCGGGCAGGCTGGCCAGGTAGGCGGGCGAGGCCACGGGCCAGATCGCGTATGGCTCGATCAGCGCGGCGCGGTGGCTCGAATCGTTGAGTGAACCCATGCGGATGGCCAGGTCGTAGCGCCCGGCGATCAAGTCTTCGTGCGAGGACGACGACGCGTGCTGGATCTGCAGCTGCGGGTGGACGGCGGCAAAGGCGATCAGCGCGGGGATTACCGTGCGGCTGCCGTATTCGACGGTGGTGGTCAGGCGCAGGGTGCCGCGCAAGCCCTCGTGGCCCTGGCGCGCCGTCTCGATGGCGCCATGCGCTTCGCTGAGCACGCGCTGGCAGTCTTCATAAAAGCGCCGTCCCACGTCCGTCAGCGCCAGGCTGCGGGTGCTGCGCGTCAGCAGCGACACGCCCAGTTCCGCTTCCAGCTGTTTCAAGTTAAAACTGACGACGGCCTTGCTCTGGCCCAGCACGGCGGCGGCGGCCGTCAGCGAACCGGCGTCGACGATGGCGGTAAAAATACCCAGGCGATCCAGGCTGATCATAGATGAGAATGAGGATACATGCGTGTTCCACGGGTTTGTCAAAATATGTTTGACAGTGTAATCGGGGCTGGCCCGTTACGCAAATGGCCTGTGGCGCTTAAGCTGGCCGTTTGCCATTCGGAGCACCATGGACTACCGCAAAAAGGTCGCAGCCATCTATCTGCTGGGGTTTTTCGTTGACCTGATCAACATGTTCATCACCAGCGTGGCCTACCCCGACATCGGCCACGGCTTGCACGCATCGGTGGCGCAGCTGGGCTGGATCAGCACCGGCTACATCCTCGGCCTGACCATCGTGATTCCCGCCAGCGCCTGGCTTGCTGCCTATTATGGCAGCAAAACGGTGTTTGTGGCTTCGTTGCTAACTTTTTTATTCGCCAGCGTGGGCGCCGGCCTGGCGCCGTCGATCGAGGCGCTGATCGCCTGGCGCTGCGTGCAGGGCCTGGGCGGCGGACTGCTGATTCCGCTGGGGCAAAGCATGACGTACCAACTGTATCCGCCTGCGGAACGCCCCGGCCTGTCGTCCGTCATCATGCTGGTGGGCTTGCTGGCGCCGGCCCTGTCGCCCGCGCTGGGCGGCGTAATCGTCGACAGCCTGTCGTGGCGCTGGATTTTCTACCTGAACGTGCCCTTCGCCGCCCTGGCGCTGCTGCTGGCGGCCTGCTGGCTGCGCCCCGACCCGCCGCGTCTTGCCGGCGCGGTCCCCCGGCTCGATGTGGGCGGCCTGCTGGCGGGCTGCGTGGCCATCCTGCTGCTGTTGCTGGGCTTGACCATGCTGGGCACGCCAGGCGACGCCTGGGCCGGCGCCGGCGTGCTGGCGCTGGGCGCTGCCTGCGCCTGGGGCTATGTGCGCGACGCGCTGCGCAAGTCCGCGCCGCTGCTCAACCTGCGCCTGGCCGGCGAGCCGCTGCTGCGCATTGCCATGCTCATGTACCTGCTGGTGCCCGGCGTCTTCATGGGCGTGAGCCTGCTGGCCATGCTGTACCTGCAGGGCGTGCTGGGCATGTCCGCCTCGACGGCGGGCGCCCTGATGCTGCCGTGGGCCGTGGCCTCGTTTGGCGCCATTGCGCTGACGGGCAAGCGCTACCGGCGCGTGGGGCCGCGGCCGCTGTTCATCGCTGGCGCGCTGCTGCAGTCGGCGGGCATGCTGATGCTGCTGCGCGTGGACGCGGCGGAGCAGTTATTCTGGCTGGCCGGCGCATATGCCGTGATGGGATTTGGCGGCGGTTTGTGCAGCAGCACGGCGCAAAGCACGGCCTTTTTGCGCACGCCCGATACGCAGCTGAGCCAGGCCAGCGCCGTGTGGAATATCAACCGCCAACTGGGCTTTTGCCTGGGCGTCGCCCTGCTCAGCGTACTGCTCAACAGCCTGCTGGCGGCGCACGGCATTGCGGCGCTGGACGACCCCGCCCTGCAGGCGCGCGCGGCGCAGGTTTTTCACTGGTGTTTCGCCCTTGCGGCCAGCACCTGCGTGCTGCCCTTGATGCTGTGCGCGCGCCTCGACAACCGCGCCGTATTAAGCCTGTTTTCTCACCCTCAGGAAGGTAAAAAATGAACGATAAAAACCGCTATTTTGACGACGTGCTTGCCACCCATGTGCTGATCCGGCAATGGCTAAGCGGCGAGGCCACGGCACCTGAACATTGCGCCGCCTTGCTGGCGCGTTTTTCCCCGCATTTCACGATGATTTCGCCCGGCGGCAAGCCGCTCGATGCGGCCGGATTGACGGCGTTTTTTCAAGCCGCCGGCGGCAGCCGCCCGGGCTTGCAGATGCACATTTCCGACCTCGTTGTAATCCAGGAAAGCGCCGCCGGCGCCTGCGTGACGTACCGCGAATTGCAGTCGCTGCCCGGCGGCGAAAACACGCAGCGATGGTCCACCGTCGTGTATGACACGACACCGGCTGGCACCCTGCTGTGGCGCCATTTGCACGAAACGTGGGTGGCATCGGCGCCTGTGTAAGGTGCCAGGGCGCGCGGTATTTTCCTACAGGCAGGCAAGCCGTGCGCTGGCTGTGCGTTGCCGTTTTTGCGGACAAGATGGGGTTTTAGTCACCGTTAACAGGAGAAGCGCGATGAACGATATTCCTTCCACTTCCACGGAACAAGACAATCACCGCCGCATGGACAAGACCGATGCCGCGCAAGCGGACGGCGACGTCTACGCCAACCAGGGGGGCGGCAAGCCTGCCAGCGGCAATGTCGCCAGCGGACACTGGGCGAACAACGTGATCACGCCGCAGAATCACCCCGACGCCGTGGAGCAGGCAAACCTGCCCACCCTGGGACAGCCGGAGCACCGCGAGCACGTCAAGGGAGTTGCCCAGCAGCCGCGCAGCGAAGCGGGAAAACTGGCCGATGACAGGCCGGGCCGCAACGAGTCGAAAGACGTGCACCGCTCGCTCAATCAGCACGAATGAAGCGGTACGAAAATCAGCACGAACGCCGGCGTAAAAAAGCACGAACGCAGGCATGAAAGCGGGCACGGACGCAGGCATAAAAAGGCAGGAACGCCGGCACATAAAGGCAGGAGCGCCGGCACAAAATGGCACGAATGCCGGCATAAAAACCGGCACGTCGCTGGCCCGCAAAATCAGCTCAAATCGTGCAAGTCTTTTTGCAGCGCCGGGCCGATGGACCACTGCGAAAAGACCACCTCCAGGCCCGCGCGTTCCGGGGTGCAGCACATGGGGCCCGCCAGGTAGCGCGCGGCCACGGGAAACGGCGCCAGGCGCAGCAGCGGCCAGCGTAATCCATCGGTCGAATACTGCACGCGGATCACGCCTTTTTCCACCGTCACGCGCAGCCAGAAACCGTCCGGCATGGGCGGCGCGGCACTGACGGCCCAGTCGGAGTGTTCCACTGTCAGCACGGAGCTGAGCAGCAGCTGGCCGTCGGAAAATTCGACGCCGCATTTGATCCAGTTTTGCGCATCGATGCGCACCATCAATCCGGCCTGGTCGTACAGCGCTGCATACTGCGCCGCCACGTGCAGCTGCGCCGTAAAATCGCCGTCGATTTCAGTGCCGAAAAAGTGGCCGTTGTCGCGGATAAAACCATAAGCGGTCTTGCGCCAGAAATCGGTTTTGTCGTCCGTCGTGACGCGCAATTGCGCCGCCTCGCGGGTGAACTTTTCCGGCGCATTGAGCCAGCTGCCTTGCGAGAACATCGCATCTCCCCTTGATCGAAAAATGCTACATAGTGTGCCCCCATCCCAGCGCCTTGTACAGGGCGATCGCATTGATGTAGGACGCCGTTTCCGCCTGCAGCGCTTCGCGCCGGATATCGAACAAGGCGCGCTGGTTTTCCAGCACCGCCTGGTAGCTGCCGGCGCCGCCCGCATAGCGCGTGCTGGCGATGCCGAGCGCCGCGCTGCCGTGGCGCGCCGACTGCAGCAGGGACGCCAGGCGCGCCTGGTTTTCCGCCAGCTGCGTGACGGCGTTTTCCACCTCTTCCTGCGCCGTCAGCATGGCCTGTGCATAGCGCGCCAGCGCGCCTTGCGCCTCGGCTTGCGTGCCGCGCAGGCGCGCCTTGGCGCTGCCCAGGCGGAAGGCCGGATAACTGACGGATGGCGCCACCTCGAAGGCGCGCGCGCCGCCGTCGAAGACGCCGCTGCCGCGCAGCGCAAAGAAGCCTAAAAAACCACCGAGACTGAGGCGCGGATACAGGTCGGCCGTGGCCGCCCCCACGTCTTCGCTGGAGGCGGCCAGCAGGCGTTCGGCGCGCACCACGTCGGGGCGCCGCTTGATCAGCTGATTCACGTCGCCCAGCGGCAGCTGGCCCGCCAGCGGCGCTTCCTGGCGCGGCGTGGCGGCCAGCGCGATGGCGCCCGCCGTGTCCGTGCCAGGACGCTGGCCGCCCAGCACATCGAGCCGGTACTGCGCCTGGCGCAAGCCTGCCTGCAAGGGGGGAATGGCCGCCTCGCTGCGCGCCAGGTTGGCCAGCGCGTTATGGCGCTCTTCCGGCAAGCCGCTGCCGGCGCGGATGCGCGCGTCGATCAGGGCTACCGTATCGCGCCAGCTGCGCACCTGCGCCTGCGTCAGCGCCAGGTCGTGCTGATAGCCCAGCGCCTCGTAGTAATTGCGCGCCACGTCGGCAGAGATCGTCAGCTGCACTTGCCGCAAATCGGCCTGCGCCGCGCCGGCGCGCGCCTGCGCCGAGCGGCTGACATGCGCCAGGCGGCCGAACAGGTCGATCTCCCACTGCGCGTCGAAACCCACGCGCGTCTGCGCGGTGGCGGCGCGGCTGTCCGGCGTGTCTTGCCGGACGCTGCGCTGCCATCCCGCCTGGCCCGTGACGGCGGGCAGTTCATCGAGGCGGCGTTCGTCGAAGATGGCGCGCGCGGCCAGCAGACTGGCTTGCGCCTGCGCGATATCGAGGTTGTGTTCGAGCGCGCTGGCGATCAGCCGCGACAGGCGCGCGTCGTCAAAGAACGTCCACCAGTCGGCCTGGGCAGACTGGGGCGCGCCGGGTGAAAATTGCGTGTGCTGCGGGCTGGCCAGGGCGATGGCGGGCGTGCCCGGCGTGACATAGGCGGGACTGACGGCGCAGCCGGCCAGCAGGGGGAAAAGGGCGACGAGATAGCGGTAATTTTTCATGGGGATTCTTTCAGCGCGTGCGACAAATCGCGCGCGCGCGGCGTGGCATCATCGGCCGCGTGGCGGCGGGCGAGGAAGGTGTACACGGTGGGCAGCACGAACAGGGTAAAAAAGGTGCCGATCAACATGCCCGAGACGATCACCACGCCCAGGCCGAAGCGGCTGTTGGCGCCTGCGCCGGAAGCGAACAGCAGCGGCACCAGGCCCACCACCATGGCCGCCGTCGTCATCAGGATCGGGCGCAAACGGATCTGCGCCGCCTTGCGGATGGCGCTGACGCGGTCGAGCTGTTCATGCAGCTGCAATTCGTTGGCAAATTCCACCATCAGGATGCCGTGCTTGCTGATCAAGCCGATCAAGGTCACGAGGCCGATCTGCGTGTAGATGTTGACGGTGGCGTAGCCCAGCGCCAGCGGAATCAGGGCGCCGCAAATGGACAGCGGCACGGTGATCAGGATGATCAGCGGGTCCGTCAGGCTTTCATATTGCGCCGCCAGCACTAGGTAGATCACGACGACGGCGGCGAGGAAGGCCAGCAGCAGCGCATTGCCTTCCGTGGCGAACTGGCGCGCGTCCGATTGCCAGTCATAGCTGAAACCGGGCGGCAGGGTTTTCGCCACGCCGTCGAGGAAGGCGACGGCGTCGCCCAGGGTCACGCCGGGCGCCGGCACGCCCTGGAAGGTGGCCGCGTTTTGCTGGTTGAATTGCGTCAGCATGTTTGGCTCGATCTGCTCCGTCACGGAGACGACGGCGGACAGGGGCAGCAGGCTGCCATCGTCGGCGCGCACGTACTGCTGCGTGAGGGCTTGCGCCGTCAAGCGCTGTTCGCGCGGGCTTTGCGCGATGACGTCATAGGCGCGGCCATCCATGCCGAAACGGTTCAGATAATTTTCGCCCACCAGCACGGCCAGCGATTCGCCAATGTCCTGCATCTGCACGCCCAGGCTGTTCGCCTTGGAGCGGTCCACTTGCACCTTGACGACGGGGTTGTTGTAATCGAGGTCGCTGTCGACGACGGCAAACAGGCCGCTGGCGCGCGCGCGCTGCTTGACGTCTTCCATGGTGCGGAACAGGGTGGCGTAATCCTGCGCGCTGCGCAGCACCATTTGCACGGGCAAGCCGCCGCTCGATCCCGGCAGGGGCGCCAGCTGGAAGGCGAAGATGCTGGTGCCTTCCACGTCGCCCACGGCGTGCTGCAATTCGGCCTGGATGACGGCCGCGTTGCGCGCGCGTTCGGCCCATGGCGTCAGGTTGATGCCGCCGATGCTAGACGCCGGCCCTTCGCCGCCATTGATGATCCAGCGCGAGTCCGTTTCCGGGATATTCTTGTAGATTTCATCGAGCTTGTACGAGAAGCGCTCGACGTAATCGAGGTTGGCATGCTGCGGCGCTTTAATGGCCGTCAGCACGCTGGCCTGGTCTTCCGCCGGCGCCAGTTCGCGCTGCGGCAGCAGGTATAAGAACGGCAAGCTGACCATCACCAGCGCGGCGAAACCGGCGCTCAGCCAGCGGTGGTGCAGCGAGCGGTCCAGCAGGCGCGCATAGCGGCTGGTGAGGCCGTCGAAGAAGTGCTCGGCGGCGCGCGCCATGCGCCCTTCCGATTGTTTCGGCTGCAGCAGCAGGGAGCTCATCACGGGCGACAGGGTCAGCGCCACCACGCCCGACACCACCACGGCGCCGGCCAGGGTCAGCGCGAATTCCTTGAACAGCGCCCCGGTGAGACCTCCCATCATGCCGATCGGCGCATACACGGCGGCCAGCGTGATCGTCATGGCGATCACGGGGCCGGCCACTTCGCGCGCGCCCACCAGCGCGGCCGCCACGGGCGTCTTGCCTTCCTCGATATGCCGGTGCACGTTTTCCACCACGACGATGGCGTCATCGACCACCAGGCCGACGGCCAGCACCATCGCCAGCAGAGTGAGCAAATTGATGCTGAAGCCGAAGGCCAGCATCAGCGCCGCCGCGCCCAGCATCGACAGCGGGATCGTCACCACGGGAATGAGCACGGAGCGCAGGGAACCCATGCACAGGTAGATGACGATGACGACGATGAGCAGCGCTTCGAGCAGGGTGTGCGCCACCTCGTCGATGGAGGACTGGATGAAGCGCGCCGTCTCGAACGCCAGTTCGACTTTCACGCCGGGCGGCAGGGTCTTCTGGATCTCCGGCAGCAGTTTCCTGATGCCGTCGACGATCACCAGCGGGTTGCCGCCCGGCGTGGGCGACAGGCCCAGGTACACGGCCGGCACGCCGTCCATGATGCCGCTCGTCTCTGTCGCGGCCGCGCCCAGTTCCACCGTGCCCACGTCCTTCAGGCGCACGAGGGCGCTGCTGTCCTTGTCATCGCCGCCCTTCTTGACGACCATGTCGCGGAACTGCGCCACGCTGGTGAGGTCCGTGTTGACGCTGATGTTCGAGACGACGAACTGCCCCTTCACCTTGCCGGGCGCCGCCTGGTAGTTATTGCGCCGCACGGCATCGGCCACGTCGGCCGCCGTCAGCCCGCGCGCGGCCAGTTTTGCCGGGTCGATCCACAATCGCATGGCCAGCTGCTGGCCGCCGTACACGTCGACTTTCGCCACGCCGTCGATGGTGGCGAACATCGGCTGCACCACGCGCGCCAGGTAATCCGTCAGCGCGGGCGCGGACACGCTCTCGCTGGCAAAGCCCACGTACGCGACGGCCGAAGAATCGCCGGCCGCGCGCTCGATGACGGGGTCAAACGCGCCCTCCGGCAATTTATAGCGTACCTGGTTGACCTTGGCCATGACTTCCGTCAAGGCTTGCGTGGAGTCGCGGTTCAGTTCCATGCGCACGGTGACCGTGCTGCTGCCCTGCACCGACGACGAGGTCAGGTAATCGATGCCTTCCACCGACGATACGGCTTGCGCAATCGGCTGCGTCACAAAACCCTGCATCAGTTCCGCCGAAGCGCCCGGATACGTGGTTTTCACGGTGATGGTGGATGATTCGAGCATGGGATACTGGCGGATCGGCAGCTGCAGGATGGCGATCACGCCCAGTATCAGGATCAATGTGCTGATCACCAGCGCCAGCACGGGACGGCGCACGAATAAATCGGTGAATTTCATGGCGGCGTGCTCCTCTTACGAACCGGCCTTGGGCGTGGCGCGTTTCGCCTCGTCCAGGGTGTTGGCCACGGCTTGCACGGCCATGCCGTCGGCCAGTTTCAGCTGGCCCGAAGCAACCACCCGCTGCCCTTCGCGCAAGCCGTCGAGGATGGCCACGCGGCCCCCTGCCCGCTCGCCCAGTTTGACGCCCACGCGCTGGACGGTGAGCGGCTGTTTGCCTTCCTGCCGGGCGACGAAAACCGTGTCGCCATATGCGCTGTAGGTCACCGCCGTTTCCGGCACCGTCAGCTGCCGGCTCGCTTCACGGGCCACGCGCACGTTCGCGTACATGCCCGCCCTGAGGGCGCCATGCGGATTGGTCAGCGCCGCCTGCACCTGTACCATGCGCGAGCGGGCGACCAGCGGGTCGATGGCGTTGATCTTCGCCGTGAAGGTCTCGCCCGGATAGGCGTCCACCAGCACTTGCACGGCCTGCCCCGGCGCCAGCTTGGCGCTGCTCTGTTCATCGAGGGCGAAGTTCACCAGCAGGGAGCTCGTGTCGATCAGGCTGGCCAGCGTGTCGCCCGCGTTCAGGTACTGGCCCGCGTGCACCTTGCGGATGCCCATCTGCCCGGCAAATGGCGCGCGGATGGTCTTTTGCGCGATCAGCGCCTGCGTTTGGCGCACGTCGCCCAGGGCCGCATCGCGCGCGGCCAGCGCCGCGTCGAGTTGCTCCTGCGTGGCGGCTTTTTCGCTCACCATCTGCAGCGTGCGCGCATGGCTGCTTTCCGCGTTTTTCAGCTGTGCGCGCTGGCGCAGCAGGGCCGCCTGCTCCTGGGCGTCATTGAGCTGCACCAGCACGGCGCCGGCCGCCACGCGCTGGCCCGAGTCGAAGCGGATCTGCGTGACGCGCCCGCCCGTTTCGGCCGCCACCTGCACCTGGCGCGCCGCTTCCAGCTCGCCCACGCCGGCGAAGTAGCGCTCCTGCGTGCCCAGCACGACGGGCACGAGGGCCACCTTGGTGGCGGGCGTGGCGGCATCGGCGGCACGGGCAGCGGCGTGCGAGTCGGCGCGCGGGTACAGCGCGGCGCCCGCGACGGCCAGGGTGATGGCCAGCGCGGAAGCGCCGACGATTTTCGTATGCATGATGAAGTCCTTTACGGCAAGAAAGCGATAAGACACAGGGAACAAGAGGGAACAAGAGGCGCAGCGGAGGCTGGTCAGGTCCGCTGCGCGTTAGACGTGAAAATTAAAGAGAACGAACAGGCCGATGGTCCACAGCAGCAGCACCAGGTGCGTCGTCTGCAAGCCTTCCTGCGCGATCCAGTAGCCGAACCACAGGCCGCCCAGGTGCATCAGCAGCAGGAAGGCGGCCATGGCGCACAAGGCCAGGTTCAGCCAGGGCAGCGCCGCCGTCAGGGACGCGCCGAGGAACAGCGCCACGCCCGTCCAGGCGGCGACGGCGGCGGCAAGCTGCAGCGCCAGCACCACGCCCAGCGCGAAGCGGTGCAAGGCCAGGGACGTGAGGGCGCGGCGCAGCAGCGGCGTCTGGATGGTCGGGTCCTGGCGCAGCGGGTCCATGCGCATGGTGTTGCCGATGGCCCAGACGGCACCGTGGAAGGCGTGCAGGTTGTTGAGGGTGGCAAGGGTCAGCCAGGTGGCCAGGCCGGTGGCGAGGATGGCGTGGAATAGCCAGATCGAGTGCTGCAGCTGCATGGGAAAATCCTGTCAAAAGAGTACCTTGCCGGCATGCGGACGTGGAAACTCCTCGACAGCAGGAGGCTACCGGCCTATTATGCAAGCAATTAGTTGGTTAACTAGGCCCATGATAGTTGAGTGAAATGAATTACACAAGTAAACGTTTGGATAATCAAGAGGCGCCGCAAACGACGGAGCGCATCCTGTATTTCATCAAGACCAAGGGACCCGTCTCCACGGCCACCCTGGCCAAGACCCTGGACATGACGGGCGAGGCGGCGCGCCAGCAAGTGCAGAAGCTGGTGACGGCAGGTCTCATCGAGGGGCGCCAGGAAGCGCAGGCGGGCGCCGGCCGGCCGCGCCAGAACTGGGTCTTGACCGAGGCGGGCCATGCGCGCTTTCCCGACACGCACGCGCAGCTGACGATCAAGCTGATCGGCTCGGTGCGCCAGCTGTTCGGCGAGGCGGGGCTGGATAAACTGATCACGCAGCGCGAAGAGGAAAGCCGCGGCGCGTATGCGCTGGCGTGCTCTGCGCCGGACTTGCCCACGCGCTTGCAGCAGCTGGCGGCCGTGCGTGATGAAGAGGGCTATATGGCGCGCGTGGAAGCGGATGGCAAGGACTGGCTGCTGATCGAGGACCACTGCCCCATCTGCGCCGCCGCGCGCACTTGCCAGGGCTTTTGCCGCTCCGAACTGCAGCTGTTCCAGGAAGTGGTGGGGCCGGGCGCGACCATCGTGCGCGAGCAGCATTTGCTGACGAACGCGATGCGCTGCATTTACCGCATTTCTCTTTTGCCCTAGGGTTTCGGAAACAGCGGCCGCGCGACCAGCGCCACCAGCCCCGCCAGCCACCAGACGACGGGCCAGTTGCTGGCCGCCAGCAGGTGCGGGATGGCGATCGGCGTGAGGAACAGGCCCGCGTACACGGCCGTGTTGGCCATGCCCAGGGCCGTGCCCGCGTTGGCGCCGCCCGCTTCCGTCGCCAGTTCCGTGTAGGCCACGCCATGCCAGGCGGACACGGCGATGCCGGCCGCCGCCACCGCCGTCATCAAGACCCAGCCGGGTGCGACGCAGCCGGCGGCGATGCCCAGCAGCACGAACGACGCCAACGCCACCAGGGCCGAGCCGCGCAGCCAGGCGGGGCGATTCGCGTGGCGGTCCGTGTGGCGCCCGCTCCAGATGCGCATCACCATGGCGCCCGCCTGCAGCGCCACCATGACGGCCGTGATGGCGGCCAGGCCCAGGCCGCCATGGTCGTGCAGGAACACGGTGGCATAGCTGAGAATGGCAAATTGCGGCACGCACAGCAAGCCGATGGCGGCCACCAGGCGCCAGACCTTGCGGTTTTTGAGTGGACCTTGCAGCGGCGGCGGTGGCTTGACCCCAATCAGGCCCGTGGACGCGTTGTGCGGCCCCGTGGCGGCCTCGGCAGAGAAATCGGGCTCATGCATCCAGCGCCACGTAAAAAACGCCGACAGTGCGCATACGAGGGCCAGGGCGCCAAACACGGGCATGAAGCCGTAGCGCGATGCCAGGCTGGGGAGGACAAGGGCGCCGAGGCCGCCGCCCAGCGGCACGGCCGTCTGGCGGATGCTCATGGCGAAACCCCGTTCGCCGGCGCCGAACCAGCGCATCACGGCGCGGCCGCTGGCGCCGTTCACGCTGCCGCCCAGCACGCCGACTGCCGCCAGCCCGGCCGCCAGCGCCCACAGGGGCGGCACGGCGCCATCCTGCGGCGTGATCCACAGC
>CAUSDR010000114.1:0-14352 GCA_963530105.1 uncultured Janthinobacterium sp.
GCGGTTCCCCATCGCCGCCTCGCTGGCCGCCACCATCATGCTGGGCAGCGCCTTTGGCATCGCGCACGGCCTGGCATGGCAGTACGGCCTCGTGATCGCGGGCGCCTTTGTCGTCTCGGCAGCCGGCACGGGACCGCTGGCGATGACGCAGGAACTCGTGCACCCGGCCTTCCGTCCTTTTTCCGCCACCTGCGCCGTGGTCACCCTGCACCTGCTCGGCTCCGTGCCCGGTCCCGTGCTGGCGGGCCTGCTGTCGAACCGCTTTGGCCTCAATGACGCCCTGCTGGTCCTGGCGCTGGCCGGCGGCGCGCTGCAGTTAACGACCTTGCTGCTGGCGCTGCGCTACTACCGGCGCGACCTGGGCAAAGTGGCGCAGCACCAGTTGCAGCCATTGTAAAAAACACCGATCATCACGCTAAGAACAGGTTTAACGATGCCCAAGAAAATCCATCCCCTCACACTGACTTCCGGCGCACTGTTGATCGCCGCCGTCTTCGCCCCCCTCGGCGCCGCGCGCGCCGATGATCTGCCAGCCGCCAGCGAACCCGCCTTGCAGGACGGCGGCGACGTGCAAAGCATCACCGTCACGGCGCGCCGGCGCCAGGAAAAGGCGCAGGACGTGCCGGCGCCGATTTCCGTCGTCAGCGGCGCCCAGCTCGAAGCGCAAGGCTTGTATCAGGTGCAGGACTTGCAGCAGGCGCTGCCCAACGTCACCTCGCAATTTTTGCATGCGCGCCAGTCCAGCGTGGCCGTGCGCGGCATCGGCAACAACACGGCCAACGAGGGTCTGGAAGGCAGTGTCGGCATTTACCTGGACAACGTCTTCCTGGGCCGTCCCGGCCAGGCCGTGTTCGACCTGCTGGACCTGGAGCAGGTCGACCTGCTGCGCGGCCCGCAAGGCACGCTGTTCGGCAAGAACACCACGGCCGGCGTGCTCAATATCAGCACGCGCCTGCCCACCTTCGAGCGCGAAGGCCACCTGGAAGTGTCGCTGGGCCAGCGCGGCTACCGCCAGTTCAAGGGAGGATATTCGGGCCCCATCAGCGACACGGTGGCCGTGCGCATCGCCGCCTACGACACCCATGACGATGGCTGGCTGAAGAACCTGCAGGACAAACGCCGCTTCAATGAAATCAACCGCAAGGGCGTGCGCGCGCAGGCGCTGATCAAGCCGGGGCCGGATTTCAGCCTGCGCCTGATCGCCGAACACAATGAAGAGGATTCCAGCACCGGCACCCTGGTGCCGTACGCCTACGGCCCATTGAACCGGGGCGCGGCCGGCGGCAGCCTGCCCACCAACGCCACCAACTACGGTCTGTGGCTGCAAGCCAAGGGCGCAACCAAGGTCATCTTCAATCCCTACGACTACAACGTCAGCATCGACGAGGAACAGCAAGCCAAGGTGCGGCAGAATGCCGTCTCGGCGGAAGCGAACTGGAAGATCGGCACGGGCGCCGACAGCTATGCGCTGACGTCGATCACGGCCTGGCGCGACTGGCGTTTCGAACCGAAAAATGACCTCGACTCCAGCGATTTAAAAGCATTGACCGGCGGCTTCAGCACCAATGAAAACCAGTTCTCGCAAGAGCTGCGCCTCGCTTCGCCGACGGGCAAATCCTACGATTATGTACTGGGCGCGTACTTTTATCACCAGAAGACGGCCAGCTACAACCACTACGACACGGGGCCGCTGGCGTCCGCCGTCTCGGGTGGCGGCTACCCGAACAACAATCTGATGTCGGGCCATGGCGAAGCACAGACGGACAGCTACGCCGTATTCGGCCAGGAAACCTGGCATGTCGCCCCCAAACTGGACCTGAGCGCGGGACTGCGCCTGAACTCCGAACGCAAGCAGGGCCGCGTCGTGCAAAACGCGCTGGGCAATCCTTCACCGTACACGGCCTACCCGATCTTCACCTTCTGGGATTCCGGCAAATTGAGCCGCACCGACAAGAACGTGGCCAGCCTGCTCAACGCCAGCTACCGGCTGGAGCGCGATGTGCTGACCTATGCCACCTTGTCCCAGGGCGAAAAATCGGGCGGCTACAACGTCAACGGCGTTGCCTCCGTCGGCTCGGCCTTCGGCGTGCAGTCCATCATCATCGAGCCGGAAAAGGCGCGCAACCTGGACCTGGGCATCAAGACGGCGTGGCTGGACAGCCGCCTCACCGTCAACGCGAATGTCTTCATCACCAAGGTCAAGGATTACCAGGGTGTGACCAACGTGCCGTATGCGCCGCTGGCCAGCTATATCGGCGTGCTGACGAATATCGGCGACCTGACCAGCAAGGGCTTCGAATTCGATGCGCGCGCGCGCCTGTCGCGCCAGCTGGAACTGGCCGTCAACGGCGCCTACACCAGCGCCACCTTCGACAATGGCACGGGACCGACGCCGTTCGAAACCTTCAATGACCTGGGCAATCCGCTCAATCCCCTGCAAGGTTACGGCAAGGGCAGCCGCGGCATCGCCGGCAACCGCGTCAACGGTGCGCCGAAGTGGATCCTCAACACCAGCGTGCAGTGGCGCCAGAAACTCGGCGCACAGGTGGAACAGTACGCCAATGCCAACCTGGCGCTGCGCTCGGACAGCTTCGGCGACATCAATAACTCGCGCTATTCGCGCCTGCCCGGCTATGGCCTGGCCAACGCCAGCGTGGGCTGGCGCGTGGGCCAGGGCGACGCGCGCTGGGATTTCTCGCTGTGGGCGCGCAACCTGTTCGACAAGCGCTATTTCCTCGGCTAGACGGGTGTGGGCACGAATGCCTATGCGGCGTCGGCAGGCCAGCCGCGCACGGTGGGCGCCAGCGCGCGCTATGACTTTTAAATGAGCAGGTCAATCAGGCGGCCAGCGCATCGAGGCGCTGGCGCACCTGGATCAAGTCCGTTTCACGCATGCGCGCCGCCGTCTGGCGCAGGGATTTTTCCGCGCCAGCCACACCGGCCGCCACCGCCATCGACAGCCAGATATACGCCTGCTGCAAATCGAGCGGACCGCCCTGGCCGCTGGCGGCCATCAGGCCCAGGTTGAACTGGGCCCGTGCATGGCCCTGGCGCGCGGCCAGCGCATACCAGTCCCAGGCGATGGCATAATCCTGCGGCACATCCTGGCCATTGTCATGCCGCAGCCCCAGCGCGAACTGCGCCAAGCTGTGGCCCTGCGCGGCGGCGCGGCAGTAGCAGGCGCAGGCCAGCTGGCTGTCAGGCGCCGGACCATCGTCGCGGTCGTGCAGCACGCCCTGCATGTACTGCGCCGGCGCGTAATCCTGCTCGGCCGCGCGGCGATACCACGCCAGCGCCAGCGCCAGATCCTGCGGCACGCCCTGGCCATTCTCATGGCGCAGGCCCAGGTCGAACTGCGCCCGCACGTGACCCTGTTCGGCCGCCTTGCGGTACCAGAATACGGCCTGCTGCGCATCTTCCGGCATGCCCTGCCCATGTTCGTGCAAAAGGCCCAGCTGATACTGGGCGGCGGGGAAGCCCTGCTCGGCCGCCTGGCGGTAAAACGCCTGCGCCTGCGTGTAATCGTGCGCGCCGTGTTCATGATGCAGGCCCAGGTTGTGCTGGGCCGCAGCATGGCCCAGTCCCGCCGCCTTCACGTACCACTCCAGCGCCGCCTGCTTGTCGCACGCCACGCCCTGGCCATTGTCATAGATCAAACCCAGGTTGAACTGCGAGCTGGCATGGCCCTGCTCGGCCGCGCGCCGGTACCAGGCAATCGCCTGCTGGCTGTCCTGCGGCAGGACGTCGCCATTTTCATAGCGCAGCGCCAGGTTGAACTGGGCCGGCGCATATCCTTGCTCGGCCGCCTTGCGCAGCCAGGCCGTCGCCTGCTGGCGGTCCTGGCGCACGCCCTGGCCATTGTCATAGCGCAGGCCCAGGTTGAACTGCGCGCGCGCATAGCCCTGTTCCGCCGCCTTGCGGTACCAGGCGATGGCTTGCACGAAATCCTGCGGCACGCCCTTGCCATTGTCGTACATCATGCCCAGGTTGTTCTGCGCGCCCGCGTCGCCCTGCTCGGCCGCGCGGCTGAACCACAGCATGGCCTGGCCGCTGTCCTGCCCGATGCCCTGGCCCCTGGCATACAGCCAGCCCAGGTTGTACTGCGCCGCCGCATAGCCCTGCTCGGCCGCCTTCTGGTACCAGTGCGCGGCCTGGGCAAAATCCTGCTTCACGCCCTGGCCCTTCTGACACATCACGCCCAGGTTGTATTGCGCATGTTCCAGTCCCTGCGCCGCGGCCAGCCCGTACCAGTGCAGGGCCAGCGCATAGCTTTGCTCGGCGCCCTGGCCATTGAAGTGCATGAAGCCCAGGCTGTGCTGCGCGTTCGCATTGCGCTTCTCGGCCAGGCCTTTCAGGCGCAGATAATCAGCCGTGTAGCGGGGAGCGGCAAGCGGCATGCTCAAGCCTCGATGGCCAGTTGCTGCGGCGTGCCGGCCAGCAGGCGGTCCTGCTCCTGCAGCACGGTGATGAAGCTGCCCAGCGAGATGGGACGGTGGTACAGATAGCCTTGCATCGTGGTGCAGCCCTTGTCCTGCAGGTAGCGCGCCTGGCCTTCCGTTTCCACGCCTTCGGCGATCAGGTGCAGGCCCAGCCCGCGCGCGATCGAGATGATGGCCAGGATCACGGGATAGTGTCCGTGCTCGTCGTGGATTTCCTTCACAAACGACTGGTCGATCTTGATGGTGTGGATGGGGAAGCGGTGCAAATACGACAGCGAGGAGTAGCCGGTGCCGAAATCGTCGATGGCCACCGACACGCCCAGCTGGCACAGCTTGTTCAACTGCTCGATCGCGTACTGCGGATTGCGGATGCAGATGTTTTCCGTGATCTCCACTTCGATCTTTTCCGGCGCGATGCCGTAGCGCGTCAGCGCGCCGCGCATCTTCTCGAAAAAGTCACCGCGGTCCAGGTATTGCGGCGACAGATTCAGCGACAGGCGCACGGCTTCGCCGCCGGCCGCGTTCCACTGCAGCAGGTCGCGGCACAGGGCGCCCAGCATCCAGTCGGAGATCGGCAGCATCAAGCCGTTTTCCTCGGCGAAGGGCAGGAATTCACCGGCCGTCAGCAAGCCGCGCTGCGGGTGGTTCCAGCGCATCAGGCCTTCGGCGCCGACGATGCGGCCCGTCGTCACATCCACTTGCGGCTGGTAATACATCTCCAACTGGTTCAATTCGAGTGCCTTGCGCAGGCTCTGCTCGAGCGCGATCTTCTGGTGCGACACGTCGAGCATGGACTCGTGATAAAAACTGTGGCCGTTCTTGCCCAGCGCCTTGACCTGGTACATGGCGATGTCGGCATGGCGCAGCAGTTCGTCGATGGTCTCGCCATCGCCCGGATAGATGGCGATGCCGATGGAAGCCGAGATATGCACCTGGTTGCCATCGAGGTCGAAGGGCTGGTGCAGGCATTCGAGGAACTTGTCGGCGATCAGGCGCGCATCCTGGCGGTCGCGCAGTTCCGGCAGCACAATGGTGAATTCATCGCCGCCCTGGCGCGCCAGCGTATCGCCGCGGCGCAGGCAATCCTTCAGGCGCAGCGCCACCTGCTGCAGGAGTTCGTCGCCCTTCACGTGGCCGAGCGTATCATTGACCAGCTTGAAGCGATCCAGGTCGATGAACATCACGGCCAGTTCCGTCAGCTTGCGGCGCGCCTGGATCACGGCCAAGCCCAGGCGGTCCTTGAACAGCATGCGGTTCGGCAGGTCCGTCAGGATGTCATGGTAAGCCTGATAGGAGATGACTTCTTCGGCGCGCTTGCGGTCCGTGATGTCGCGCGCCACGCCATAGGTGCCGAAATACTCCTGCTTCCTCGCTTCGTGGTCGAGGCTATGCATGCCGATCGAATTGAGCGGAATCGTCATCAGCGTATTGCTGAAAGTGCGGTCGCTGCCGCTGCCGCTATGGCACTTCAGGCGCAGTTCCACGTTGCGCGAGGAACGCTCGTCGATGCGGCGCTCGCTGAAGGCATAGCGCGCCCGTTCCTGGTCTTCGTCGTGCACGAGGATCGAGTAATGGCTGCCCATCAGCTCTTCGCGGCTAAAGCCCAGCAACTGGTGCACGCGGTCGTTGATGAAGGTGATGCGCCCTTCGTGGTTCAAGGTGTAGATGATGTCGGGCGAACTGTCGACCAGGTAGCGGTACATCTTTTCCGAATTTTCCAGCTGCAGCGCGATGCGTTCGTTTTCCAGCGCCAGCTTGCGCTTTTGCAGCGCGTTCTCCACCGTCTTGAGCAGTTCCTCGCGGCTGTATGGCTTGCGCAGGTAATCGTAGGCGCCGCGTTTCAGCGCGCCGATGGCCGCCTCGATGCCGACATCGCCGCTCATGACGATGACGTCGCCTTCGATGCCGCGCCGGTTGATGTGGTCCATGATTTCATGGCCGCTCATGTCGGGCAGGCGCAGGTCCAGCAGGATCAGGTCAAAGCGCAGTTTCGACAATTGCGCCAGCGCTTCGCTGCCGCAGGTAGCCGTGTACAGCTGGTAGCCGCGGTCCTTCAGCAATTCGTGCAGGGAAGCGAGCAGCCGGGGTTCGTCGTCGACCAGCAGGATGCGCGGACTATTTTCCAGGTCAAACGGAGTAGCGAAGGAGTTCATGGACGTTACAAAGATAAAGCGGTATTGCCGGGTGCTGGCAGCGCCGCGGCGGCGGCAGCGCTCTGCGGCTGTGGAATGGGCAGCAGGATTTCAAACGCGGTACCGGCCTTGCTGCTGCGGCAACCGATCACGCCATGCAGGCGCGTGACCAGCTCATGCACGATGGACAGGCCCAGGCCGTGATGCGCGCCCTCCTTGCTGCTGTGCACAGGCGAGAACAGATTGGCCAGCACTTCGGGCGACAAGCCGGCGCCATTGTCGCTGACGCACAGCTCCAGGTACAGGCGCCGGTCGCGGTTGACGTGGCCACGGTTCGTCACTTCGATGCGCCCGCCATCGGGCAAGGCTTCGACGGCATTCTTCAGCAGGTTGAGGAGAATCTGCTTGAGCGTGTCCGCATCGGCTTCCACCTCGGTCGGCGCATCGTGCATGCGCGTGACCACTTCGACCTGCGCCGGCAGGAACTGCGTGGCGCGGAACAGCCGCAGCACGTCGTCGACCACGCGCGCGCTGTCGGTGACGCCGCCCGCCGCCACCGGCTGCAGATCGGCCAGGCCGTTGATCAGGTGGCCGACCCGGTCGATCTCCTCGTTCAGGATCGACATCTCGCCCGCCACCGGTTCCTGCTTCGCCAGCTTGTGATCAAGCACGCTCAGGTAATTCTTGATGATGGACAGCGGGTTATTCACTTCATGCACCACGCGGCGCGACGCTTCGCGGTATTCCTCGGCCACGTGATCGAGCTGGCGCCGCGCCAGTCCGCGCGCGCTGATCGCCGTTTCCAGCGCGCTGGCGGCCTGGTTGCCGAAGGCGCGCAAAAAGCCCTCGCGCTTTTGATTCGCCGGTATCTGCCACGCCGCCACGCCGCCTATGAGCACGCCCAGGCTGCGCTGGCCCGCCACCAGCGGCAGGCAGACCAGGCTGTCCGTGCCAAGGATGCGGAACAGCTGTTCCTCGACGATGCCCAGCGCCGGCATGTCGCGTTTCAAAAAGGCCGGCTGGCACGCCAGCGCCGACGCGGCCAGCGGCCCGCCCCTGGCCAGCGGCACGGAAAAGCCGGCCAGGCGCTGCTGCTGTTCGCCCGCCGCTACGCCCACCAGCGCGTGCCCGGTGGGGTTTTGCAGCAGGATGACGGTGGTTTCGAAATCGAACAGGATGCGCGCCGAGCGCGTGATGGCTTCGAGCAGATGGGTCTCGCCCTGCTGGCGCGCGAAGGTCTGCCCCACTTCGGAAACGAGGACCATGTTGCGCACTTCGTCGGACAGGCGCTGCTGCACCGGATCGACGGGCGGCGGCGCGAACGCGGGCGGCACGGCGATATCGTCGGCGCCGGCCAGGTCGATGCCCAGGTGCTGCGCGGCCTGCTCCACCTGGCGCGCGACATTGCCGATCAGGGACTCCAGCACCTCCTCGTCCAGCGCGCACAGGCGCGCCGCCTGCGTGATCGACTCCACGTCGTCCGCATGGCAGCACAGCAGATGCGCCAGGCGCACGATGCGGATCAAGGGATGGCTCGCCTCCAGGCGCGCCAGCGGTTCATGGTGATACAGCACGCTGTCGGCCAGGAAGGAATCGAGGTGCCAGCGTTCGATCAGCCAGGCGCCCGCTTCGGCATGCGTGATTTGCAAGGTGCGCTGCTCCACCGCGCACAGGGCGGCATCGTCGCGCGCCGTGAAATTGAAGGCATATTCTTTCGGCGCCGTGGCCAGCAAGGCCAGGCGGCCCACGTTGTGCAGCAGGCCGGCCAGATACGCTTCTTCCGCGTGCGGATAGGCCATGGCCTTGGCCAGCGCGCGCGCCATGACGGCGGCCGACAGCGAGCTTTTCCAGAAGGCGCGCAAATCCGTGCTGCCGGAATGGGGGAAGCTGTTAAACGTCTGGAACACGGATTCGCTGATGACCAGGGTCTTGATCATGTCCGTGCCCAGCGACACGAGCGACTGTTCCAGGCTGACGACCTTGCCCTGGCGGTGGTAGGCGGAACTGTTGGCCACGCCGAGAATCTTGCTGGTCATGCCCGCATCCTTGGCGATCAGGGCGGCCAGTTCCGGCATGCCCGCATCGTCGGCCTGCAGGTGGGCGATCAGCTTGAGGAGAATCTGCGGCATGGCCGGCAGGCGGGCAATCAGCAGGCGATTGCGAATATCTTGATCGGATTGATGCATCGTATCAGGCATTGCCGGTTCAAAAAGGAAGAGCGCTCAGCAGCGAAGCGCGGCCACGTTCAGAGGAATCCTCCACTCCTGTAACCAAAAAATAGACTGCCTGAGAGGATGCCGGTAAAAAGTCATCTTATCATAAGCGCCGGATATTACTTGCAATATAGAAAATTAAGTTGAAATAAATCCAGCGTTCTGCGATGGAAACTTATGCCTTCAGGGAACCCAGCAAACGGTGGCGGAAGCGGCGGGAAATCAGCCACAGCGCCAGCGCCAGGCCCGTAAACGCCAGCTGGCCCGACGCCAGCCACAGCACGGAACCGGACAGCAGCGGCGAAATCACGCCAGCCACCACCGCGCCCAGCAAGGTGCTGGCGAACGACTGGCACGAC
The DNA here is from genome assembly GCA_963530105.1 of uncultured Janthinobacterium sp. GTDB lineage: Bacteria > Pseudomonadota > Gammaproteobacteria > Burkholderiales > Burkholderiaceae_D > Janthinobacterium. The sequence goes on from CAUSDR010000114.1 coordinate 9,144, forward strand.
GCCACCGTGCCGCGGATGTGCGGGAACAGGTCCAGCGCCAGCAGGGTGGCGCCCGGCCCCACCAGCGACATGCCGAAGGTGTAGAAGAACAGCGGCAGCACCGACCATGGCAGCGATGGCGGCAGGAACAGGTGGAACACGACATTGACGCTGGCCGCGCACAGCAGGAAAGTAAAGCCGATGCCGATCTGGCGCGCGAACGTGACCTTGCCGGCGATGCGGTTGGCCGCCGCGGCGCCGAGGAAAATGCCGCTCACGCAGGGGATGAACAGCCAGCCGAACTGCGACGGCCCCAGGCCCAGTTGCTTGGGCAGCATTTCCGGCGCGGCCGTGATGAACAGGAACAGGCCGGCGAAATTGAGGGCCACGATGCCAGCCTTGATGTGGAACAGGGGCGAGCGCAGGATCTGGCCATAGCTCGACGCCAGGAAGCGGGGATTGAAAGGCTGGCGCTTTTCCATCGGCAGGGTTTCGGGCAATCGCCAGTAGCAGAACGCCAGCAGCACCACCGTGTACAGGGCGAGGAACAGGAAGATCGAACGCCAGTCGAACCAGATGACGATCCAGCCGCCCAGGATCGGCGCCACGGCGGGGGCGATGGAAAAGATCATCGTCACCAGCGACAGCAACCGCGCCGCCGCCGCATCAGAATACAGGTCGCGGATGATGGCGCGGCTGATCACCACGCCCGCGCCGGCAGAGACTCCCTGCATGATGCGGAAGAACCACAGGTAATGCACCGTGTGCGCCGAGGCGCAGCCCAGCGAGCCGATGGCGAACATCAGCAGCGAGACGAGGATGACGTTGCGCCGGCCGAAGGTATCCGAAATCGCCCCATGCCACAGCACCATGCCGGCAAAAGCCAGCATGTAGAACGTCAGCGACTGCTGCACTTCCAGCGGCGACGCCTGCAGGGAACCCTGGATGGCGCCAAACGCGGGCAGATAGGTATCGATCGACAACGGCCCCAGCATCGACAGGCCGGCCAGCATCATCGCCAGCGCACCGCGGCTCAATGGCGCCATGTGGCTGGGAGTGGGCGGCGGAACGGGCGTGACCGGGTCGGGCGGCACATCGGCCGGAGGGGTGGGAAACATGGCGGGTCCAAAGTGGCGCGCGGACCGGCATGAGTCCGCGCGCGTGATACAGCATTTTTTAGCGCGTAAAACATCTGAGAAAACCGTAGCGAGCGCCCGCCGGTGTGGCCGAGAAGCGCAACCGTACGAAGGTACGGTGAGCATCGCAAGCCGCAAGTGGCAATGCGCAGTCGGTTTAATCAGATGTTTTTTGGTTTGGCTTCTTCTCTACGGTTGTAACCGGCGACCATATCGAAGCGGAACAGGCGGCATTCCAGCGCGCCGTTGAAGAATGGCGTCTTGCGCGCTTCCTTCAGGCGCAGCAGCTTGGGCAAGCCCAGGTCGGCCGTGAAGAGGAACACGGTCCAGCCGGCGAAGCGCTGCTTCAGGGTGGTGCCCATGGCCGAATAGAAGGAGGTCGACAATTCGTCTTCCGGGATGGTGCTGTCGCCGCGCACGCCGATACGCTCGCCATACGGCGGGTTGGTCAGCATGATGCCGGGCACGTCGCTCGGCGGCTTGACTTCCTGCGCCTCGATCTGCTTCAGCGGCACTTCGAAGCGCACGCCCGCGCAACGCAGGTTGTGGCGCGTCATGGCCACCATGTCGCCCGAAATGTCGCTGCCGAAAATCGTCGGTTCGGCTGGCAGCGGATTGGCCTTGATGGCGTTTTTCATGGCATTCCACGGCGCCGGATCGAAGTCGTGAAAGTTTTCAAACGCGAACTGGCGCGAGGCGCCCGGAGGAATCCCTTGCAGCATCTGCGCCGCTTCGGCCAGGATGGTGCCGGAACCGCACATCGGGTCGAACAGCACCATGCCCGGCTTCCAGCCCGACACGCGCAGCAGGCCGGCGGCCAGGTTTTCGCGCAATGGCGCATCGCCCGTCTCTTCGCGCCAGCCGCGCTTGAACAGCGCTTCGCCCGACGTATCGAGGTAGACGGTAAACGTGTGCGCGTCGAGGAAACCGACGATGCGCATGTCCGGCGTCTTGGTATTGACCGAGGGACGCTCGTTGAACTGGTCGCGGAAGCGGTCGCAGATCGCATCCTTGATTTTCAACGTGGTGAATTCCAGGCTGCGCAGCGGGGATTTCACGGCCGTGACGTCGACGCGGATCGTGTGGTGCACGCCGAACCAGTCTTCCCACGGCTGCGCCAGGGTCAGGTCATAAATGTCGTTTTCCGTCTTGTAGCCGGAATGGGCCATCCGCATCAGCACGCGCGAGGCAATGCGCGAATGCAGGTTGATGCGGTAGGAATCGACTAGGTCGCCCGAGCAGTGGACGCCGCCCGGCACCTGGTTGTGGACCTTCATGGTCGCACTGTCCTGGGCGATCTCGCCCAGTTCTTCGGCCAGCGCCGCTTCCATGCCGCGCGGGCATGGGCAAAAATATGAAGCCATAATGAGGATACCTTTTATCCGTTGAAAAACACGTTCAATGAAGACCCCTGAAACAGGCCGGGGTCGGATCCTGAGGGGGGATGCGCCCCGGTGGGGCACATCCCGATCCTGCGGGGACCGCCCCCAGTTCCGCTTTGGGGTTACTAACTACTATTCAAGCCGACATGCACTGCCGCCGACCGAGCTTGCCGGATGACGCGCGCAGCGCTAATCCGGCCTACAACTTTTCCAGCGCGCGCTCGACAAAATCGAGGCGGTCCTGGCCCCAGAAGCCTTCGCCTTCGACGATGTACCACGGCGAGCCGAACACGCTGGCGGCGGTAGCCGCTTCCGTGTTGGCGTCGTATTCCGCCTGCACGCTGGCCGTCTCCGACGTTTTCAGCAACTGGCGGCCTTCGAAGCCCGCGTCGAGGGCAATCTGCACCAGCGTCTCTTCGTCGCCGATATTGCGCTCTTCCGCCCACAGCCCGCGCATGATCGCGTGCGCCAGGTTCAGCGACGCTTCCACGCCATGCGCCAGGCGCGTGGCGATGATCAGCTTGGCCGCCGCTTCCGGCGAGACGGGGAAAAACTTCGGCTGCAGATTCAAGGGCACTTGCAAAAAGGCCGACCAGCGCGCCAGTTCGGCCAGGCGGTAAGCCTGGCGCTGCGGCGCGCGCTTGGCCAGCGGCAGGCCGCCCGAGACGCTGAATACCTTGCCGAGGTCAAAGGGCCGCACGTCGATCTGCGCGCCCGTCTTCGCGGCGATGGCCATCAGGCGCGCGTGACCCAGGTACGTCCATGGCGAATGGGGCGCAAAAAAATACTGCACCACCTTGTTCTGGCTAGCACTCATCTCGTCTCCTTAGAACGGCTTGACCACGACCAGCACCACAACGGCCAGCAGCATCACCACCGGCACCTCGTTAAACCAGCGGTACCAGGTGTGGCTGCGCTTGTTGAGGCCTTTTTCGAACTTGCGCAGGATGGAACCGCAGGCGTGGTGATAGCCGAGCAGCAGCACCACGAACGTCAGCTTGGCATGCATCCAGCCCGGCATCTTCATGCGGCCCTCGCCAGCACCGTACAGCATCCACATCAGGGCCAGGCCCAGCACCATCGCCGGCAGCGCCAGCAGGGACATGAAGCGGTACAGCTTGCGCGCCATCAGCAGCAGGCGTTCCGTGGCCACTGTTTCCGTCTCCATCGCCAAGTTCACGAAAATGCGCGGCAAATAAAACAGGCCGGCAAACCAGGACATGACGAAGATGATGTGGAATGCTTTAGTCCAGAGAAAGAGCATGGGGTTCCCAGTGTCAGAAGTATCGAAGATGAAGAGCACGGGCCGCCTCGTGGGCCGCCCGCGAAAGGGTATCAGTTGCGCGCTTCACCGTGGCCAAAGACCACGTATTTGAGTGAAGTCAGGCCTTCCAGCCCCACGGGACCGCGCGCATGCAACTTGTCGTTCGAGATGCCGATTTCGGCGCCCAGGCCATATTCAAAACCGTCGGCGAAACGCGTCGAGGCGTTCACCATCACGGAGGCGGAATCGACTTCGCGCAGGAAGCGCAGCGCATCGCTGTAGTCTTCCGTGATGATGGATTCCGTATGCTTGGACGAATACCGGTTGATATGGTCCATCGCCTCGTCGATGCCGTCGACCACCTTCACCGACAGGATGGCCGCCAGGTACTCGGTAGACCAGTCCTCCTCGGTGGCCGGCACCAGGTGCGGATAGGCAGCGGCGGCCAGGATGGCATGGCTTTCCGCATCGGCGCGCAATTCCACCTGCTTGGTCAGGTACAGCTCGGCGAGCTGCGGCAGCACGACGGGCGCGATGGCGCGCGATACCAGCAGGGTTTCCATGGTGTTGCAGGTGCCGTAGCGGTGGCACTTGGCGTTGAAGCCGATGTCCAGCGCTTTCTTGATGTCGGCCTTGGCGTCGATGTAGACGTGGCAAATGCCGTCAAGGTGCTTGATCATCGGCACGGTGGCCTCGGCCATCAGGCGCGCAATCAAGCCCTTGCCACCGCGCGGCACGATGACGTCCACGTATTGCGGCATGGTGATGAGGGCGCCGACGGCGGCGCGGTCCGTGGTGTCGATCACCTGCACGGCATCGGCGGGCAGGCCGGCGCCGGCCAGCCCTTCCTGCACCAGTTTCGCCAGCGCGCGGTTGCAGTGAATCGCTTCCGAGCCGCCGCGCAAAATCGTCGCGTTGCCGCTCTTGATGCACAGGCCGGCCGCGTCCACCGTCACGTTCGGACGCGCCTCATAGATGATGCCGATGACGCCCAGCGGCACGCGCATCTGGCCCACCTGGATGCCCGTCGGACGGAATTTCATGTTCGAGATTTCACCGATCGGGTCGGCCAGCGCGACGATCTGCGTCAAGCCTTCGACCATGGTGGCGATGGCCGCATCGGACAAGGTCAGGCGGTCAAGCATGGCCGGCGCCAGGCCGGCGGCAGCGGCCGCGTCGAGGTCGCGCTGGTTGGCCGCGCGCAGCAGGTCGGCGTCGCGCACGATGGCGGCGGCGATCAGGGTCAGGGCGCGGTTGCGCGTGGCGCTGTCGGCACGCGCCATGGCGCGCGAGGCGGCGCGCGCGCGCGTGCCCACGTCCTGCATATATTCGGTGATATCCATGCTCGTATCCATAAAAGTTAACCCCTGGCGATCTTCAGGCCCAGCTGCAGCATGGCATCCCAGGCATCGCCCGCATAGCCCTTGGCACGCAGACCCTTGATCATC
>CAUSDR010000115.1:0-14341 GCA_963530105.1 uncultured Janthinobacterium sp.
GGCACGATACTCTGTCCGCTGGGCATGTACCAGAGCGAACTGCCCGGCGCGGAGCCTCTGGCGCAGCGCGTCAACGCCTTCCTGGCGCAGAAGCAATTTCGCGGCGATGAAGGCCACTGGTCGCTCATCGCCGTCAAGCCGTCGACGGCGGGCGGCGCCCCCATCGAGCAATGGCTGTTCAAGCGCGCGGACTATGACGTGATCAGCGATCCGCAGCGTGTCGCGCGCGATGTGCAGACGGTGGCCGCAGGATTTGCGCCGCGCGCTTGCGTCGCCGTGGAGCAGGCCCGCGTGCTGGCGACGCGCGCAGCAGGGTCCGGGCGCAAGCTGCTTATTTTTGGCGTGCAGCAAGGACTGCAAGCCCGCTGACGCTGCGCAGCCCCCCGTGCGGCGTGCGTGCCTGCCACGCGCCGGCCGGCCGTTTCGGTGAGATATTGATAAATCATATTTCAATCATCACAACTTGCAATTAGATTTATATGCCGCGATGCGGCATCATTGCACCTGTCTCCTCTACTTCCTCCAAGGAAATAGATTCAGCCCGCTCCCGTAGCGGGCTTTTTTTTGTCCGTTTTTTCTTGCGCCGTGCGCCGCACGCTTGCATGGCATTCCGCCATCATGTTGCTTTTGTGCATGCTAAACTGGACATTCCCCAGATTAAGGTTGCCACGATGCTAGAACTCTTCCGCCATACCCTGGAGTCGTCGCCGATCCTGGCCTTGTTCCTCGTCATCGGCGCCGGTTACGCGCTGGGGCGTGTCAGCGTCTTCGGTTTTTCGCTGGGCGTGGGCGGCGTGCTGTTCGCCGGGCTGGCGCTGGGCGCGTTCGCTCCCGGCTCCGTGCCGCCGCCGCTGGTCGGCTCCATCGGCTTGCTGCTGTTTTTATATGGCATCGGCGTGCAGTACGGCACGCAGTTCTTTGCCGGCTTGCGCGGCGCGGGGCAGAAACATAACCTGATTGCCTTCGTGGCCGTCATGGGCGGCCTGGCCGTCTCCATCTGGGGCGGGCAGTGGATCGACATTTCCCTGCGCATGGCCAGCGGCGTGTTCGCCGGCGCCATGACCAGCACGGCCGCCTTGCAGGCGGCGCTGGAAGCATCGCACGGCAATGGCGACGCGGCCGTCGGCTATGCCGTCGCGTATCCGTTCGGCGTGGTCGGTCCCATGCTGGGCCTGTACCTGGCGGGACGCATCCTGAAACCCGTGCTGACGCCGCCGCCCGCGCCCATCATCGTGTCGGAAATTACCATCGATGAAGCGCGCCTGGCGGGCGCCACCCTGTCCGAACTGGCCGATGGCCCGCTGGCGGGCGTGCAGGTGATCGGCGTGCGCCAGGGCCACCAGAACCGCTTGCCCGACCCGTCGATGGTGATCGGCGTGGGCGACGCCATGATGGTCTCGGGCACGGTGGAGGGCGTGGAAGCGGCGCGCACGGCGCTGGGCCACCTGGACCCGGGCCGCCTGCTGAAGGACCGCAGCGATTTCGATGGCAACGAAGTGTTCGTGTCGGACGCGGAAATCGTCGGCGTGCCGCTGGGCGAGCTGAACCTGTCAAAGGATTTCCCGCTGCAAATCGCCTTCATCCGCCGCGGCGACGCCATGATCCTGCCGCATCCTTACCTGACGCTGGAATTCGGCGACCGCGTGATGGCCATTGCACCAGCGAAACACGCGGCCGACGTGCGCAAGCTGTTCGGCAACTCCATCACGGCCACGGCCGAGTTCAGCTATGTCTCGCTGGGCATGGGCATGGTGCTGGGCGTGCTGCTGGGCCTGATTCCGATTCCCTTGCCGTGGATAGGCTCGTTCAGCCTGGGCCTGGCCGGCGGTCCGCTGGTGATGGCGCTGATCCTGGGCCGCCTTGGGCGCGTGGGCAAGGTCAGCTGGCGCTTGCCGCTGTCGGCCAACCTGGTGATGCGCAACTATGGCTTGACGATTTTCCTTGCCTCCGTCGGCATGGCGTCCGGCTTGCCCTTCGTGCAGCAGGTGGGCGCCGACGGCTTGCCCATGCTGGTACTCGGTGCCGTGACGGTGCTGGTGGTGGTGGCGCTCGTCGTGATCCTGGGCAAGGTTTTCCTGCGCCTGCCATTTCCCGAACTGCTGGGCATCGCGGCCGGCGCCACGGGCAACCCCGCCGTGCTGGTGTTCGCCAACCGCCTGGCCAAGTCGGACCGTCCGAACCTGGGCTACGCCATGATCTTCCCCAGCATGACCATCGTCAAGATCGTCGCCGTGCAGGTGCTGCTGCATTTGTACGGGTGATAGCGGTCAGCGGTCGCCATTCGCGTCTGCGTGACAATGTGTGAGTTTTTCTTCCTGGTAATTAGTTAAGCTCTGGGGCCGCATTTTGCCGCAACCGCTCAGGCAGATAGACACGCCGGTGGTATATCTGTTTATCTACAGGAAAGAAATTGATGAGGAATAATTTATGGCTGGGTACCGTAGTTCTAGTATCCTTCATTTCAGGATGTACTGAATCTTCGCCTGGGAAGACACCAGAGGAAATTGAAAAAATTGCGTTTGATTGTGGCGCTACACAGGCACAAATTGAGGCATGGTATGCAACGCATAAAACCGGTTGGGCCGAGCACGTCGCCGAGGGCGTGAAGTGCATTCAAGAGCATCCATAGGCAGTTCCCATGGCCCCCATGCTCGTCATGATGCTTTCAGCCATCGATCAGCAGTAGCTCCAGATAACAGCCAATACATACTGACGCAACAGGAGGTAGTCCACGTCCGCTGCGAAGGCGAATCCTGTCTGCGACTATCTTGGACATGGAGGAAAAATATGCAAGTCAAGCGCATCGTTGCAAATTTTGCGGCGTCGGATCCTGGCCTGGCGCGCACTTTTTACGAGGACGAGCTGGGTCTGAGCCTGTTGATGGACCATGGCTGGATCATGACCTATGGTTCGCAAAGCGAGATGAGCGTGCAAGTGAGCTTCGCGACCCAAGGCGGCTCGAACGCAGCTGTGCCCGACCTTTCCATCGAAGTCGATGACGTTGATGTCGCATTGGCGCGCATGCGTGGGGCGGGCTTCCCCATTGAATATGGTCCTGCCGATGAACCTTGGGGTGTCAGGCGGTTTTTCGTGCGCGACCCTTTCGGCAAGCTCATTAATATCCTGGCGCACACCTAGACGAGGTCCCAGGGGCGGCAGTCAGCCAATTCCACCCGCTTCCCTTGCGCGCCAGCCTGTGTAAAAGCCCTGGCGCGCCTCCCATTCTGTTGTACAATCCTTGAGAACGGTCGTGCTTTTTTGTGCGCTGAGCTTCCTTGCGTGCAGTCATCACGGCAACTCATAAGAACAAGGAGACAGACATGGACCTGCATTACACGGCCGAGGAGAACGCCTTCCGCGACTCCGTGCGGACTTTCCTCGACACCCATTTGCCGGCGGACTTGCAGCGCAAGGTGCGCCAGCATCTGCGCCTGAACCGCGACGATTACGTGCGCTGGCACAAGATTGTCGCGCAGCAGGGCTGGGCCGCGCCGGCCTGGCCCGTGGAACATGGCGGCACGGGCTGGACGGCCGTGCAGCGCCACATCTGGGAAGACGAGTGCGCGCGCGCCGCCACGCCGCCCATCCTGCCATTCGGCGTCAACATGGTGGCGCCCGTCATCATGGCTTTCGCCAATGCCGAGCAAAAAGCCTATTATCTGCCGCGCATCCTGAACTGCGACGACTGGTGGTGCCAGGGTTATTCGGAGCCGGGCGCCGGTTCCGACCTCGCTTCCCTGAAAACCACGGCCCAGCGCGACGGCGACCATTACATCGTCAATGGCCAGAAAACCTGGACCACGCTGGGCCAGCATGCGGACATGATCTTTTGCCTGATGCGCACGGACAGCACGGTGCGCAAGCAGGAAGGCATCAGTTTTTTTCTGATCGACATGAAAACGCCGGGCATCACCGTGCGCCCCATCATCATGCTGGACGAAGAGCATGAAGTGAACGAAGTCTTCTTCGACAATGTGCGCGTGCCCGTCGGCAACCTGGTGGGCCAGGAAAACAAGGGCTGGACCTACGCCAAGTATCTGCTGGGCCATGAGCGCACGGGCATCGCCGCCGTGGGCCGCTCCAAGCGCGAATTGACTTTCCTCAAGCAGCTGGCCATGCAGCAGACCAAGCGCGGCGCGCCGCTGCTGCACGACCCCGTCTTCGCGGCCAAGGTGGCCCACGTGGAAATCGAATTGATGGCGCTGGAAATGACGGTCTTGCGCGTCATCAGTGAAGAGGGCAAGGGACCGGGACCGCAGGCGTCGATGCTGAAGGTGCGCGGCTCGGAACTGCAGCAGCAGCTGACGGAACTGATGGTGGAAGCGCTCGGCCCGCAAGCCTTGCCCTTCGACCCGGCATTCCTTGACGGCGGCGCGCCGCACAGCGCGGGCGGCGACGACCTGGCCGCGCCCTTGGCAGCGTATTACTTCAATTACCGCAAGACATCGATCTATGGCGGCTCGAATGAAATCCAGAAAAACATCATCACGCAGATGATCCTGGGCCTGTAAGCCAGAAGGAGACGACATGGACTTCCATTTTAATCAGGAACAGCAGCAATTCGCCGATGCGCTGCGGCGCTGGGTCGACAAGGATTACCGCTTCGAGACGCGGCAAAAGATCATCCATTCGGCCACGGGCACGTCCGACTCTGCCTGGGCCACCCTGGCCGAGCTGGGCATGACGGCCTTGCCGCTGCCGGCCGGCGCGGGCGGCTTCGACGGCACGGCCGTGGACATGCTGCTGGTGATGCAGGAACTGGGCCGCGGCCTGGTGGTCGAACCGTATTTCGCCACCGTGCTGGGGGCGCGCTTTCTCACCCTGGCCGGCGGCCACGACGGCGTGCTGGAGCAGGTGGCCAGCGGCGGCACCACACTGGCGTGCGCGCTGGGCGAGCGGCAGTCGCGCCACGAACTCAATGATATTGCCACCACGGCAACAAGCCGAGGCGACGGCTTCGTGCTCGATGGCGAGAAAACCGTCGTCATCCACGGCGCGCAGGCCGATTTCCTTATCGTCTCGGCGCGCAGCGGCGGCAGCCAGGGCGACACGGATGGCATATCGCTATTCCTCGTGCCGCTTGATGCGCCGGGCGTGACCGTGCGCGATTACCGCACCATCGATGGCCAGCGCGCCGCCACCGTCACCCTCGTGCAAGTGGTGCTGGGCCACGCGGCCCTGATCGGCCAGGCGGGGCAGGGCTGGCGCGTGCTGGATGCGGCAGCCGACTACGGCGCCGCCTTGCTGTGCGCGGAAGCCGTGGGCGCCATGGACGCCATCTTTGCCGCCACGCTGGACTACCTGAAGACGCGCCAGCAGTTTGGCGCGCCCATCGGCAAGTTCCAGGCGCTGCAGCACCGCATGGCCGACATGTTCATCCACCTGGAACAGGCGCGCTCGATGGCCATGCTGGCCGCCGCCAATGTCGACAGCGAGGACGCGGCGGAGCGGCGCCGCACGGTGTCGGCCGCCAAGGCCAGGGTGGGGCTGGCCGCCACCTTTGTCGGCCAGCAAGCCGTGCAATTGCATGGCGGCATGGGCGTCACCGACGAATTGCCTGCCGCCCACCATTTCAAACGCCTGTCCATGATCGCCCTGACCCTGGGCGACGTGGAGCACCACATCGAGCGCTTTATCGCCCAGCCGGGCTTCTTGCCGACGGAGACCGCATGACTGCATTGACCGGAATCAAACCCAAGCACTGGTATTTCGAAGATTTTACGCAAGGCCTGGAAATCGACCTGGGCCAGCGCCACGTGAGCGAACAGGAAATCATCGAGTTCGCCACGGATTTCGACCCGCAGCCCTTTCATATCGACCATGCGGCCGCCGAAAAAACCATTTTCAAGGGCGTCATCGCCAGCGGCTGGCACACGTGCGCCATGATGATGCGCCTGGTGGTCGACAATCTGCTCAAGCATTCGTCCAGCATGGGTTCGCCCGGCCTGGACAGCATCCGCTGGCTCAAACCCGTGCGCGCCGGCGACACCCTGCAGCTGACCTATCAGGTCAAGGAAGTGCGCCCGTCGGGTTCGAAACCGGACCGCGGCATCGTCATTTCCGTGTGGAGCGTGCGCAACCAGCATGGCGAAGTCGTCACGACCGTCGAGGGCATGGGCATGTTCGGCCGCCGGCCGGTGGAGGCCAGCCATGCGTGATATCGCCGGCATCGCCGGTTTCCAGGCCCTGGCGGGCCAGCACGTGGCCGTTTCCGACTGGCTCGCCATCACCCAGCAGCGCATCGACACCTTTGCCGACGCCACTGACGACCACCAGTGGATCCACGTGGACGCGGAGCGCTGCGCGCGCGAGTCGCCCTACGGCTGCACGGTGGCGCACGGTTTCCTGACCTTATCCTTGCTGCCCGCCATGTTGCAGGGCGCCTTGCACATGGCCGGCATCCGCATGGCCATCAACTATGGCTTGAACAAGGTGCGCTTCCCCGCGCCCGTGCCCGTGAACAGCCGCTTGCGCGCGCGCCTCGACATCCTGTCCGTCGACGACTTGCCGGAAGGCGCCCAGGTGAACTGGGCCGTCACCATGGAGCGCGAGGGCGACACGAAACCCGTATGCGTGGCGGAGTTTTTGATGCGGTGTTATCCCTGAGCGGCAGGCCGCACGTCATGCGTGCGCTTTTCCGTGCGCGTCAGGTGTACGCTGGTGGCGCGCCGGTGTGGTCCGGCGCAGGAGCGGATGATGTCTAGAGGAGTTGAAAATGCCTGATAACGCACGCAGCGGCAAGAGCGGCGCCGGCAAGGGCCCGGCGGACAGCAGCAAGAGCGCCACCGGCACGGGTCGAGGCAGGGGCCAGGGCGATAGAGGCGGCTGGCCAAGTAGGACGGGGAAAGTATCGGGCCGCAACCGGTCCAACGCCCCGCCGGCCAAGAGCGGCTAGCCCGGACGTCTAGGAGGCGCATGCCGCCCGGGTGCATGCCTGGGGACGCGGCCGCTTTCCCGCTCACTCCGCGTCGGAGGCGCAATACCTGTCCCGTCCCGTATGCTTGGCGCGGTACCGCAGGGCGTCGGCGGCGCGGATCAGGGCGCTGGCGTCCATGCCTTCCGTGGGCATGACGCTGGCCATGCCCAGGCTGACGGTGACGTGCGGGCCGACGCTGGACTTGGCGTGCGGGATGTGCAGCGCGCGCACTTCGTCGAGGATGCGCTGGGCCACCACTTCCGCGCCTTCGCGCGTTTCCTGCGGCAGCAGGACGATGAATTCCTCGCCGCCGTAGCGCGCCAGCAGGTCGGGCGGGCGCACGGCGCAGCGGCGCATGGCGGCGCTCACCTGCTGCAGGCACAGGTCGCCCGCCTGGTGGCCATACGTGTCGTTGTAATCCTTGAAATGATCGATGTCGGCCATGATGACGGCCATGGCCACGCGGTCGCGGGCGCAGCGGCGCCATTCGCTTTCCATGGTGTCGTTGAAGCTGCGCCGGTTGGCCACGCCCGTGAGCGAATCCGTCAGCGACAGCTCGCGCATGGCGTCGGCCTGGCGCTTGATGGTCAGCTGGCTGCGCACGCGCGCGCGCACCACGGCCGCGTTGAACGGTTTCGTGATGAAATCGACGGCGCCCGCTTCCAGCGCCCGCGTCTCGTCCTCGGGCTGGTTCAGGGCCGTGACGAAGATCACGGGAATGGCGCTCAGGATGGCCGATTCGCGCAGCGCGTTGCACACGGCGTAGCCATCCATGCCGGGCATGACGGCGTCCAGCAGGATCAGGTCCGGCAGTTGATTGTGCGCAATCTCCAGCGCTTTTTCGCCGCTCAGCGCGAACAGCACGTCGTGTTCCTCGCGCAGCAGCTGGTGCAGGATCTGGATGTTTTCCATGGCGTCATCGACGATGAGGATGCGCCCGTTCATGGCAAGGTTGGTCCAGCTCACTTGTTTTCCTCTCGTTTCAGCTGATCGAGCACGAGTTTTTCCGCTTCGGAAAAATTCAGTGTTTCAATCGCATTTGCCATTGCCAGAGCGGCTTCTCGGTCTGACTGTTGCATGGCGGGGTGCAGGGCGTGGAATTGGGCCAGCGCCTTCAGGTTATTGTTGCGGATCGTGACCAGCAGTTCGGCCAGGCCGGCTTGCAGGCCCATGCCGGGCGCGCCGGGCGCCTGCGGCGGCGCATCGCTGCGGCGCAGGGGCGAGGGCAGGGTGCGCGCGCCTTCGATGACGACGGCCATCGCCTGTTCCAGCTGTCCCAGCAGGGTGGCAGTGGCGTGCGCGCGGCCTCCTTTCAAGGCTTTTTCCGTGTCGGCTGCCAGGCTGGCGATGCTGGCGGCGCCCAGGTTGGCCGCCACGCCGCAGACGCGGTGCAGCAGCTGCGCCGCCTGCTGCTGCTGGCCTTCCGCCAGCAGGCGCCGGGTTTCCTCGACGGCGTCGCCTTGCGAATTCTCAAAACGCTTGAGCAGGGCGAGGAACGCGCCATAGTCGCCGCCGAAGCGGCGCAGGGCCGCATCAAGGTCGATGCCGGGCACCGTGGCGGGCACTTCCAGCGCATCGGCTGCCTGGTCGCCGGACAGCGCGCCGGCGGCGGCGCCCTCCTGCGGCGCCGGCACCAGCCGGGTCAGGGTCTGGATCATGTCGTCGACGTCGATGGGCTTGGCCACGTGCGCGCTCATGCCGCTGGCGATGGCGCGCAGGCGGTCCTCGTCCATGGCGTTGGCCGTCATGGCGACGATGGGCAAGTCCGGCAGCCCCAGCGCGCGGATGGCGAGCGTGGCTTCATAGCCATTCATGACGGGCATCTGCAAATCCATCAGCACCACGTCGTAGGCGTGCGGCGTGCGGGCCAGCATGTCGACGGCCAGCTGGCCGTTGGCGGCAACGGCCACGCGGGCGCCCGAGTGCAGCAGGATGTACTGCGCCACTTCCTGATTGATTTCATTGTCTTCCACCAGCAGCACGCGCATGCCCGCCAGCAAGCCCGACAGGGGCGTGGAGACGGGCAGCATGGGCGGCGCGTTGCGGCCATTGCGTCCATCGCGCACCGCCGTGACGGCCGCCAGCAGGCGCGCCGGCGTGGCCGGCTTCGAAACGATGCCCGCCAGCATCAGGCTGTCGGCCAGGCGTTCGAGGTTTTCGCTGTCCTGGTCGGCCACCAGCATGATCACGGGCGGCAGGCGCAGATGCTCGTCGGCGCGCGCCTCGGTCAGCATGGAAATGCCATCCATGCCCGGCATGGCCGCGTCGAGCAGCACCAGGTCGGCCGGCGGCACGCCGTCGGCGCCGCTGGCGTGGCTGCGCAGCAGGGCCAGGCCGGCCACGCCGCTGTCGGCGCTGCGGCAGTGCCAGCCTTGCGCCGCGCACCACTCTTCGAGCATGGCGCGCACGCTGGCGTTGTCGTCGATGATGAGCAGCGACAGAGCTTTTGGCGCAGTCTTGCCTTGCGCGTCGGCCAGGGCCGCGCTGGCGGCGACGCGCTCGAAGCGGCAGCTGAAGCGGAAGTCCGAACCTTCGCCCAGGGTACTCCTGACGCTGATCTGGCCGCCCATCAGGTCCACCATGCGCCGGCAGATGGCCAGGCCCAGGCCCGTGCCGCCGTACTTGCGGCTGGTGCTGCTGTCGCCCTGGGAAAAGGCGTCGAAGATGTGTTCCTGCTCGGCCGCGCCGATGCCGATGCCCGTGTCGCGCACGGAAAACTCCAGGGTCACGCTGGCCGCGTCCTCGGCCACCGCGCGGATGGACAGCACCACTTCGCCCTCGGCCGTGAACTTGACGGCGTTGCCCACCAGGTTGATGAGGATCTGTTCGACGCGCAGGGCGTCGCCCACCAGTTCGGCCGGCACGCCGGGCTCGAGCACGAAGACGGGCTCCACGCCGCGTGCCCAGGCGCTGCTGGCCAGCAGCACGCCTATGCTGCCCAGCATGCGCTCAAGCTGGAAACGGCGCTGTTCCAGCACCATCTGGCCCGCCTCGATCTTGGAAAAATCGAGCACGTCATTGACGATGTTGAGCAGCGACTGCGTGGCCATCTGGATCTTGCCGACGTAGCTGCGCTCGCGCCGCTCCAGCGGCGACTCTTCCAGCAGGCGCGCCAGGCCGATGATGGCGTTCATCGGCGTGCGGATTTCATGGCTCATGTTGGCGACGAATTCGCTCTTCGCGATACTGGCCGCCTCGGCCTTGTCGCGCGCGCGCACCATCTGCTCGTTCAATTCGTGCAGGCGCAGTTCCGTGCGCTTGAGTTCGGAGACGTCCGAGGCCAGCACGAAGAAGCCCCGCACGCCGCCGCCGTCGTCGAAATCGGGAATGTAGTTGGTCCACGTGTGGCGCACCTGGCCCGTCGGGTCGAGCAGGTCGCGCTCGAAGCTTTGCGGCCGGCCCGCCAGCACGCCCTCGACGTGGGGCGCATACACGTCGAACAGTTCCTGGCCCAGCAGTTCGCTCATGTGGATGCCGGCCAGCTCGGCGCTGCTGCGGCCAAACCATTCGTTGTAGAATTTATTCGCAAAGCGGCAGCGCAAGTCGTGGCCCCAGTACGACACCATGCCGGGCAGGTTGTCCGTGACGGTGCGGATGAAGCGCTCGCTCTGCTCCAGGCGCCAGGTGGTGGCGTGCAGCACTTCGTTGGCGCGCTTGCGCTCCGTCACATCGATCGACACGCCCAGCACGTGGCTGGCGCGCCCCGCGTCGTCGCGCAGCACCACCTTGCGCGTGGTGAAGTGGCGCGTGGTGCCGTCGGCCGTGTTGATGGCTTCCTGTTCGATTTCCACCATCTGTCCCGTCGCCAGCAGCTTGCGGTCGGCGCTGGTGAAGGCGGCCGCCTGCTGCGGCGGGAAGAAATCCACGTCGGTCTTGCCCAGCAACTGCTCGCGCGAGCGGCCCAGGGTCAGTTCCGTATGGCGATTGACCATTTCAAAGCTCAGCTTGTCGGCGCGCTTGACGAAGACCATGGCCGGGATGTTCTCGATGATGGTGCCGAACAGGTGCTTGGAGCGGCGGAACTCCGCTTCGCTGCGCTTGCGCTCGGTAATGTCGAGCCACAGTCCCGACACGCCCAGCAGGCGTTGCCCAGGGCCGAAGATCGGGTGATAGGACACGATCCAGTGGCTGGCCTGCTCGCGCTGCTGGCCGCTGGTGCCTTTCATTTCGATGTCGACGATGGGCAGGCCCGTTTCCATCACCTGGCGCAGGCAGCGTTCGACCTCCACCCGCACGGCGTCGTCGAACAGCATGACGCCCACGGGGCGGCCGATATGCTGCTCCACGCTGGTCGCGTTGATGGCGGCCAGGTACTGGTTGATCATGACGATGTGCAGGTCGCGGTCGACGAACAGCATGCCGATGGGCGCCGTCGCATACACGGTTTCCAGCAGGCGCGTGGATTTTTCCAGCGCCAGGGTGCGCTCGGCCACCAGGCTTTCGAGCTGCGTGCGGTGGCGCCGCAAGTCGCGTTCCAGCGCGCCCAGGGCATCGGCCATGTCGGCCGATTCGCGGTCCGCGTGCTTGCCCGCGAGCAGCGGCTTGCCATGCGCCAGCGCCTGGATCTGCTGCGTCAGTTCCTGCAGGGTGCGCGCCAGGCGGCCGCCCACGCGCCAGGCCAGCACATAGGCAGCGCCCAGCAGCAGGGCCAGGATGACGGAACCCGTGACTACCGAGCGCAGCAGGGCGTCGGCCACCGTGCTGGTGCGCATGGTGACGGCGACTGTCCACGAGTCGCCGCGCGCGCGGTGAAATCCCGTGTAGACATCGAGGCCTTCCAGGGTGGCATGGCGCAGCACGCCTTCGCGTTCCTGGCGTATCTGTTCCAGCAGCGCCGCCGCGGCGCGCTGGCCCACATAGCGCTGCGGCGCCAGGGTGCGCGCCACGTTGATGCCGTCGGAATTGATGATGGCCGCGCCCAGGTAGGCCGGCATGTTCAGCTCGCGCATCAGCCTGGGCAGGTAATCGGCCGGGTACAGGGCCGTGAGCACCCGGGCGCCGCCCCTGGCGTCCGGATGGCGCGGCAGCGGCAGGTTCAGGGCCAGCTGGGGCGCCGTGTTTGGCGCGCTGAACAGGCTGGTCAGGCGCGGCTTGCCCTGCTCGCGCGCGCGCTGCATGCTGGCGGCCCATTTTTGCGGCAACGGCGGCGGCACCTGGATGGCGGGCAAAGAGGTATTGACCAGCTGGTTGCCGGCCGCATCGGAAACGATGAAGGTGCTGATGGCCAGGTCCGGCTGCAGCAGGCCGCTGGCCAGGCTGCGCAGGGCGGCCAGGTCGTTGCCCTGCAGGATGGGCGAGGCGGCGACGATGCGCGCGGCCATTTGCGCACCGCTCAGGTCGCGTTCGACGGCGGCGGCCACGGCGCGCGCCGCCTGCGCCGTCTCGCTGACGACGTGGTCGCGTTCGCGCGTATAGCTTTGCGCCACCAGCAGCATGAAGACGAGCGCCGTCGGAATGACCCAGGCGAGCACCAGCCATGAAATTCTTGAGCGTATCGAAGGCAAATCTTGCACCCGGAAGGCTCCCAGAATGGATGAGTCGACAGGCTGGCTCACGCTGGCGCTGGCTGACGTTGAATGAAAAGATGCTAGACGAAATTGATTGTTCTGACAAGCCTAGTTTCTGTTATGGAAAAAAGGTTGCACGAGGCACACACGGGGAAGCCGCCGCGCTGCGCGGACGGCAGGCGGGCGGGGCGCTCAGCCCGCCGTGGCGGCGGGCAGGCAGCTTGGCCTACTGGACGATGGTCAGCAGGTTGACGTCGATTTCCGGACTTTCCATGAAGTCTTTTTCCACTTCGCCGCGAATCTCCACCGGCGTCTTGGCATCGATCTTGCGGTTCATGAAGACCTTGTCGTCAATTTCCACGCGGATTTCCGCCGTGCCGTCGGAGAAAGTGTATTTCTCGTTGCCCACTTTGCGCAGCAGGTGGCCGCGCAGCACGACGGCCTGGTCGTCCACGGGATTTTTCAGGATGGCGGCGACGGTCTTCGGCGCTTCGGGACCGGTGGACGGGCCCACGTACTGGGCGTGCGCGCTACCGGCCAGCACGGCGCAGGCGGCGGCCAGGGAGAGGACGAGTTTGCGGGAGAGTGACATGCTATTCCTTTGATAGTAATGGCGCAGTAATGGCGCAGTGGCGGCGCAGTAACGGCGTGGTCAGAAAAATACGGCGGTGCGGGGGATGATAGCACCGGTATTGCCATATGGCATGTTCGCCCGGACGCTGCCCGTGCTGGCCACTCCATCGTCGAGTTTGCTGTCAATCTGCTCCGCATAGCCTTCGGGCAAATTGTCGAAACGGATGCCGTTGCCGGCCCGTCCGCCCACTTCATCGTTGTACAGGTAGACGGCGCCGCCCTGGGCGCTGGTCATGAATTGCGAGGTGCCGTTGAAGGAGCCGGTAATGAAGCCGCCCAGCGCCAGGTGCTGCGGCGCCAGGGTGAATTCGCGCGGCTGGCCATCGCCGATCTGGCCGTCGCCATTGCCGTTGCCGGCCGAATTGGGCACGTGCACGGTGCCCTGGATATCGTCGCCGGGCAGGGCGCGGAATTTGTCCTGGTAGGCGTTGACGGCGGCCGTCAGCGAATTGGACTGCTGGATGATGTTTTTCACCTTGGCGCTGTCGATCAAGCCTTGTCCCTTCAGCACGCCACCGAGCAGCAAGCCGATGATGACCAGGACGATGGCGATTTCAACGAGCGTAAAGCCTTGCTGGCGGCGTGGGAGCATGGGAAATTCCTTATGAAAAGCGTGGCCCTGCAAGGGCCTGTTCATCGGGCAGTTTACTGCAAATGGGCAAGCGCGGGAATGGCGTTTGTGCCGTGCTGCGGCTGAGCATGTCAGGGTGTTCACTTGGCTTTCTTTGCAGAAAGTTCGTCCAGGCGCCGCGCCAGGAACGCCAGCTCGTGCGGGTCGCTGATCTGGCCGCTGGCGATCAGGCCGCCGATCACCAGGCGCGCGCTGTCGAGCTGGTCCATGTCTTCCAGGATGAAGGCTTCCATTTCGCGCACCCAGGCGGGCACGCCGGGGCCCGTCGCCAGTCGGCGCAGCTGGCGGGCATAGGCGAGCGCCAGCGGCAGGTCGCGCAGCTGGTGCTTCGCCACCAGCACGGCCTGCGCCATGGCGGGCCAGCGGCGCGCCGGATCGGCCGCGAAGCTGGCGGCGACAAAGTCCAGCATGCGCCGCGCGCGCAGCGGGTCGGCCACGCCAGCGTAGACTTCGCTGGCCGCCACCAGCGGGTAGCGGCTGCGCGGATCGAGCGTTTGCGCCGTCGCCAGCCAGCCGGCCAGGCGCTCATAGTCGAGCGCGCGCCATGGCAGGCTGACGCCGGGCTGGTCCTCGAAGGCCTGCAGGTACAGCAGCATGGCCTTCGACATGGCCAGCGGCTCGCCCAGGCTGGCCAGGCGCGCCACGCTGGCGGGC
>CAUSDR010000116.1:0-14319 GCA_963530105.1 uncultured Janthinobacterium sp.
GGCCTGGGCTACCTGAGCCTGGACCGCGGCACGCCCACGCTGTCGCCCGGCGAATTGCAGCGCCTGCGCCTGGCCACGCAGGTGCGCTCGAACCTGTTTGGCGTCGTGTACGTGCTGGACGAACCGTCGGCCGGCCTGCACCCGGCCGATACGCAGGCGCTGCTGCGCGCGCTGGCGCGCCTGAAGGCGTCCGGCAATTCCCTGTTTGTCGTCGAACACGACCTGGACGTCATCGCCAGGGCGGACTGGATCGTCGACGTGGGGCCGCATGCGGGCGAACATGGCGGCCAGATCCTCTACAGCGGCGTGCCGGCCGGCTTGCGCGACGTGGCCGCGTCGCAGACGCGGCGCTACCTGTTCGGGCAGGATGCGCCGTCGCAACACCTGCAGCGCACGCCACGCGCGCCTGCCGGCTGGCTGGAAGTGGCGGGCGTGACGCGCAACAACCTGCGGGGCCTGGACGCGCGCTTTCCCCTGGGCGTGCTATGCAGCGTGTCGGGTGTTTCCGGCTCGGGCAAGAGCACCCTCGTCAGCCAGGCGCTGGTGGAGCTGGTGGCGGCCGCCCTGGGCCAGGGCATGGCGGCGGACGACGAAGACGACTCGCCGCTGGCGCCGGCCGCCACGCCCACGGGCGGGCGCATCACGGGCGGCCTGGACGCCATCGGCCGCCTGGTGACGGTGGACCAGAAAGCCATCGGCCGCACGCCGCGCTCCAACCTGGCGACCTACACGGGCCTGTTCGACCATGTGCGCAAGCTGTTTGCCGCCACGCCGGACGCGCAAGGCCGGCACTTCGACGCGGGGCGCTTTTCCTTCAACGTCAGCAAGGGACGCTGCGCCACCTGCGAAGGCGAAGGGCAAGTCATGGTGGAACTGCTGTTCTTGCCCAGCGTCTATACGCCCTGCCCTGCATGCCATGGCACGCGCTATAACGCGGACACCCTGAGCGTCGCATACCGGGGCAAAAACATCGCGCAGGTGCTGCAACTGACAGTCGACGGCGCGCTGGCCTTCTTCGCCGGCGAGGCGGCGCTGGAACGCCCGCTGCGCGTGCTGGCCGAGGTGGGCCTGGGCTATCTGCGGCTGGGCCAGTCCGCCACGGAACTGTCGGGCGGCGAAGCGCAGCGGGTCAAGCTGGCGACGGAATTGCAGCGCCCCCAGCGCGGCGACACCCTGTACATCCTCGACGAGCCCACCACGGGCCTGCACCCGGCCGACATCGACCGCCTGGTCGCCCAGCTCGCTACCCTGGTCGCCGGCGGCAACACCGTCATCGCCGTCGAACACGACATGCGCGTGCTGGCCGCCAGCGACTGGGTCATCGATATCGGCCCCGGCGCGGGCGCGGACGGCGGCGTCATCGTGGCCAGCGGCACGCCGGCGCAGGTGGCCAAAAGCCGCGCCAGCCGCACGGCGCCCTACTTGAAAAAAGCCTTGCAACAAGACGGTGCGCAAGCACGTTTGCTGAGATAATCACAACACGTAGTTACAAAAACAGCCGCAGCATCTTGTGCGGCATCAATAAAAATCATTGCAGCAGGAGTAAATATCATGAAATGGGATGGCAACCGCGAAAGCGACAATGTGGAAGACCGCCGTGGCGAAGGCGGTGGCGGCGGCGGGGGTGGCGGCTTTGGTTTTGGCGGCCGCTCGATCGGCATCGGCACCATCGTCATCGCCCTGGTCGGCTCGTACGTGCTGGGCGTCAACCCACTCACCCTGCTCAACCTGCTCAGCGGCGGTGGCGGCCAGGTAAGCACCCAGCAAAGCCAGGCGCCGGCGCAGCAGCCGCCCGAATCCGACGAGATGGCCCGCTTCGTGAAAACCGTGCTGGCCGATACGGAAGACACGTGGAGCGCCCTGTTCAAGGCCGAAGGCGGCACCTATGTCAAGCCGAAGCTGGTGCTGTTCTCGGGCAGCACGCCGACGGCGTGCGGCACGGGCCAGAGCGCCAGCGGCCCTTTCTATTGCCCCGGCGACCAGAAAGTCTACCTGGACCTCGACTTCTTTAACCTGATGCAGCAGCGCTTCAAGGTTTCCGGTGAATTTGCCGAAGCCTACGTGATCGCGCATGAAGTGGGCCACCACGTGCAAAACCTGCTGGGCCTGTCTGAAAAAGTCGACAACGCGCGCCGCACGCAGTCGGAACGGCAAGCCAATGCCATGTCCGTGCGCCTGGAATTGCAGGCCGACTGCTTCGCCGGCGTGTGGGCCTTCCATGCGAACCAGGACCGCAAGATCCTGGAACAGGGCGACGTGGAAGCGGCGCTGAAAGCGGCCACGGCCATCGGCGACGATGCGCTGCAGCGCCAGGCGCAAGGCCATGTCGTGCCCGACTCGTTCACCCACGGCACCTCGGAGCAGCGCGTGCGCTGGTTCAGCAAGGGCATCGAAAGCGGGCAGATTTCGCAGTGCAACACGTTCGAAGCGCGCCAGCTCTGATCGCCAATCGCGCGCAAACGCCCGTGCCGCCTTGCCGGCCGCACGGGCATCGCCTCCTTACTTCAAGTCGATGCGGCCATACTGCCCATGCGTCTCGTCGGCCGGCCCCGCCGCATAGAACAGCGTGTTCGCGGGCTGGCTGTTGAGGCCATTGCCGAAGGCGATGCCCCACAAGCCGTCGATCACCAGCGGCTTGCCGTCCGCCATGCGCAGCGCACCGCCACCATCCCCCGTGGCGGGGTCGTAGACATGGATCTTGCCATCGCCAAAATTGCCGACCAATAACATGTTGCTGGCCGTGCCGAAATCGGCCGGCGCCAGCGCCATGCCCCACGGCGCGTTCAAGGCGCCGCCCGTCACCAGCCGCTTGAGCAAGGTGCCGCCGCTGTCATACACATTGATGATGCCGAGACCCGCGCCCGCCTCCTCGTCGTCGCCGCTGGCCTCGCGCATGGCGTAGGCGACATAGATGCGCTCGCCGATCGCCTGGATGCCGAATGGCGCATAGCCGGCCGGCAAGGCGGGATCGCTGAACGGGCCCGGCAGGCTGACCCTGGCGAAAGCGGCATCGAAGACGTCGACGCGCCCGTTATGGAAATCGGCCGCATACAGGTAATTGGCGCCCGCATAGGCGGAAATCGCCAGGCCCTTGTAGACGCTGCCGCCGGCGCTGCCATCGAACACGACCAGGGCTGTGACGGGGCTGACGGAGGGCGACCAGGCAGAAATGCTGCCGCTTTCGCTGGCGAAAATGAACGGGCTGGGCGCCGTCACGCCATTCTGGCTGAGCTTGAAATCCTGCGTGCCGTTGAAGACGATGCCGGTGGGCCCCGCCGGCGTGCTGACGACCAGCGTTTGCGGCACGCCATTGCCGTCGTACAAGGTGGATTTCGCCGTGCCGTTGGCGGCCACCCAGACGAAGCCGCGCGGGTTGAAGGCCACGCCCCAGGCGTTGACGAGGTTCGGATCGGTGTGCGCGGCGGGCAGCGCCGCCGTGTCGGACACGAGGCTGGTCGCCGCGTAGGCGCTCTGACCGGGCGGCTTGTGGTGGTGATGGCCACCGCAGGCAAACAGGATAATCGCCAGCACGGCGGCAAGCGCGGCGCAGGCTGGCTGGCTGGCGGCAAGCGGTTTCATGGCGTCCCCTTTCGACGTGGCGCGCAATGTCGCGCTGCCTCTCATCAGGGTAGAAGCCAGCCGTGCCAAACGCTTGCGGCGCGTCAAACGCGGCGCAGATAGGGTGCCGGCCTGCCCCTCAGGGCACGCTGACGTCGTAGCGCTTGCCCAGTTTTTTCAGTTCGCCTGTCTCGATCAGGCTATTCAGTTCCTGGTCGAACTGCAGGCGCAGCTTGTCGAAGGCGGGCGAACGGGGGAAGGCAAAATAGCCATTCTGCACTTCTATGACTTTCGGCAAGGCTCTCACCTGGCGGCCATAGCCCAGGCGGGCGATGACGGGGTCGGTATTGCGGCGGTTGCTGACGAAGACGTCGACGTGGTTGTGCACCAGCATCTTCAAGCCGTTTTCCACGGTGTTGGCGACGCTCACTTGCAAGCCGGGCCGCACTCTTTCCCAGTCCGAGCCGTAGGCCCAGCCGTTGAGCAGCACCACGCGGCGGTTTTTCAGGGCCGCGTAGTCGCCATCCCAGCCGGCACCGGCATCCTGGCGCGTGTAAAAGACGATCTGGTCCTGGTAAAACGGCTTTTCGGAAAACGCCATGCTGGCGATGCGCTCGGGCGCCTTGTAGGGGCCGATGAGGATATCGGCCTGGCCCTGCACCAGCATGGCTTGCGCGCGCGCCCACGGCACCATGCGAAACCGCACGGTGTGGCCCGTGCGCGCCGCCATCAGGCGCAGCAGTTCGGCGCCCAGACCCGCATAGTCGCCGTTGTCCTGGTATTCAAAGACGCGCTCGAACTGCGCGCCCACTGCCAGCAGTTCGCGGGCCTGGCCCTGCGCGGGCGCGGCAAATACGGGCCACAGCAGCGCCAGGGCCAGCAAGCGCCCTGCTCGTTTCATCAGCCGACGATGCGCAAGGAGTAATCGGTGGCCCGCACGTCCTTGGTCAGGCTGCCGATCGAGATGCGGTCCACGCCCGTCTCGGCGATGGCGCGCACGGTATCGACATTGATGCCGCCCGAGGCTTCCAGCAAGGCGCGGCCCGCCGTCAGCGCCACGGCGTCGCGCATCATCTCGTTGCTGAAGTTATCCAGCAGCACGGAGACGGCGCCCGCATCCAGCGCTTCCTGCAATTGCGCCAGGGTTTCCACCTCGATTTGCACGGGCACGCCCGCGTCGAGGTTGCGCGCGTTTTCCAGGGCCTGGCTGACGCCGCCGGCCGCCGCGATATGGTTTTCCTTGATCAGGATGCCGTCGTACAGGGCCAGGCGCTGGTTCTTGCCGCCGCCGACCCGCACCGCGTACTTTTGCGCCAGGCGCAGGCCCGGCAGGGTCTTGCGGGTGTCGAGGATGGATGCCTTGGTGCCCGCCACCACGTCCACGTAGTGGCGCGTGGCCGTGGCCACGGCGGACAGCAGCTGCAGGAAATTGAGGGCGCTGCGCTCGGCCGTGAGCAAGGCGCGCGCCGGCGCTTCGATCGTGCAAACGGCGCTGTCGGCCGTCATCATGTCGCCTTCGGCGTAATGCCAGACGATGTCGATGCTGCGGTCCAGGCTTTTCATGATGCCTTCGAACCATGGCGCGCCGCACAGCACGGCTGCTTCGCGCACGATGACACGGGCCGTGACGATGTGGTCGGGCGGCACCAGCTCGCCCGTCAGGTCGCACTGGCCCACGTCTTCCAGCAGGGCGGCCAGCAGATTGCCCTCGAACGCGCGCGCCAGGGCGGCATCGAAGGGAGCGAAAGAATTAACGAGGGTACTCATGCTGGACCGATTCCTTGGAACAATTTAGTTTCTTTTGCCAGATCCGCGCCCGGCTGCACGCCGGCCTTCTTGGCGGCGGCAAAATCGAGCATGCGCTTGATCGAGCGCACGGCCAGCTGGCCTATGGCGGGGTCGACGTGGATTTCGTTGTGCATGTTTTCCAGCGTCTGCGCCAGGTTCAGCAAGCCATTCATGGCCATCCACGGGCAGTGCGCGCAGCTCTTGCAGGTGGCGCTGTTGCCGGCCGTGGGCGCTTCGATGAAGCGCTTGCCGGGCGCGGCCGCGCGCATCTTGTGCAGAATGCCATTGTCGGTGGCGACAATAAAGGTATCCGTGTCCATGGTTTGCGCTGCCGCAATCATTTGCGACGTCGACCCCACCATGTCGGCCAGCGCCACCACGTTGGCGGGCGATTCCGGGTGCACCAGCACCTTGGCTTGCGGATATTCTTCCTTGAGCAGGTCGAGTTCGATGCCCTTGAATTCGTCATGCACGAGGCAGCTGCCCTGCCACAGCAGCATGTCGGCGCCCGTTTCCTTCTGAATATAGCCGCCCAGGTGCTTGTCGGGCGCCCACAGGATTTTCTTGCCCTGCGCGTGCAGGTGGGCCACGATGTCGAGGCCGATGGAAGAGGTGACCATCCAGTCGGCGCGCGCCTTCACGGCGGCGCTGGTGTTGGCGTAGACCACCACCGTGCGGTCCGGATGGGCGTCGCAGAAGGCCGTGAATTCATCGGCCGGGCAACCGAGGTCGAGCGAGCAGGTCGCGTCGAGGTCGGGCATCAGGACGGTTTTTTCGGGGCTGAGGATCTTGGCCGTTTCGCCCATGAAGCGCACGCCGGCCACGACCAGGGTCTTGGCCGGGTGGTCGCGCCCGAAGCGGGCCATTTCCAGCGAGTCGGAGACGCAGCCGCCCGTGGCTTCCGCCAGGTCTTGCAGGTCAGCATCAACGTAATAGTGGGCAACGAGCACGGCTTCGCGCTCGGTCAGCAGGCGCTTGATGCGCGCGATGAGTTCGGCTTTTTCGGCCGGGGAAGGCGTCGCTGGCGTGCGTGCCCAGGCGTGGGCAGTGCAGCTGGCTCCGTCTTGCGGGTGTTCATACTCGACGGATTTGATGGCTAAAGTTTGCATGGCTGTGTCAAACAAAAACGGGATAGACCGGCACGAACGCAATGAAGCAAGTGCGCCGGAACGAAAGGACCGCGGCGCGTCGGTGTGGTGATACCAGAGTACACCACCAGCTTTCCAAACGCCTGATAAAACCGTAGCGAGCGGCAGTGAGGCTCGGCGCCCCCTTGTGGCCGAGAAGCGCAACCGTGCTGAAGCACGGTGAGCATCGCAGGCCGCAAAGCGCGACGCGCAGTAGGTTTGATCAGGCGTTTAATCGATACCCTGGCTCTTCAGATAGTCTTCGTAGTTGCCGCGGTAATCGACCACTTCATCTTCCTTGATTTCGATGATGCGGTTGGCCAGCGACGAGACGAATTCGCGGTCATGCGAGACGAAGATCAGGGTGCCGGCGTATTTTTCCAGCGCGATGTTCAGCGACTCGATCGATTCCATGTCCATGTGGTTGGTCGGTTCATCGAGCATCAGCACGTTATGGCGGCCCAGCATCAGCTTGCCGTACATCATGCGGCCCTTTTCACCACCGGACAGTACCTTGACGGCCTTTTTCACATCGTCGCCGCCGAACAGCAGACGGCCCAGGATGGAACGCACGGCCTGGTCGTCGTCGCCCTCTTTCGTCCACTGGCCGATCCAGTCGGTCAGGTTCGTGTCTTTGGCGAAATCTTCCGTCGGGTCTTGCGGCATGTAGCCGACGTTGGCGTTTTCCGCCCACTTCACGCGGCCCTGGTCTGGCTGCAGGCCGGCGATGTCGCCCGCGATGCAGCGCAGCATGGTGGTCTTGCCGGCGCCGTTGGCGCCGATGATGGCGATGCGTTCGCCCGCCTCGACCATGATGGAAAAGTTCTTGAACAGCTGGCGGTCAAAGCCTTTCGAGATGTTCTCGACTTCCACGGCCAGGCGGTGCAATTTCTTTTCGCCGTCGAAACGCACGAATGGATAGGCGCGCGACGATGGCTTGATGTCGTCGACCTTGATCTTTTCGATCTGCTTGGCGCGCGACGTCGCCTGGCGGGCCTTGGATTTGTTGGCGGCGAAGCGGCGCACGAATTCCTGCAGCTCGGCAACCTTGTCTTTCGCTTTCGCGTTGTTGGCCAGCTGCTGGTTGCGCGCCTGGGTCGAGGCGAACATGTATTCGTCGTAGTTGCCCGGATAAATCTTCAACGTGCCGTAATCCATGTCGGCCACGTGGGTGCAGACCTGGTTCAGGAAGTGGCGATCATGGGAAATGATGATCATGGTGGAGTTGCGCTCGTTGAGCACGTCTTCCAGCCAGCGAATCGTGTTGATGTCCAGGTTATTCGTCGGCTCGTCGAGCAGCAGGATGTCCGGGTTCGAGAACAGCGCCTGCGCCAGCAGCACGCGCAGCTTCCAGCCTGGCGAGACATTGCTCATCGGGCCTTGATGCAGGTCAATGGCGACGCCGGCGCCCAGCAGCAGTTCGCCCGCGCGCGATTCGGCCGTGTAGCCGTCGTATTCGGAAACCTTGCCTTCCAGCTCGGCTGCCTGCATGTAGTCGTCGTCCGTCGCTTCAGGGTTCGCGTAAATCGCGTCGCGCTGCTGGATGGCGGCCCACATTTCCGTGTGGCCCATCATGACGACGTCGAGGACGCGCATGTCTTCAAACGCAAACTGGTCCTGGCGCAGCTTGCCCAGGCGCTCGTTGGTATCGAGCATGACGTTGCCGCCCGACGGGTCCAGGTCGCCGCCCAGGATCTTCATGAACGTCGACTTGCCGCAGCCGTTCGCGCCGATCAAGCCATAGCGGTTGCCGTCGCCGAATTTGACGGAGATATTCTCAAACAATGGCTTGGCGCCAAACTGCATCGTAATATTTGCGGTTGAAAGCATGTGATATTAAGTCTTTATTCAGTTAAAACAGCTAGTTAGGTACTTTTCTCCCATTATACAGCACCCACCCTCATCCACTCCATAGTGGTCCGACAAGAGCATCTGGAGCAGATGCGGGAAAATACAAGAGGCATATCATGGCAAGAAAATATGATTGCTGGAATTCCATTTAACGGCTACGCTGCGGCGGCCATATTTTTCCTTCACCTGACAGGCCTGCCTTGAAAAAAATCACCCTCGCCGCCGCCGTGGCCGCCATCGCCATCGCCGCCACCGCCTATGCTTCGCCGTACTACGCCTTGCATCAGATCAAGACCGCCGTGGCCGCGCGCGACGCCGCCGCCCTGGCCAGCCACGTGGATTTCCCCGCCCTGCGCGACAGCGTCAAGACCCAGCTGGAGGCAAACATGGCCGCCAGCATCCAGGCGACGGCCGGCAGCGACAACCCGCTCGCCGCCCTGGGCCAGTCGATCGCCAGCGCCATGCTGGGCAAGATGGTCGACGCCATGGTCTCGCCCGCCGGCGTCGTCGCGCTGGTCAACAAGAGCGCCGTCAGCCCGCAGGCGGATGGCGGCGACAGCGCTGCCGCCCAGGGCGCGCAGGCCAGGGCCGACTATGCGGCCGGTTATGCCGGACTGAACAAATTCGTCGTGCGCGCCAGGGAGGGCGGCAAGGATGGCGCGCTGGTGCTGCAGCGCCATGGCGTGTGGGGCTGGAAACTGAGCGGCATCGAGATTGCGCCGGCGCTGGCTGGCCGGTAAGCTGGCTGGCCGGCAAGTGCGCGTGCGGGCGCATGCCGCCCTCGCGCCTGCGTGCTTGCCGTGCGCGCATGGGCGTCATTCGGTGTCAGAATGCATGGCAATGCGATGCATCTTCCCTGGCGGCGCGCCCTTCCCGGCGCGCCGCCGCGACACCCACGAGGCCCTATGCTGACAAAACACATCCTGACACTGGCCATCGCCGCCGCCCTCGCCAGCGCGGCCCAGGCCGCCGAGCCGCTGCTGACGAAACAGGTCGAGCGCCTGCGCGCCGCCGAAGCGCAAATGCACGAGGAAGCGTCGCAGGCGGCCAATGCGCAGGCACCGGCGCCATTGCCCGTGTCCGGCGATATCTCGCTGGCGGAACTGGAGCGCCGCTGGGCCCTGGCCCAGGCGCAAGCCGGTGAAAAACACTTTTCCAGCACCACCGACCTGGCCTCGCTGGCCGGCATGGCCGCGCAAGTCGGTTGCGACGACATCATTGGCGTGCAGCCGATGGGCATCCCGCTGGCGCGCGAGCGGCCCACCGTGCTGAACGGCGGCCACTTGCTGGCGCGATGCCCGGACCGGGCTTACCTGATGATCAGCGTGATGTCGATGGCAGGCAAGACGGGCAACCGCGTGCACATTTCACCGCAAGCGTTCAAGCAGACGGTCGCGGGCAAGCCGGCGCGCCACCTGTACTACAAGGCGCCCAGCGGACGCCAGAAGGAATCGCTGACCATCGCCGATGGCAACTTGCTGTATTCGTTCAATTACTGGTCGCTCGACGATACGCAGCAGCCCGGCATGGCGGGCGAACGGCGGCTGGAGAAGCTGACGTCGCTGCCGGCGGCACCCGCCACGGCGCCATAAGAGGCAAAACGGCCGCGCGGGCCAGTGCGGCCGGCACGGCCGGGTATCAGGATAGCCTGGCGGCACGCAGGCCGCCAGCGCAGGACCAGCTTACATGCCCAGCGACTTGAGCAGGTCCGAATTGTCGTCCTCGTCCGGTGCCGCAGGGGCCGGGGCGGCGGCCTGGCTGGCCTGGCTGGCGTGCTCGGTGGCCATCAGCGCATCGGTGTCGTATTCCTTCGAATCGAAATCGTGCAGCTTGATGAACTCGGTGCGGTCGATGGCCAGTTCCAGGTAGAAAATGTTGTTCTTTTCCGTGTAGAACGTCACGCGGCGCATTTCCGGGCGGTCCAGCGGCGTATCGACGCTGAGCATCACCTGCTTGTTCAGCACCAGCATCTTCGGCTGGTTCTGCGTGATATTCGTTTGCAGCTCGCGCCGCACCTTGCCCGTGAAGTCGCCGACGATCTGGTTCATCAGCTCGCCCATGATGTTCGACACTTCGTCCGACGTGTAGAAGCTGGCCAGCTCCGACTTCGGCATGCCCATGTGCAGCATGTAGCGCTCATAGATTTCCATCGCCGTATCGGCAGCGAAGTTCAAGACCACCAGGCCCGTGAAACCGCCGTCGAACATCACGAAGCAGCCGATGTCCGGCTTCAGGCCCGTCTTGGTGATGCGCTGCACCATGCCCGAATAATTGACCTTGCTTTGCGTTGCCACATTGAGCACCCGCACGACCGAATTGCACAAACTCATCAACAAATCTTCTGTACCGTACACAACTGCCTTTTCTTGATCCATGAACTACCCCTCTTACTTTTTTTAGATGACAGCACAGTTTCCCTGCCAGATGGTGCCTGGCCGCCCTCCGCGTTTGCCCGCCGACGGCAGCCCTATTCTTACTTTTTTCTGTATAGAAATAAGTATCAGATGCGCAGAATACCCAGATGTAACATTTCCGTCCAGCCATACCTGCATTTACTTGATGATCTGTGCGGAAATGCAAAAGCGCCGGCAAATGCGCCGCAACGCAGCCTGCCATGCAACATTATGCGAAAGATCACGCCCGTCGCCTGCACCCTGGCGGCGTTGCGCGCGGCCTGGAGGGGACGCCATGTTTTATACTGCCGCGCAAGAATGACTCACACGCCCTATGAATGGAAAGGCAACAGACGATGAGCACACTGCAAGAACAGATCACGGCGGAAATGAGCGCGGCCATCCACGCCTGGTTTGACGAACGCCTGCAACGCACGGACCTGGCGCAGATCGCCGAGCGGACCTCCTTGCAAGTAGGCATCTTCAACGATTTCCTGCTCGACTACAAACCGGGCCGCGCCACGGCCGACGATATCGACCTGGGCCTGGACGGCGACGATGCGCGTCCCGCAAGCGGGGCCCGCCTAGACGAAGCGCACATGCGCGAACTGGTCGTGCCGCAACTGGCGGCCGTGGTGCAATCCCGCCTGGCGCCGCTGGTGGACACGCGCATGATCGACTACCGCTTCACGTGCCGCGGCAAGTTCCAGACGGCACAGGGCAAGCTGCATGTGACCTTGCTGGACTACGTCAACGACGCCAAGCGCCAGGATCTGCTGGCGCGCATCCATGCCTACATCGGGCAGCAGCTGGCCGAGGGCGCGCCGCCGACAGCACCGCGGGAAACCTTTTTCCTGGCGCGCCACCTGCTCGACCCGCAGCTGTTCCCGCAGCTCGACGCGGCCTGGACCATCGCCCAGTACGAACGCATCCAGGCCTTGAACAAGGGCCGGCCGGACACCTTGGCCGAGCACCGCCACGACATCATCCGCGCCATCACGCAATGGGCGGAAAATGTGTTCCTGCCGCAGTTTTATGACCGCTCGCTGTCCGCCTACCGCGCCACGGAATACACCTTGAAGGCGGCGCAGGCGGCTAGCGCGCAAGCGCTGCAGCCGCTCGACCTGCTGCTGTACGGCGCCGTGATGATCTTGCGCCATGACGCCAGCTACGCCAAATCCAGGGGCCTGAAATTCCTGGAAATCGCCCGCGAACTGGGCAGCGAGCGGGCCGTGCGCATGCTGGCGGAAGGCAGCGGCGCGTTCAAGGAGGAGGAAATCCATCTCAGCAATGCGCTGCTGGAATGCCGCGCCAATGACGTGTTCGCCACCGTGACCATCGGCATCGCCCGCGAAGAGGAAGCGGCGTACGGGCAGGCGCTGGCATTCATCACGCACCTGCTGAACAAGGGCTTCCCGAAAAGCTGCCAGATCAAGCTCAAATCGAAGGTCAAGCAATACTTGCCGGTCAAAGGCCTGGCGAAATCCGATACGCACCGCTTCTTTGCCAACGCCCTCGCCTTCCCCGCCCTGCACGCGCCACTGGAAAACTATGCGCGCGCGGCCATGGAGCGCTTCGAATTCTATGCCGACACGGAAGGCGAAAAAAATTGCATGCCCAGCAGCTACGCCGTGTTTGGCCTGGGCTTGCTGGACGCCCGTTATTTCCCACTGGTACAGGATTACATGGCGCAGGTAGACGAGGAACACCAGTCCGTGCAAGACCAGTTCACGGCGGCATTCGTGGCCCGGCATGGCGTCACGCTGGAAAGCATCCCCGTGCTGGTGGCCTGTCTGCGCGTCTGCACGGATGACGTGAAGGTCAAGGTGCAGGCGGCGTTCGAGGACGCCGACGCGCTGGCCTGCCTGTGCCAGCAGTTGCAGGGCCTGGAAGACTACCTGGTGCAGCACGTGCTGTACGCCATCTGGGGCAAGCCGGAAAAGCTGGCGGCGCTGGCGCGCAAGGCGCAGGGCCGCCGCAGGGAACTGTTGCTGGCCCTGATCGCGGCGGCCGGCAACAACGATGCCTAAAGTGCGCAACGTTATGACTTTCACCATATACAATGCGCAGCGCCAGAGTTGCCACACGGCATTTCTGGCGCCTGACATTGAATCGTGGAGAAAATACATGCAACAAACCAAAGCTTTCCCGGCCGCCCGCTTGCTGGCCGTTACCCTCGCCGCCGCGCTGATGCAGCCCGCCATGGCAGCCGAGCCTGCGGCAACGGAACTGGCGCCGGTCGACGTCGCCAACCTGTACATCAAGACCATCATCAACCAGGATGAAGCCAGCGTCGCCAGCCTCAACGCCTATCTGCGTCCCACCCGCCTGGCGGGCCACCAGTCGGCCGAGTACGCCTCGTTCAGCGCCCTGAAGGCGGCCGATGCGCAATTCCCCGTTGAAACGGGCAAACTGATCGCGGACCTGTTCCCGACCGGCATGCGCGCAAGCTTGACGCCGGCCGCCGAACTGCTGGCCGCCAATGTCATCGCCGCCAAGAAGGGCGCCGTGTGCCAGGCCACCAAGGCGGCTCCCGTGACCGTGGAAAAAAACGGCATGCAGACGGCCGCCGTCAGCTTCGAATGCCAGATCGTCAAGGTGCCCGTCGCCTGGGCGCCTGCCGCCCAGCAGCTGGCGAAGAGCGGCTGCAAGGTGGAGCAATGCGCGGCCGGCCTGCAAAAAATCGCCGCCACGTACACGGCCGCGCCGAGGCAGGCATGGCGCGCCGTATTTGCCGTCAGCCGCGAAAAGAACTCGGAAGCATGGCGCAATGATTTCGCGCGTGAAACCTTCGATGAAATCTGGGAATATTTATAATTCTTGACGGATCGATAAACTGCCGATGGACAAGCGCAAGCTGACACCAGCACCCCAGCCGGCAGGCCTGGCCTTGCTGCGCCTGCTCGACCCCGGCTACGTGGCGGGGGCGCTGAGCCAGCAGGTACTGGCGCAGGAGCTGGCCAGCCTGCACGGCAAGCAATTGCTGGCGCTGCTGCGCCGGCTGCGTGCCGCGCAATCGAATCAGCACGATTATGCGGGCGCCAGCCTGGCGCAGGCGGAGCAGCAGTTCGGCGCCGCCATCGCCGCCGTCAAGGCGGAACTGGCGACGCGCCCGCATATCCTCAACAAGCAGGAAGCCAGGGCGCTGCGCCAGGCAGCGGCAAAGCGGCGCTAATCGCGGCGCAGGCCGCGCGCCTGCAAGGCCATGCCCTCGGCAAACATGGGCGCCATGACACGCACCCGGGCCGGATCGAGGTCGCCGAAGTTGACGCAGGCCCATGCCGGCGCCCCCCTCCCCTACACACACACACGAACATCAAGCGGCAGGCACAGCGGCCCGCCAGCGGTAGCGATGCCCGGGCATTGGCCACCCAGGCCGCGCTGCAGCTGATAAGCGCCATGCAGCGCCGCCACGTCGCGCGCGGGCCAGGCGGCAAGGTTTGCCCGTTCTCCTCCCCTTGCCCGCCATCGCAGCGGCACATGAAGGCGTGATAATCCGCCGGCAGCGGCAAGCCCATGGCCTGGCCGATGGCGGCCAGCGGCGCCGGCGTGGCGCCATGGCCGGCGTGCCGGCGGGGCGCGATGGCGGCGATGGCGATGGC
>CAUSDR010000117.1:0-14019 GCA_963530105.1 uncultured Janthinobacterium sp.
GGCCAATCCGGCGCTGGTGCCCGCCGCCATTGGCGCACGCGCGCCGCAGACGCTGAAATACCGCATGGAGACGGTGGAATTGCCAGGCAAGCTCGATGACGGCACCAGCTTTACCTACTGGACCTTCAACCGCCAGGTGCCCGGCCCCATGCTGCGCGCCAAAGTCGGCGACACGGTGGAGCTGACCCTGTTCAATGCCAGGGACAGCAAGATGATCCACTCGATCGACCTGCACGCGGTGACGGGCGGCCATGGCGGCGGCCAGCACACGCAGGTGGCGCCGGGGCAGGAGAAGACCGTCACCTTCAAGGCCCTCAATCCGGGCCTGTACGTGTACCACTGCGCCACGCCGCTGGTGCCGCAGCATATCGCGGCCGGCATGTACGGCATGATCCTGGTCGAACCGGAAGGCGGCCTGTCGAAGGTGGACCGCGAGTATTACGTGATGCAGGGCGAGATGTACACGGGCCGCCCGCACGGCGCCCCCGTGCACCAGGAGCCGAATCTGGAAAAGATGGCCAACGAGCTGCCCGACTATTACGTCTTCAACGGCGAAGTGGGCGCCCTGAGCAAGACGCATAAATTGCAGGCGAAGGTCGGCGAGACGGTGCGCATCTATTTTGGCGTCGGCGGCCCGAACAAGATTTCATCGTTCCACATCATCGGCGAGATCTTTGACAAGGTGTACAGCGAAGGCTCCATCAGCAGCCCGAAACACGATGTGCAGACCACGCTGGTGGCGCCCGGCGGCGCGACCATCGTCGAACTCAAGGTGCAGCACCCGGGCAGCTATCTGCTGGTCGACCATGCGCTGTCGCGCGCCGGCAAGGGCGCCGTCGGCGTGCTGGAAGTGACGGGCGACGCCGTGCCCGGCGTCTACCACGCCGGTGCCCGCCAATGAACCCTCTTCATCCTCAAGGAACTGTCATGGACATGATCGAGCTATCCCTGGGCCAGCTGGCCCGCCGCATTCCCGGCGCCACGCGCCTGTTCGATGCACACCGCCTGGATTTCTGCTGCGGCGGCAACAAGACCCTGCGCGCGGCCGCCGAGGCGGCGGGCGTCGATACGGCGCCCATCGTCAAGGAGCTGCAGCTGCTGGCAGCGCGCGCCGATACCAGCGGCGAGCGCGACTGGCAGGACGCCCCCGCGCCGGAGCTGGTGCAGCACATCCTGGCGCGCTACCACGCCGTGCACCGCGAACAGCTGCCCGAGCTGATACGCCTGGCGCGCAAGGTGGAGCAGGTGCATGGCGGCCGCGCCGACTGTCCGCACGGCCTGGCCGAGCACCTGTCGGCCATGGCGCAGGAGCTGGAAAGCCACATGCGCAAGGAGGAAGACGTGCTGTTCCCCATGATCGTGCGCGGCCAGGGGCCACGGGCCGGGGCGCCCATCAACGTGATGCGCATGGAGCATGACGACCATGGCGTGGCCCTGCGCGCGCTGGAAGACATGACCAACGGGATTGCCGCGCCGGCCGGCGCCTGCACCACCTGGCGCGCGCTCTACACGGGGCTGCGCACCTTCCGCGAAGACCTGATGGCGCATATCCACACCGAAAACAACATCCTGTTCGAGCGTTTTGCGCCGGCCGTGGTGCATTGACAAAGGAAAGACCGCATGGGTCCCTATAAAAAACTCTGGTTCACTCTGATCGGCGTGCTGATCGTGACCTTTTCCCTGCTTGGCTACTACGGCACCGAAGTGTACCGCCAGGCGCCGCCGATACCCGCGCAAGTGGTGGCGCAGGACGGCAGGCAGCTGTTCGACCGCGAGGGCATCCTCGATGGCCAGACGGCCTGGCAATCGGTGGGCGGCATGCAGCTCGGTTCCATCTGGGGCCATGGCGCTTACCAGGCGCCCGACTGGACGGCCGACTGGCTGCACCGCGAACTGACCGCCTGGCTGGAACTGGCCGCGCAGGAGCAGCATGGCAAGGCGTACGCGGCGCTCGACGGCCCC
Source organism: uncultured Janthinobacterium sp. (assembly GCA_963530105.1). Classification (GTDB taxonomy): domain Bacteria; phylum Pseudomonadota; class Gammaproteobacteria; order Burkholderiales; family Burkholderiaceae_D; genus Janthinobacterium. Next base: position 1,963 of record CAUSDR010000117.1, read on the forward strand.
GCGCAGGCGGCGCTGCGCGAAGCGCTCAGGATCGAATACCGCGGCAACCGCGTCGATGACGCGCAAGTGCTGCACCTGTCGCCGCGCCGCGTGCAGGCCATCGCCCAGACGGCGCTCTATTACGACCAGCTGTTCTCCGACGCGCCGGCGCTGCGCGGCAGCCGCGAACACTTCGCCATGAAGGAAAATACCCTGCCCAGCGCCGAGCGGCGCGCGCAGATGACGCAGTTCTTCTTCTGGACGGCGTGGGCGGCCGCCACCGAGCGTCCAGGCCAGAAGGTCACGTACACGAACAACTGGCCGCACGAGCCGCTGATCGGCAACCAGCCCAGCGGCGAAAACCTGGTCTGGTCGGTCGCCAGCGTGGTGGTGCTGCTGGCCGGCGTGGGCTTCCTCGTCTGGGGCTGGGCCTTTTTGCGCAAGCACGATGAAGCGCTGCCGGCGGCGGGGCCGCGCGACCCGTTGACGACGTTCGCCCTCACGCCATCGCAGCGGGGACTGGGCAAATACCTGTTCCTGGTGGTGGCGCTGTTCGTCTTCCAGGTCTTCATCGGCGGCTTTACGGCGCACTACACGGTGGAGGGACAGCAGTTCTACGGCATTGACGTGTCGCGCTGGTTCCCGTATGCGCTCACGCGCACCTGGCATATCCAGGCCGCGCTGTTCTGGATCGCCACCGGTTTTCTGGCCGCCGGCCTGTTCCTCGCGCCCTTGATCAATGGCGGCAAGGACCCGCAGTGGCAGCGCCTGGGCGTCGACGTGCTGTTCTGGGCGCTGGTGGCCGTGGTGCTGGGTTCGTTCATCGGCAACTACCTTGCTATCGCGCAAGTCATGCCGCCCGAGTGGAATTTCTGGCTCGGTCATCAAGGCTATGAATATGTCGACCTGGGACGTTTATGGCAGATCGGCAAATATATCGGCATCCTGCTGTGGCTGGTGTTGATGCTGCGCGGCGTGGTGCCCGTCCTGCGCCAGCCGGGCGGCGACAAGAACCTGCTGGCGCTGCTGACGGCATCCGTCGGCGCCATCGGCCTGTTCTACGGTGCCGGCCTGTTCTATGGCGAGCGCACGCATCTGTCGGTGATGGAGTACTGGCGCTGGTGGGTGGTGCACCTGTGGGTGGAGGGCTTCTTCGAAGTCTTCGCTACCACGGCGCTGGCCTTCATCTTTGCCACCCTGGGCCTGGTGTCGGCGCGCATGGCCACGGCCGCCAGCCTGGCGTCGGCTTCGCTGTTCATGCTGGGCGGCATACCCGGCACTTTCCACCACCTGTATTTTGCCGGCACCACCACGCCCGTGATGGCCATCGGCGCCAGCTTCAGCGCGCTGGAAGTGGTGCCGCTGATCGTGCTGGGGCATGAAGCGTGGGAAAACTGGCGCCTGAAGGAGCGCGCGCCATGGATGGCGCAGCTGCGCTGGCCGCTGATGTGCTTTGTCGCCGTCGCCTTCTGGAACATGCTGGGCGCGGGCGTGCTGGGCTTCATGATCAATCCGCCCGTGGCGCTGTACTACATCCAGGGCCTGAACACGACTCCCGTGCATGCGCATGCGGCCCTGTTCGGCGTGTACGGTTTCCTGGCGCTGGGCTTTACCCTGCTGGTGCTGCGCTACCTGCGGCCGCACCACCAGTGCAGTCCGGCACTCATGAAGACGGCGTTCTGGGGCTTGAACGCCGGGCTGGCGCTGATGATCTTTACCAGCCTGCTGCCGATCGGCATTATCCAGTTCCACGCCAGCGTGACGGAAGGCCTGTGGTATGCGCGCAGCGAGGCCTTCATGCAGCAGCCGCTGCTGCAGACGCTGCGCTGGGTGCGTACCTTTGGCGACGTGGTGTTCATCGTGGGCGCCATCGCCATGGCGTTGCAGGTGGTGCTGGGCTTGCTGGAAAAGGCGCCTGCCCAGGCCCTGCCGCAGCGCATGCAGGGGGCGGTGAAGCCGATGTGAGGTAGTACTTGCACGACACCTGGCAAAACCGGTGCGAGCGGCAGCGATTGGCGGCCAGGACGCGCCAGCGTACTTGCGTACGGGGGCGCCGAGCCGGGGGCGACGAACCGGTGAGCATCGCAGTCCGCAATTCGAGACGCCCAGCAGGTTTTGACCGGTGTTCCTAGCGGCGGCGGATGCAGTCGATATACGCGTCCGTGTCCGGCGGCAAGCCCGAGCGCTGCGAGGCCCAGATCATCTGGCCCAGGCATTCCATCACTTCATGGTGGGCGGCGTGGGCCGAATCGAGGCGCTGCGTCAGCTGCTGCACGGCCGGGCGGATGCCGCGCGGCTGGTCCACCTGCACCTGCTCCGTGATCGACAGATGCATGGACAGGTGCAGGAAGGGGTTGGCTTGCCCCCCTTCGACGGAATAATCGCGCGCCAGCGCCGCTTCGACGTCGGAGAGTTCGTTTTCGTATTCGGGGTGCTCGAGGATCCAGTCGAGCGCGATGGCTTCCATGGGGGTGAGGATCTCGTGGGCTCGGTGCTTGCGCAATGTTTCGCAAAAGAAGCGGCGGACATCGTCGGAAGAGGGGTTGAACATGGCTGGATGAAATGGCTGAGGGCAGCCGGCATTGTACCGCGTACGCAATGTGTGTACTCTGAGCCAGCTGTTTCTATCCTTTTGCCACCTGCCTGGAGATTGCCGATGTTGAATGACGCCGCCCTCGATACCCTGTTTTACGCCGCCCGCACGCATAACGGCTGGCAAGACCGTGCCGTCAGCGATGACTTGCTCAAGCGACTGTATGATACCTTGAAGTGGGCGCCCACTGCGGCTAATGGCTCGCCGATCCGCATTGTTTTCGTCACATCGCCGGAAGCGAAGGCCACCCTGGTCGAATGCATGTCGGCCGGCAATGCGGCCAAGGTGGCGCAAGCGCCCGTGACGGCCATCATCGGCATGGACATGGCGTTTTATGAGCAATTGCCCAAGCTGTCGCCGCACGTCGACGCGCGCGCCTGGTTCACGGGCAACCAGGCGCTGGCCGAGGCGACGGCATTTCGCAATTCCTCGCTGCAGGGCGGCTATCTGATCCTGGCGGCGCGCGCGCTGGGCCTCGATTGCGGTCCCATGTCCGGTTTCGATACGCATAAACTCGATGCCGCCTTCTTTGCCGGCAGCACGGTGAAAACCAATTTCGTGTGCAGCCTCGGCTATGGCGATGCGGACAAGGTGCGTCCGCGCGCGCCGCGCCTGACGTTCGAGGAAGCGTGCCGCATCGTTTGAGATAGTTCCCATGAGAAACTTTTAAAGGGCAGCGCGGATGCCCTTTTTTGCGGCCGCAGCCTTTGCGCAACCCCTGCGCAGGATCTGAAAGTTACCGAAAAATAATACCTGGCAGTAAGTATTATCCACGATCCCCGCGCCCCGGCGGCGCCAAATAACGGTGATAAAATCGCCGTTCTTGATATTTGCTCTGGACATGACGGCGATTTCATTGCCGGTTTTCTCGCCGACAACGACGTCGCGCTGTCCATTGCCCGCACCTTTGCCACCCGTACTCGCTCCCCATCCAACCGGAGCGCGGCAGCATGCCTGACACCATAGCCCTTCGCCTTTCCGGCCGCCCTGGCATTCCGGAGGGCGGACTGTTTTCCCTGGCTGCGGCGATGGTGTTGCCGCGGTGGCGCACAAGAATAATCCTTCAGTATCACTCAATGGAGTTACGTATGCGTAAATCGCTATTACTTTTGATGTCGTGCCTGATCTTGGCGGCATGTGACAAGACGCCGCCGGCATCGTCCGACAAACCGGTCGACGTGCTGCTGGTCGGCGCCGGTACCATGAGCGCCACCCTGGGCAGCATGCTCAAGGAACTCGACCCGTCGCTGACGATGGAAATGTACGAGCGCCTCGATGCCGTGGCCGCCGAAAGCTCGGACGCGATGAATAACGCGGGCACGGGCCACTCGGCGTTTGCCGAACTGAACTACACGCCGGAAGCGGCCGATGGCAGCATCGAAACGAAGAAGGCCGTCGACATCAACGAGCAATTCGAGATTTCCAAGCAATTCTGGGCTTACCAGGTCGCCAACAAGCACCTGGGCGCGCCGCAGACCTTCATCAATAACGTGCCGCACATGAGTTTTGTGTGGGGCGATGCGAACATTGCCTTCCTGCGCAAGCGCTATGACGCGCTGCAAAAGCAGAACTTGTTCAAAGGCATGCTGTACTCGGAAGACCAGGCGCAGATCGCGCAATGGGCGCCGCTGGTCATGCAAGGCCGCGACAAGGGCCAGAAAGTGGCGGCAACGCGCATGGATATCGGTACCGACGTCAATTTCGGCAACCTCACGCGCGGCCTCGTGAAATACCTGACGGACAGCCATGGCATGGCCCTGCACCTGCGCCACCAGGTGGAAGACATCAAGCGCGGCGCCGATGGCGTGTGGAACGTCAAGGTGAAAAACCTGGCTGACGGCCAGGAAAAGACCGTGCGCGCCAAGTTTGTCTTCATCGGCGCGGGCGGCGGTTCGCTGCCGCTGCTGGAAAAATCGGGCATTCCGGAAGCCAAGGGCTTCGGCGGCGTGCCGGTTGGCGGCCAATGGCTGGTGACGACCAATCCGGAACTGGTGGCGGCGCATGCGGCCAAGGTGTACGGCAAGGCCTCCGTCGGTTCGCCGCCAATGTCCGTGCCGCATCTGGATACGCGCATCATCGATGGCAAGAAAGCCCTGCTGTTTGGCCCGTTTGCCACTTTCTCGACCAAGTTCCTGAAAAACGGTTCCTGGACCGACTTGCCAGCCTCGATCGGCTCGGGCAATGTGAAGCCGATGCTGCAAGCGGGCTATGACAATATTCCGCTGACGAAATACCTGGTCGAGCAAGTGATGAACACGCCGGAAGACCGCTTGAAGACGCTGCGCGAATACTTGCCGAACGCCAAGATGGAAGACTGGACGCTGCAAAACGCGGGCCAGCGCGTGCAGATCGTCAAGGATGACCCGGTCAAGGGTGGCTTGCTGCAGTTCGGCACGGAAGTCGTCGGCGCCGCCGATGGCAGCATCGTGGCCCTGCTGGGCGCATCGCCTGGCGCCTCGACCGCGCCGCCGATCATGATCAAGGTGCTGCAAACGGCATTCAAGAGCCGTCTGGCAACGCCGGAATGGCAAGCAAAGATGGTGGAAATGGTGCCGTCGTATGGCCAGAAGCTCAATAGCGACCCGGCCCTGGCCAACAAGATCCGCCAGTACAGCAGCGGCATCCTGGGCTTGAAGGCGTTCACGCTGGACGTACCGCCTGCGCCTGCGGCAAACTAAGCAAGACTGGCCGGCAGGGGAGTTTCCTGTCGGCATGAAAAAAGGGGCAGCCTGGTCAGGCTGCCCCTTTTGCGTGGGAGAGTGCGTTCATTGCCGTGGGCTACCCCTTGCCCGGCAGAATCAGCTCCGGCGTGCGTCCTTCGGCGGCGGGGCCGTCGCAAGGTTTTGCCGCTGCCACGCCGTCCTGCGCGCGCGGTGCATGGGGCTGGCGCAGGTAGCGCGCCGTGTGGCGGTGCTGCTGCTGTGTATTGCCATGCACGGGCCAGGTCAGGAAGCGGGACAGCTCCTGCAAGGCGCGCTGGTACACATCGCGCTTAAATTCAATCACGACATCGAGCGGGACCCAGTACTCATGCCAGCGCCAGGCGTCGAACTCGGGATGGTCGGTCAGGCGCAGATTGACGTCGTTATCGCGCGCGCACATTCTCAGCAGAAACCAAATCTGCTTCTGGCCACGGTAGTGGCCGCGAATCTCGCGCTTGATGAAGTGGTCTGGCACTTCATAGCGCAGCCAGTCGCGGGTGCGGCCGACAATTTTGACGTGTTCCTGTCTGAGTCCGATTTCCTCTTCAAGTTCGCGAAACATGGCTTGTTCCGGAGTTTCGCCATATTTGATACCGCCTTGCGGAAACTGCCATGAGTGCTCGCGCACCCGCTTGCCCCACCACACCTCGTTCTGGGCGTTTAGCAGGATGATGCCGACGTTGGGCCGAAACCCTTCACGGTCGAGCATAATGCACCTCAAACTTTCTGCGACAGAGCGTCTTTTTTTACATAATTACCCACAACTCCGCAAGCCGGCAGCCTTTTCGGGGTGCGAAAAGGGCCGGAATCGCACCAATTGAGCGCATTTGTGTAAAGTATGGACGCATCAGCCAGCTAATCCTTTAAAATTAGGTTGATTATAACCCTCTCTTTTTAAAAAGAATTCACCGTTATGCGCGCCTCCCGTTTTTTTATTTCCACACTTAAAGATGCACCTTCTGACGCGGAAATCGTCAGCCACCAATTGATGATGCGTGCAGGCATGATCAAACGCCTCGGTTCCGGCATCTATACCTACATGCCGATGGGCTTGCGCGTGATCCGCAAGGTGGAAGCCATCATCCGTGACGAGATGAACAAGGCCGCCGGCATCGAACTGCTGATGCCGCTCGTGCAGCCAGCCGAACTGTGGCAGGAAACGGGCCGCTGGACCAAGATGGGCGACGAACTGATGCGCGTGAAAGACCGCCACGGCCGCGAATACGCGATCCAGCCGACGTCGGAAGAAGTCATCACGGACGTCGTGCGCACGGAAATCAAGTCCTACCGCCAGCTGCCGCTGAACTTTTATCACATCCAGACCAAGTTCCGCGACGAGCGCCGCCCACGCTTCGGCCTGATGCGCGGCCGCGAATTCACCATGAAGGACGCGTATTCGTTCGACCGCGACCTGGCCGGCATGCAGGCGTCGTACAAGGTCATGTTTGACGCCTACACGCGCATCTTCACGCGTTTCGGCCTGAAATTCCGCGCCGTGGCGGCCGATAACGGCGCCATCGGCGGTTCCGGTTCGCACGAATTCCACGTCATCGCCCACACGGGCGAAGACGCGCTCGTGTACTGCCCGACGTCCGACTACGCCGCCAACATGGAAGCTGCCGAAGCGCTGCCGCCAGCGGGCGAGCGTCCGGCAGCAAGCCAGGCGCTGACGAAAACGGCCACGCCGGACACCGTCAAGTGCGAAACCGTGGCTGCCTTGCTGGGCATAGCCCTGTCGCACACCGTGAAAACCATCGCCCTGACGGTGGAAACGACGGGCAAGGACGAGAAAGTCACGAAACAGCATTTCATGCTGCTGCTGCGCGGCGACCATGAATTGAACGATATCAAGGTGGGCAAGGTCGCCGGCCTGGCCGGTCACCGTTTCTCGACGGAAGCGGAAATCCTGGAAGTCTACGGCACGATTCCTGGCTACCTGGGCCCGATCGGCACCCGCGCCCCCGTCACCCTGGTGGCGGACCGCACGGTTGCCCACATGAGCGACTTCGTTTGCGGCGCGAATGAGGCCGGTTTCCACTACACGGGCGCCAACTGGGGCCGTGACGTGGCCGAGCCTGCCATCGTGGCCGATCTGCGCAATGTCGTCGCCGGCGACGCTTCGCCGGACGGCCAGGGCGCGCTGGCCATCGAGCGCGGCATCGAAGTGGGCCACGTGTTCCAGCTGGGTACGGCGTACTCGGAAAGCATGAAAGCCACCTTCCTCGACGAAAACGGCAAGCCGGCACCGCTGCAGATGGGCTGCTACGGCATCGGTGTGACGCGCATCCTGGGCGCCGCCATCGAACAGAACTTCGACGACAAGGGCATCATCTGGCCAGCTTCCATCGCGCCATTCGAAGTCGTGCTGTGCCCGATGGGCATGGACCGCAGCGAACTGGTCAAGGAAGAGACGGAGAAGCTGTACGCGGCCCTGCAAGGCGCTGGCGTCGATGTCATCGTCGACGACCGCGGCCTGCGTCCTGGCGCCATGTTTGCTGACTGGGAACTGATTGGCGTGCCGCACCGCATCGTCATCGGCGAACGGGGACTCAAAGAAGGCAAGCTGGAATACCAGGGCCGCCGCGACGCGGAAGCCACCGGCGTGGCGCCGGACGAGATCGTCGCCTTCATCCAGGGCCAAATGGCGCAGTGAAGCGTTTATCCGTAAGCAAGACGGCCGGCGCGCTCGCGCTGGCCGCCTGCCTGGCCTGCGTCTCTCCGGCGCAGGCCGGCAACCAGAAGGAGGAGGCGCTGGCCGACTCCGTCCGCCTGGCGCTGTCGCACGCGATCCGCGACGAGCGTCCGCCGCAACCCAGATTTGCCACCCCCGCCGACTTGCAGCGCTACCAGCAATGGCTGGCGCAGATGTCCACGCGCCTGCAGCGCAAGCTGCCGGATGCGCAGCTGCGCACGGAATTCCTGGAAACCGTCTGGTACGAAGCGCGCCGCGCCGGCCTGGAACCGGCCCTGGTGCTGGGCTTGATCCAGGTCGAATCGGCCTACCGCAAATATGCCGTCTCGCTGGCCGGCGCGCGCGGCTACATGCAGGTGATGCCGTTCTGGACGGGCGTCATCGGCGACAGCGACCGCAGCAAGCTGTTCCACATGCAGACGAATTTGCGCTATGGCTGCGCGATTTTGCGCATGTACCTGGACATGGAAAAAGGCGACTTGTACCTGGCGCTGGGCCGCTACAACGGCAGCCGCGGACGGGCCGAGTATCCGAATGCCGTGCGGGCGGCGTGGCGGCAGTGGGAATTCAAATGAGGGCCGGGGTCAGACCCCCGCGACCGTTAGCGCAAGCCCCTGAGTTGGCGGCATTGAGGATCTGACCCCAGCTGTCGAGTTTGGGGGCAAGGTAACGTTACCTTGGACCACAGGCAAGGCTGGGGTCAGACCCGGCGGGTTTGACCCCAAAAAAATGCCCCGCTCGCAGTGATGCGGCGGGGCACTCGCACGGCGCGTAACGCCCTGCGCGTATCTGATTATTTCAAATGATCGGAGATGAGTTTCGTCATTTCAAACATGGAGACTTGGGCTTTGCCGCCGAAAACTGCTTTCAGCTTGTCGTCCGCATTGATCATGCGGCGGTTGGCCGGATCTTGCAGATCGAGTTTTTTGATGTAATCCCATACCTTTTTGGTCACTTCCGTGCGCGGCAGTGGTGCTGCGCCAACAACGGCGGCCAGCTCTTTCGATGGCGTCATTGCTTTCATGAATGCTGCGTTTGGCTTGCGTGGTGTTGCCGGTGCTGCCGCTTTCTTCGCCGCTGCCGGTTTAGCTGCTGCCTTGGCTGCGGGTGCTGCTTTCTTGGCGGCTGCAGGCTTGGCTGCTGCTGCTTTGGCTGGCGCTGCTACTGGGGTTTTTTTGGCTGTTGCCATCTTCGAGCCTCCTTAACAAACACATGGGAAATTGCGCAATTAATCGCACGGCTAATATTGGTGTGGATTTACCTAGTATGCAAGTGTTTTTCACGTTTTCACGAGGAAAAAGCAGGGAAATGACGCACCTGTCTCCCGGGCGCACCGCTCGGGGGCGCGCCAGCGCGTTTTTGCCCGTAAATGGCATGGTTGCTGGCTATGCGGGGAGGGCGACTGCGGAGGGAGGGAAGAGTGATGCCAGACACATGAAAATGCAATCCGGCATTATTTAGAACGATGTTTTTTGGTTTTAAAGCGATGATTCTGTTGCGTCACGAAGGCCTTCAAAATCCCAGCGAGCGGATGGTATTTGTGGCCGAGAAGCGCAACCGTACTTTAGTACGGTGAGCATCGCCGGCCGCAAAGACCACCGCGCAGCGGATTTTGAAGCCTTCCACTACCTCATGCCGGGCATCATGCCCTTCATGGAACGCATCATCTTCATCATGCCGCCGCCCGACAATTTCTTCATCATCGTCTGCATCTGCTCGAATTGCGTCAGCATGCGGTTTACTTCCTGCACTTGCACGCCGGCGCCGGCGGCGATGCGGCGCTTGCGCGTGGCCTTGATCAGTTCAGGCTTGGCGCGCTCCTGCGGCGTCATCGAGTCGATGATGCCGCACATGCGGCGCACCTGCTTGTCGGCCTGGTCCATGTTCTTGCCGCCTGCCGCCTGCTGGAACTGGGCCGGCAGCTTGTCCATCAGGTTGGCCATGCCGCCCATTTTCTTCATTTGCCCCAGCTGCGCCTTGAAGTCGTTCATGTCGAACTTGCCGCCGACCTTGATTTTTTGCGCCAGGTCGGCTGCCGCCTTGCTGTCGACGCCCTTGCGCGCCTCTTCCACCAGGGCAAGAATGTCGCCCATGCCCAGGATGCGGTTGGCCATGCGGGTCGGGTCGAACGCTTCCAGGCCGTCGAGTTTTTCCGAGACACCGGCAAACTTGATCGGTTTGCCTGTAATGTGGCGCACCGACAGGGCCGCACCGCCGCGCGCGTCACCGTCGAGCTTGGTCAGCACGATACCCGTCAGCGGCAGCGCGTCATTGAAGGCCTTGGCCGTGTTGATGGCGTCCTGGCCCAGCATGGCGTCGACGACAAACAGGGTTTCGATCGGTTTCACGGCGCCGTGCACGGCGGCGATTTCGCGCATCATCTCTTCGTCGATACCCAGGCGGCCCGCCGTATCGATGATCAGCACGTCGTGGTAATGCTTTTTCGCCCAGTCCAGCGCGGCCAGGGCGATATCGACCGGCTTGTCGGTGCTGCTGGACGGGAAGAAGTCGGCGCCCACCTGGGCGGTGACCGATTGCAGCTGGGCGATCGCGGCGGGACGGTAGACGTCGGCCGAGACGGTCAGCACTTTCTTCTTCTTTTCTTCCTTCAGGTACTTCGCCAGCTTGCCGACGGTGGTGGTTTTACCCACACCTTGCAAACCGGCCATCAGGATGATGGCGGGCGGCTGCTGGGCAAAGCTGATCTGCGACGCTTCCGGTCCCAGGTCGGCGCCCATCAGGGCGGCCAGCTCGCGCTGCACCACGCCCACCAGTGCCTGGCCAGGCGTCAGCGAGGAAATGACATCCTCGCCCAGGGCTTTTTCTTTGACTTTGGCGATGAATTCGCGCACGGCGGGCAGGGCGACGTCGGCTTCGAGCAGCGCCAGGCGCACTTCGCGCAGCATGTCGGCGGTGTTCGCTTCGGTCAGGCGCGCCTCGCCGCGCATGGTCTTGACGACTTTGGCAAGCCGTTGGGTGAGATTATCTAGCATGATGAACCTGCAATGAAAAGCTTGGGAGTGGGCGGCGCTAAGAGCCTACCCTGGCAGGAGATGACTGCATCTGCTGGAGGTAGGCGCTAAACCGGACGATGGGCGCCATTTTACCCCATCGCGGGTCGCCGGCGTGCCCCTGCTGCACAGCCTGGCGGTCGGCCTGCATTTGAATTAGTTGGTAGTTCTGGCAACGCTGCGATTGCACGAATGGCACGAACGCGGTTAAAATGAGAATAATTCTTATTTACATTCTCGGGCGCACGTCGCCTGACCAGGGAGGATGCCATGTCGGCCGCCGATTTTGCCCAGCAACAGGACTTGCAAGCGCTCTACAGCAGCCACCATGGCTGGCTGCAGGGCTGGCTGCGGCATAAGCTGGGCAATGCGGGCGAGGCGGCCGACCTGGCGCAGGATACCTTCATCAGCGTGCTGACGAACGGCATGGCGCCGCAGATCCGCGAGGCGCGGCCGTTTCTCGCCACCATCGCGCGCCGCCTGGTGGCGCACCGCTACCGCCGGCAAGTGCTGGAAGATGCTTATCTGGAGGCGTTGTCCTGCCTGCCGCCCGAGGTGGCGCCCGCGCCGGAGGAGCGCCTGTCCGCACTGGAAGCGCTGCAGGAAATCGATGCGGCCCTCGATGGCTTGCCCGCGCCCGTGCGCACGGCGTTCTTGCTGGCGCAGCTCGAAGGCCTCAGCTATGCCGAGATCGCCGCGCGCCTGCAGGTGTCGGCCAGTTCGGTCAAGCAATACCTGACGCGCGCCAACCGCCAGGTGTTTTTCTCGCTGGCGGCATGAGCAAGCCGGCAGGACCTGCGGCTCTGGCGGCCATCCGCGACGAGGTGCAGCAGCAGGCGGCCGAGTGGCTGACCGCCTGGATGTCGGGCGAGATGGACGACGCCGGGCAAGCCGCGTGGCAGCGCTGGCGTGGCGCCGACCCCGAACATGAACGGGCCTGGCAGCATATCGAAGCCGTTTCGCAGCGCTTGAAAGGCGTGTACCGCGAAGATGCGCAGCGCACGGCGGCGGCGCAAGCCCTGGCCAGCGCCGGTGCGCCCGCCAGCGGCAAGCGGCGCCAGGTACTGGCGTGGCTGGGCG
>CAUSDR010000118.1:0-13997 GCA_963530105.1 uncultured Janthinobacterium sp.
CGCGAGATGAACTTCCACATGGTCTGGCGCAGTTCCACGTCGACGCCCGCGGTCGGCTCGTCGAGCACGATGACGGGCGGCTTGTGCACCAGCGCCTGAGCCACCAGCACGCGGCGCTTCATGCCGCCGGACAGGGCGCGCATGTTGGTGTCGGCCTTGCCGGTCAGGTCGAGGTTTTCCATGACCTCGTCGATCCACTTGTCGTTGTTCGGCAAGCCGAAGTAGCCGGACTGCAGGCGCAAGGTTTCGCGCACGGTGAAAAACGGGTCGAAGACGAGTTCCTGCGGCACCACGCCCAGGTTGCGGCGCGCATTGCGGAAGTCCTTGACCACGTCGTGGCCATGGATCTTGACGGTGCCCGCATCGGGGCGTATCAGGCCGGCGATGATGGAAATGAGCGTGGTCTTGCCGGCGCCGTTGGGGCCGAGCAAGCCAAAGAACTCGCCTTCCTCGATGGCCAGCGACACGCCGCCCAGCGCCTTGAGCGATTTATAGCTCTTTTCTACATTCGTTATTTGAATTGCGGTCATGTGCTTGTTTCAAGTGTAATGCGTCTGGTGTGATGCGCCAGTGCCGGCGAAAATGCGGGCCGGCTGGCCGGTGCAGGGCGCCCCTTCCGCAGAGGGTGGCGCAACAGTCAATTATAGTTGGAAACTTCGTGGAACACTTGGAGATCAATCCGGCGGCGCTGCTGGCTTGCCTGCTTGAAAGCTACTGCTGATGCGGGGAGTGGGACAGGATCAATGATGATGCAGGTCGGACGGGCTGCGTTCGGCGTGGCCGCCGGCGCTGCCGCAGTCTTCGGCCGTGAGCGTGCTCGAAACGAGCGAGCAGACGCCATACAGCTTGGTGAGGTTTTTCAGGTTGGTCGGCAGATTTTTCAGCTCCAGCACGCCGCCCGCATCCTGCGCCGCGCGTTGCCACGTGAGCATGACGGAGACGGCGGCCGAATCGACCGCCTTGACGTTGCGCAAGTCGAACGTCGTCTGGCCCGAGCGGATGGCGTCCAGCCCCTGCTCCAATGCCGAGGTGGCATTGTGCAAGGTCAGGGAAGTCAGGGACTGCAAGGTGTCGAGAGAGTCGGGCATGGCGTCGGGCTGCGCTGGTCTGGAGCTGGGTCAGGAGCTATATGATAGCCGATTATTTGGCTTTGGCAGCGGGACGGCTGGCCAAGGCCTTGTTTTTCGCCTGCAAGGTCTTGATCAAGCCATCGATGCCGCCCTTGCTGATCTCGCTGGCGAAGCTGCTTTTGTACGTTTCCACCAGCCAAGCGCCCAGCACGTTGATGTCATAGATCTTCCAGCCGCTCGGGGTTTTCGCCACGCGGTAGTTCAGGGGCACGGGTTCGCCGCGCGCCATGTTCACCTGCGAGCGCACTTCCACTTCCGTGTCGCTCGGGTCGGCGCGCAGCGGCTTGAATTCCACGGTTTCGTTCTTGATCTGCGACAGGGCGCCCGAATACGTGTAGATCAGCAGGGTGCGGAATTCCGCCGCCAGCTGCTTTTGCTGGTCCGGCGTGGCATCGCGCCAGTAGCGGCCGGCGGCCAGGGCCGTCATGCGCTGGAAGTCCACGTACGGCAGGATCTTGCTTTCCACCAATTCGGTGACGCGCTTGATGTCGCCAGCCTGGATGGCCTTGTCGGACTTGGCCGTGTCGATCACGTCCTGGCTGATGCGTTTTACCAACACATCGGGCGCTTCCACGGCGGGCGCGGCCTGGGCGGCGGTGGCAAAGGCGATGGTCGCCATGGCGAGCAGTTGTTTCATCAATTTCATGGTTTTACCTTTCATGGTGTTGCTATGCACCGGCTGGCGTTGATCGCAGCCGTGGTGTTCTTGTACCGTAGTTTACTCCTGAGGACTAGCCTCGGCGGCAACGGTATTGCTACCAGATGTTACGAGGTCGGCTGGCGCGACATCGGCAGCCGGGGCGGCTTGCGCGGCCACTTTCGGCTGTTGCGGCGCCTGCTTCACATCCTCTTCCGGCTCATAATCGCTGCTGTCGTTCTTTTTCGGCGACAGGCGGTCGCGGCGGCTGGTGTCGCCGTCGAAGACCTTGCTTTCGCGCGCCTGCAGGAAGCCGTCGCGGATGAATTCATAACGGTCCAGCGCGGCCGCTTCCATCAGGTTGGTGGCGTCGAGCAGCGCGGCGCGCTTGTCGACGACGCGCGTCACCGTGCCGATATTGCGCACCGAGACAGGATCCTTGTAGCGCCATGGGTCGCCCGTGATATCGAGCGGCAGGGCCACCGTGTCGCGCACGGTCGACGGCCCCAGCAGCGGCAGCATCACGTACGGACCCGATTGCACGCCGTACCAGCCCAGGGTCTGGCCAAAGTCTTCGCTGTGCTTCGGGATGCCCGCCTGCGAGGCGATGTCGATCAGGCCCAGCAGCCCGAAGGTGGAGTTCATGCTGACGCGCACGACGTCCTGCAAGCCCGCCTCGCCCTTGCCTTGCAGCAAGTTATTCACGGCGCTCCACACATCGGACAGGTTGCCGAAGAAATTGCCCACGCCCGTTTGCACGAACGATGGCGTGACCTTCTTGTAGGCGGTGGCGACCGGTTTCAGGGCCACCTGGTCAACGGTATCGTTGAATTTGAACATGGCGCGGTTATACCCCTCGAGCGGGTCACGCGGATTGGTGCCGGTGGCGCAGGCGCTCAGGGTGGCGGCGATGGCCAGGGCCAGGCCGATACGCGCCAGGCTGCCGTGGGATTGCTTGGTCGACTCGCTCATTTGCTGTCCTTTCCTTCTGCTGCCTTGCTGTAGATGAACTGATTGATCAGGTCTTCCAGCACTGTGGCCGATTGAGTACGGGCAATCTTGTCGCCCTCCGCCAGGTTCGCCAAATCACCGCCTGCTTCCAGGCCGATATATTGCTCACCCAGCAAACCAGCCGTCAGAATCTTGGCCGAGCTGTCTTTCGGAAATTTGTAGCCATCTTCGATATCGAGTTGCACCAGCGCCTGATAAGTCTTGTCATCAAACGTGATCGCCGCCACGCGGCCCACCACGACGCCAGCGCCCTTGACGGGCGCCTGCGGCTTGAGTCCGCCAATATTGTCAAACTTGGCGCTAATGGTATACGTCTTGCTGAACGACAGCGAGCTCATATTGCCAGCCTTGAGTGCCAGAAACATCAATGCCGCCACTCCCAGCAAGACGAACAAGCCGACCCAGACATCCAAAGATTTACGTTGCATAAACAATCCTAAATAATTTTTACTTGCCGCCACCTGCGCAGAACACTGCCCAGGCCGATAATTTTGTCGCCTATCGGCAATTACTTGCTAAACATCAATGCCGTCATCATGAAATCCAGCCACCACACCATCAGCGACGAAATGACCACCGTGCGCGTGGTGGCGCCGGAAACGTCTTCCGGTGTCGGCTGTGCCTGGTATCCCTGGAACAGCGCGATGAAGGTCACCGCAATACCGAACACCAGGCTCTTGATGGTGCCATTGCCAACTTCTTTCCAGACATCCACGCCGCCCTGCATCTGCGACCAGAACGAGCCTTCATCGACGCCGATCAGCACCACGCCGACCAGGTAGCTGCCGATGATGCCGACAGCCGTGAAGATGGCGCCCAGGATCGGCATGGCGATCACGCCGGCCCAGAAACGGGGCGCCAGCACGCGCTGGATCGGATTGACGGCCATCATTTCCATGGCCGACAGTTGCTCGCCCGCCTTCATCAGGCCGATTTCCGCCGTCAATGACGTGCCGGCGCGGCCGGCGAACAGCAGCGCCGTGACGACCGGGCCCAGTTCGCGCGTCAGCGACAGCGCCACCAGCAAGCCCAGCGACTGCTCGGCGCCGTACGTGGTCAAGGTGTAATACCCTTGCAAGCCCAGCACCATGCCGACGAACAGGCCGGAGACGGCGGTAATCACCAGGGAGCGGTTACCGATAAAAAACAGTTGCTCAATCACCAGGCGCGGACGGCGCCACAGGCCGCCCGACGAGGCGATGATGATAAAAAACGAGCGCACGGCAAAGCCGAGGTCTTGTACCGAATTGCGCAACCATGCTCCGATCGCCGCCAGGAAACGCGCGATCATCGGCCCGCTCCCGCGTGCAAGCCCAGGTCGTCGGCCAGCGACTTGCCCGGATAGTGGAACGGCACGGGGCCATCGGCCTCGGCATTGACGAACTGCTTCACGTACGGATGCGTCGACACGGCCATCTCGGCCGGCGTGCCGTGCGCCACGATCTTGCCCGATGACAGAAAATAGACATAATCAGCGATGGCGAAACACTCCTTCACATCGTGCGATACCAGGATAGACGTGGAGCCCAGCGCATCGTTCAAATTGCGGATCAAATTAGCCGTCACGCCCATGGAAATCGGGTCCAGGCCGGCGAACGGCTCGTCATACATGATCAGTTCGGGGTCGAGCGCGATGGCGCGCGCCAGCGCAACGCGGCGGCCCATGCCGCCGGAAATCTCCGCCGGTTTCAATTGCGCCGCATTGCGCAAGCCCACGGCATGCAGCTTCATCAGCACCAGGGTGCGGATCAGCTCTTCATTCAAGTCCGTATGCTCGCGCAGCGGGAACGCCACGTTCTCGAACGCCGTCAAGTCCGTAAACAGGGCGCCATGCTGGAACAGCATGCCCATTTTGCGGCGCAGCTGATATAACTGGTCGGTCGCCAAGGTATGCACGATCTGGCCGTCGACATTCACGGAGCCGGAACTGGGGCGCAGCTGCCCGCCGATCAGGCGCAATACGGTCGTCTTGCCACTGCCGGAGCCACCCATGACGGCCACAACTTTTCCACGTGGGAAATCCATTTGAAGGCCCGATAAGATCGAACGTTCTCCATAGGCAAAGTGTAAATCACGGATTTCAACAAGATTTGGCACGACGAAGCTCACTATTTTAATGGCGTATTGTAGTGCAGAAACGCCAATCTCTGCTGAGACACCCCCTGGCACGGCCCGGGACAGGGGCAGAATACAACCCTAATGAATCGAAAGTCAGATATTTTATTGTAAAAATCGCCTGTCTGCACGAGCCTTGCCCATGCGCCCAGCGGCATGGACAAAATAACAAGGGCCACGACGCTACATGCGCCGCGGCCCTGACATTGCCATCTTGAAAAGATTAACGTGGCAATAATGAAACGCCCATCAGGAACTCATCGACGGCGCGCGCGCACTGGCGCCCTTCGCGGATGGCCCACACCACCAGCGACTGGCCGCGGCGCATGTCGCCGGCGGCAAACACCTTGGCCACCGAGGTCTGGTAGCAGCCGGCGCCATCCGTGGTCGCCTTGACGTTGCCGCGCGCATCCGTGTCGACGCCGAACGCTTCCAGCACTTGTTGCACTGGTGAAACAAAGCCCATGGCCAGGAAGACCAGGTCGGCCTTCATCTCGAATTCCGAATTCGGCACTTCGCTCATCTTGCCGTCTTTCCATTCCACGCGGCAGGCGATCAGCTTTTCCACCTTGCCGCCCTTGCCTTCGAAACGCTTGGTGGCTACGGCCCAGTCGCGCTCGCAGCCTTCCTCGTGCGAAGACGAGGTGCGCAGCTTGGTGGGCCAGTACGGCCAGACCAGCGGCTTGTTTTCCTGTTCCGGCGGCTGCGGCATCAGTTCGAACTGCGCCACCGAGGCGGCGCCATGGCGGTTCGAGGTGCCGACGCAGTCGGAACCCGTGTCGCCGCCGCCGATCACCACCACGTGCTTGCCGGTGGCCTTGATCTGGTCCTTGAGCTTGTCGCACGCATTGACCTTGTTTTGCAGCGGCAGGAAATCCATGGCGAAATGCACGCCTTTCAGCTCGCGGCCCGGCACGGGCAAGTCGCGCGGCTGCTCGGCGCCACCGGCCATGATGACGGCGTCGAATTCTTTTTCCAGGTCTTCCGGGAAAATGGTTTCCTTGGCCCAGTTATTCACGTGGGCCGGGAAATCCTTGCCCACCAGCACGCTGGTGCGGAAGACCACGCCTTCGGCTTCCATCTGTTTTACGCGCAAGTCGATGTGCGACTTTTCCATCTTGAAGTCAGGGATGCCGTAACGCAACAAGCCACCGACCCGGTCGCTCTTTTCAAATACGGTGACGGCGTGGCCGGCGCGCGCCAGCTGCTGCGCCGCCGCCAGGCCGGCAGGGCCGGAACCGACGATGGCCACTTTCTTGCCAGTACTAAAACCGGCTGGCTGCGGCGTGACCCAGCCGTGCTCCCAGCCCATGTCGATGATTTTATGTTCGATGGACTTGATGCCGACCGGATCTTCGTGGATGCCCAGGGTACAGGCCGATTCGCACGGCGCCGGGCAGATACGGCCCGTAAATTCCGGAAAGTTGTTTGTCGAATGCAGGATGTCGAGCGCTTCGCGGTAGGCGCCGCGGTACACCAGGTCATTCCAGTCCGGAATGATGTTATTCACGGGACAACCCGTGGTGCAGAAGGGAATGCCGCAATCCATGCAGCGCGCGCCTTGCACGGTCGCTTGCGCGTCCGACAGGTGCAGCACGAATTCCTTGTAGTTCTTCAGACGCGCGGCAGGCTCCAGATAGTGCTCGTCCTGGCGCTTGAATTCCATGAAGCCGGTAATTTTACCCACGATGTTTCCTTTGTATTTAGCTGGCGGGGAGCGGCCAGGCCGCTCCCGTGTCACATTTTTGGCAATGAGCCTGGCTGGCTCAGGCGGCGACGGCTTGCACTTCCATGGCGGCATCGGCAGCCATTTCAATCAGCGCGCGCTTGTATTCGTTCGGGAACACTTTCACGAACTTGCCGCGCGCGGCAGCCCAGTCGTCGAGCAGGACGCGGGCGCGGGTGCTGCCCGTGTGCTTGAAGTGGCGCTCGATCAGGCGCTTGAGGATCACCTCGTCCGCTTCCGGCACGCCATCGCGGTGCTGGGTATGCCAGGCGTCGCGGTCCACGTGCTGTTCTGCTGCGGAAACGACCTTGTCGAGGCTGACCATGGCCGTGTTGCACTTGCTGGCAAAGTCGCCCGCCGGGTCATACACATAGGCAATGCCGCCCGACATGCCGGCCGCGAAGTTGCGGCCCGTATTGCCCAGGACCACGACCGTGCCGCCCGTCATGTATTCGCAACCATGGTCGCCCAGGCCCTCGACCACCGTGGTGGCGCCCGAGTTGCGCACGGCAAAGCGTTCACCCGCCACGCCATTGAAGAAAGCTTCGCCGGCGATCGCGCCGTACAGCACCGTGTTGCCGATGATGATGTTATCCACCGCCCAGCCGCGGAATTCCGTATTCGGCCGCACGATGATGCGGCCGCCCGACAGGCCTTTACCCACGTAATCGTTGCCCTCGCCCACCAGGTCGATGGTGATGCCGTGCGCCAGGAAGGCGCAGGCCGACTGCCCCGCCGTGCCTTGCAGCTGGATGTGGATGGTGTCGTCCGGCAAGCCGGCATGGCCGTATTTCTTCGCCACTTCGCCGGACAGCATGGTGCCCACCGTGCGGTTCAGGTTGCGTACGGGCGAGATGAAGGAGACGCGCTCGCCCTTTTCCAGCGCCGCGCGCGCTTGCGCGATCAGCTTGTGGTCCAGTGCTTTCTCCAGCGCATGGTCCTGGAACTCCACGTGGCGGCAGGCCTGGCCATCCGGCGTTTCCGGTTTGTGGAAGATGGCCGAGAAGTCCAGTCCCTGCGCCTTCCAGTGCGAAATCGCCTTCGATTTGTCGAGCAGGTCGACGCGGCCGATCAGTTCGTCATACGTGCGGATGCCCAGCTGCGCCATCAACTGGCGCGCTTCTTCGGCAACAAAGAAGAAGTAATTGACGACATACTCGGGCTTGCCCGAGAACTTGGCGCGCAGCACCGGATCTTGCGTGGCCACGCCCACCGGGCACGTATTCAAGTGGCATTTGCGCATCATGATGCAGCCTTCCACCACCAGCGGCGCCGTGGCGAAGCCGATTTCATCGGCGCCCAGCAGGGCGGCGATGACGACGTCGCGGCCCGTCTTCATCTGGCCGTCGGCTTGCACGCGGATACGGCTGCGCAAGCCATTGAGCACCAGGGTTTGTTGCGTTTCAGCCAGACCCAGCTCCCACGGCGTGCCCGCATGTTTTACGGACGACAAGGGCGACGCGCCCGTGCCGCCATCGTGGCCGGCGACGACCACGTGGTCGGCCTTGGCCTTGGTGACGCCGGCGGCCACCGTGCCGATGCCCACTTCCGACACCAGTTTCACGGAAATCGAGGCGCGCGGATTGGCATTCTTCAAATCATGGATCAGCTGCGCCAGGTCTTCGATCGAATAGATGTCATGGTGCGGCGGCGGCGAAATCAGGCCCACGCCCGGCACGGAAAAGCGTAGGCTGGCGATGTATTCCGACACCTTATGGCCCGGCAACTGGCCGCCTTCACCCGGTTTCGCGCCCTGCGCCATCTTGATCTGGATCTGGTCGGCCGAGTTCAGGTAGGCGGCCGTGACGCCGAAACGTCCCGACGCCACCTGCTTGATGCGCGAACGCATGGAATCGCCTTCCTGCAGCGGAATATCGACGAGGATCTGCTCGCTGCCCACGACGGAGGCCATGGTGTCGCCCTGGCGGATCGGGATGCCCTTCAATTCCTGCGTGTAGCGGTTCGGATCTTCGCCGCCCTCGCCCGTGTTCGACTTGCCGCCGATGCGGTTCATGGCCACGGCCAGGGTCGCGTGCGCTTCCGTGCTGATGGAACCGAGCGACATGGCGCCCGTGGCGAAGCGCTTGACGATTTCCTTGGCCGGCTCCACTTCGTCGAGCGGAATCGCCTTGGTCGGGTCGAGCTTGAACTCGAACAGGCCGCGCAGGGTCAGGTGGCGACGGCTCTGGTCGTTGATGATTTGCGCATACTCCTTATAGCTGGAGAAATTGTTGCTGCGCGTGGAGTGCTGCAATTTCGCAATCGCGTCCGGCGTCCACATGTGGTCTTCGCCGCGCACGCGGAACGTGTATTCACCGCCCGCGTCGAGCTTGTCAGCCAGCACGGGATCGTTGCCGAAGGCCAGCGCGTGCAGGCGCAGCGCTTCTTCCGCCACTTCAAACACGCCGATGCCTTCCACGTTCGAGGCCGTGCCCTTGAAATACTTGTCCACCAGCGACTTGTTCAAGCCGATGGCTTCAAAGATTTGCGCGCCGCAGTACGACATATACGTGGAAATGCCCATCTTCGACATGACTTTCATCAAGCCTTTGCCTACCGCCTTGGTGTAGTTGTAGATGGCTTTGTCGGCGGACAAGTCGCCGGGCAAGCCGTGCGCCATCTCGGCCAGGGTTTCCATGGCCAGGTAGGGGTGGACGGCTTCCGCGCCATAGCCCGCCAGCAAGGCGAAGTGGTGGGTTTCGCGGGCCGAGCCCGTTTCCACGACGAGGCCGGTGGAGGCGCGCAAGCCCTTGCTCACCAGATGCTGGTGCACGGTGGAAGTGGCCAGCAGCGCGGGGATCGCCACCTGGTCGGCGCAAATGGCGCGGTCCGAGACGATCAGGATGTTGTGGCCGGATTTCACGGCGTCGACGGCTTCCGCGCACAGCGAGGCCAGGCATGCTTCCACGCCTTCCTTGCCCCAGGCCAGCGGGTAGCAGATATCCAGTTCATACGACTTGAACTTGCCGCCCGTGTGGGCGCTGATGTTGCGCAGGCGCGCCATGTCGTCAAAGCCCAGCACGGGCTGCGCCACTTCCAGGCGCATCGGCGGGTTGACGTTGTTGGTATCGAGCAAGTTCGGTTTCGGACCGATGAAGGAGACCAGCGACATCACCATCGCTTCGCGGATGGGGTCGATCGGCGGGTTCGTCACTTGTGCGAACAGTTGCTTGAAGTAGTTATACAGCGGTTTCAACTTGTTCGACATGACGGCCAGCGGCGAGTCATTGCCCATCGAGCCCGTCGCCTCTTCGCCGGCCAGCGCCATCGGCGCCATGAGGAATTTCAAGTCTTCCTGCGTGTAGCCGAACGCCTGCTGGCGGTCCAGCAGGGATGGCTGGGTTTTTTCGCCCTGGGCGCGGTCCAGCTTGGCTTGTCCTTCGGCCATCTTGATCTCGTCGAGCTTGATGCGCACCGAGTTGATCCATGCCTTGTACGGCTTGGCGTTGGCATAGGTGTTTTTGAGTTCCTGGTCGTCGATGATGCGGCCCGCTTCCAGGTCGATCAAGAACATCTTGCCAGGCTGCAAGCGCCATTTCTGGATGATCTTCGATTCCGGGATCGGCAGCACGCCCGATTCCGAGGCCATCACCACCAGGTCGTCGTCCGTGACGATGTAGCGGGCCGGACGCAAGCCGTTGCGGTCCAGGGTGCCGCCGATGTGGCGGCCATCCGTGAAGGCCATGGCGGCGGGGCCGTCCCACGGTTCCATCATGGCCGCGTGGTATTCATAGAAGGCGCGGCGGTTGTCATCCATCGTCGTGTGGTTTTCCCACGCTTCCGGAATCATCATCATCATCGCCTGGGCGATCGGATAGCCGGCCATCAGCAGCAGTTCCAGCGCATTGTCGAAGCACGCCGTGTCGGACTGGCCTTCATAGATCAGCGGGAACAGTTTCTGCAGGTCGTCGCCCAGCACGGCCGACTTCATCACGCCTTCGCGCGCGCGCATCCAGTTGAAGTTGCCTTTCACCGTGTTGATCTCGCCATTGTGCGCGATCAGGCGGTACGGGTGGGCCAGCGGCCATTCGGGGAAGGTATTCGTCGAGAAACGCTGGTGCACCAGGGCCAGGGCCGAGATGCAGCGCGCATCCTGCAAGTCCTTGTAGTACACGCCCACCTGGTCGGCCAGCAGCAAGCCCTTGTAGACGATGGTACGGGCCGACATCGACGGCACGAAGAATTCCTTGCCGTGCAGCAGTTTCAAGGCCTGGATGGCGTGGCCCGAGGATTTGCGGATCACATACAGTTTGCGCTCGAGCGCGTCGGTGACCATGATGTCGGGGCCGCGGCCGATGAAAATCTGGCGGATCACCGGTTCCTTGGCGCGCACGGTGGGCGACATCGGCATGTCGGTATCGATGGGCACGTTGCGCCAGCCCAGCACGACCTGGCCCTCGATGCGCACGGCGCGTTCGATTTCCTGTTCGCAAGCGATGCGCGAGGCGTGTTCCTTGGGCAGGAAGACCATGCCCACGCCGTATTCGCCAGGCGGCGGCAATTCCACGCCCTGCTTGGCCATTTCTTCGCGGTAGTACTGGTCGGGAATCTGGATCAGGATGCCGGCGCCATCGCCCATCAGCGCGTCGGCGCCCACGGCGCCCCGATGATCGAGGTTTTTCAGAATCAGCAAGCCCTGTTCAACGATCGAATGGGTCTTGTTGCCCTTGATATGGGCGACGAAACCGACGCCGCAGGCATCGTGTTCATTGGCTGGGTCGTACAGGCCTTGCGCTTTCATGGGCTTCTCCGCTGCATATGACTATCGAAAAACTAGAGTAGTGCAACGCAACAAAAAACTCAACCAGAACAATTAGGGTCGGAGTCGAATTAAATCCGTTTCCGTCACCCTAAAAATTTAATAGGGACATAGTCAACGCGATTTCAATAAATGATGCGAAAGAAACCAATTTTTGTCTTAAATGCGAATGATTTTCAATTGACGTCCGTTGCCGGCACGATTTTGCGCGGACGTCCCCGCTTGGCAGGCAGCACTTGCCGCTGCATTTTCAGCTCCAGCGCCTGCTTGAATGCCTCGGAACCGAGCGGCCAGCCCTTCAACACGGCCTGCTCCACCACCTTCACCTGGCTGCTGCCCAGGCCCTGCTCGAACAGGCGCAGGTAGGCCGCCTCGCGGTCGAATGGCGTGTTGCCCAGCGCCCAGTACAGCGCGTGGTCGGTAATGACGGGGTCGGGACGCAGGCCCGCATGGTGGGCATAGCTGGACCAGGTATGCTCGGGCGCCTGCGCCGCCAGGCCCGATTGCACGGGCACGTATTCCAGGTAGCGGCAGCAGGTGAGGAAGAAATTCTCGGGATCGATGACGGAAGTTTTGTAGCGTCCCTGCCACAAGGCCCCTTCGCGGCCGTATTTTTGATTGAAATACGGCACGTAATAGCGTCCCAGCCACTGCATCAGCTGTCCCAGGCCCGTCGCATCGCCGGGCGTGGCCAATAAATGTAGCTGATCAGGCAATAAAACGTAGGCATGGATGGCCACCTTGAACATTTTCGCCCCCGTTTTCAGCCAGGAGAGGAATTGCGCATAGTCCGCCGCATCCTGGAACACGGGCTGGCGGTTGCTGCCGCGCTGGATCACGTAATGGGGCAGTGCGGGAATGATGAGACGGGGCAAACGGGCCATGGCAGAATCGCAAAATAAAGGCTAAGGCCTTGATTTTACACAGTCCATGCGCGCGGCGCGACTCTGACCCTGTTTTATTTAACGTGAAGAAAAAAGCGCTTGACTCTGTCCCTTTATTTTAAAACAGGACGTTCAGGCGCCTTCGCAGCGAGCCTGCAGGGCGTTCCAGCGGCCGCCATTGTCGAGACAGCTGTCGATGCGCCACTCCTGGCGCAGCCAGTGTCCCGCGTACGCCAGCAGAATAAGCAGCGGCAACACCAGCAGCAGGCGCAGCTTCACCGTTGCCCGCCTTCTGGCGCTCAAGACAAATTGAAGCTGGCCGACAGGCTGTAGCCTTCGCCATAGGCGCTGCGCAGCGGCAAGTCCTGGCCCAGGCCCGTCTTGGCTTTCTTGCGCAGGCGGTACACCAGCATGTCGACCCGGCGGCCCGCATCGGGGTCTTCGCCGCCCATGCCAGCCACGATGACGTCGCGCGGCACGGGGCGCGTGTTGATGGTCAGCAGGTGCAGGAAGTTGAATTCTTTTTCCGTCAGCGCGATGACGGCGCCCATCAGTTCAAGCTGGCGTGCGCTCACTTTCAAGGTCCACTTGCCCGGCTCGGGCACGGGGTCTTGCGGCCCCACGCGGCGGTCGAGCGCCTCGATGTGGGCCGCCAGTTCAGGGAACTTGATCGGTTTGGTCAG
The DNA here is from genome assembly GCA_963530105.1 of uncultured Janthinobacterium sp. GTDB lineage: Bacteria > Pseudomonadota > Gammaproteobacteria > Burkholderiales > Burkholderiaceae_D > Janthinobacterium. Next base: position 12,946 of record CAUSDR010000118.1, read on the forward strand.
ATAGTGGTCGGCGCCCAGGCGCAGTCCCAGGATGCGGCTGTCGAAGGCAACCCGTCCCGTCAGCACCAGCACGCCGATCTGCGGATACAGCTGGCGCATGCGGGGGATGACGTTGAAGCCGTCCTCATCGGGCAAGCCCAAGTCCAGCACCACCACGCCGACATTGCCATGGCTGAGCGCAGTCCACATGCCGCCAGCGGAGCTGGTGATGTGCACCTCATGCTCGAGCTCTACGAGGAACTCCGCCATGTCTTCGGCGTAGTCGAGATTGTCTTCGACGATCAGTATTTTCGTCATTGCTACGCCATTCTTCCGTTAGTGAGCTGCCGTGGGCAAACCGTGTCATTGACTTCTGCACCATGATGGACGGCACAATAGGTTTACGTCAAGGAATTATCACGGTTGCCTTCAGCGGAAGCAAGGCTTTTCCTTGTCTAGACAGGAAGCGGCAGCCAAATGCGGAAAAGCGCCCCACCTTCGGGCAGATTATGCCCTTGTAAACTCCCGCCATGCACTTCCACCACGGCACGCGCCATGTACAGTCCCAGCCCCGCGCCTGCATGCCTGGCATAGGTTCCACGGAAACCTTTTTCGAACAGGTGGGCCAGTTCTTCTTCCCGCAAGCCCGGCCCCGCATCGCGCACGCACAGCGCCACCCCGCCTTCGGGCGCCAGGCTGCCCGACATGGTGATGCGGCTGCCCGGCGGGCTGAACTTGACGGCATTGTCCAGCAGGATTTTCAGGCACAGGGCCATGCCGGCCACGTCGCACCGCAGTTTGACCGGCAAATCCTCGTCGAGTTCCAGCTCCAGCGTATGGCTGGCCGGCACGCTGGCCGCCGCCTGCTGCAGCAGGGCCAGCGGCGCGATGCCGTCGGCGGCACGCTCGCGGCCAATCGCCGCCATGCGTTCGGGCGACAGGTAGTCGTCGATCATGCCCAGCAGGCGGTCGACGGCCGTCTGGATCTTCACGTAGCGCTTGCGCGTGGCCTCGTCCGCTTGCGCGGAGGTGGAGACGAGGCGCTGGACGGCGCCATCGATGGTGGCCAGCGG
>CAUSDR010000119.1:0-13803 GCA_963530105.1 uncultured Janthinobacterium sp.
CCCAGGCGCAAGGTGTGTTCCTGCAGCTGGCCGAACCAGGCACCCGGCTTGAGCGCGCCCTGCCAGCGGTTACAGTGGCGCGCGAACTGCGGCGTGATGAAGAGCAGCGCCAGCTTGCGCTGCGCCGCCACGCGGGTGATCTGCGCCAGCAGCGCGCGCGGCACGGCGCAAAAGAAGGGCGCGCGCGGCGTCCAGGCCCCGCCGCTGTGCCACAGGCCGGGCGCGGCGCCATACAGCGACTGGAAACGCAGCGCGGCGGCCGCCTCGATATCGGCCAGGCGCGTGGCGCCCTGCGGCAGCTCCACCTGCCACAGGCGCGCCAGCGCATCGTCAAGCACCACGGACAAGGGCCAGCCGGCGTACTCCCCTTCGGGCAGCAGCTGCTCCAGGGCCTGTCCCAGCGCGGCAAAATCGCCATGCAGGCCACCCTGGGGCGCATAGACCCGCTCCGCCAGCGAGGTCCAGGCGGGCGCGCGCCAGCGGCTGGTGCGCCACAGGCTCACGCTGCCCGCTGCCACGCCCAGACGCAAGCCCTGTCCCACGCTGAACATTCCTATGCCTTTACGCATGCAGGGTGACCCTCTTGATTTCCGTGATGGTGGTGGCGCCCCGCTTCACCAGTTCCAGCGCCGCCAGGCGCAGGCTGCGCGTGCCGTTCGCATGCGCGGCCGCCTTGATCTGGCGGATCGGTTTCTTGTCGACGATCAGTTCGCGGATTTCATCGGTCAGCACGAGGATTTCGGCGATCGAGCGGCGCCCCTTGTAGCCCGTGCCGCGGCAGTCGCCGCAGCCGGCGCCCTGCTTGAATTGGTATTCCGCCACGTCGGCGCGCGCCAGTCCCACGCTGGCCAGTTCGCCGTCGTCCGGCGTGTATTCGGTGGCGCAATGGGGACAATTCGTGCGGATCAGGCGCTGCGCCCAGATGCCGTTCAGGGCCGAGACAAACGCGTATGGATCGATCCCCATGTGCGTGAAGCGGCCGAAGACGTCGAACACATTGTTCGCATGCACGGTGGTCAGCACCAGGTGGCCCGTGAGCGCCGACTGCACGGCGATTTCCGCCGTCTCGCGGTCGCGGATCTCGCCCACCATGATTTTATCGGGGTCGTGGCGCAGGATCGAGCGCAAGCCCTTGGCGAACGTCAGCCCCTTCTTTTCATTGACGGGGATTTGCAAAATGCCGGGCAGCTGGTATTCGACGGGGTCTTCGATGGTGATGATCTTTTCGCGCCCGTTGTGGATTTCCGTCAGCGCCGCGTACAGCGTGGTGGTCTTGCCCGAGCCGGTCGGCCCCGTCACCAGCAGCATGCCGTAGGCTTCCTGCGCCAGCGCGCGCAAGGCCACCAGCGAAGGCGAGTCAAAGCCCAGCGCTTCCAGTGTCAGGGCGCCATACGCCTCGATCATGGCGCGCTTGTCGAGAATGCGGATGACGGCATCCTCGCCATGGATGCTGGGCATGATGGAGACGCGCAAGTCGATGTCGCGCCCGCCCGCCTCGACGCGGAAGCTGCCGTCCTGCGGCACGCGGCGCTCGGCGATATCGAGTTCCGCCAGCACTTTCAGGCGCGAGATGATGTGTTCCGCCACTTCGATGCCGTTGACCGAGGTGGCGTGATCGAGCACGCCGTCGACGCGGTACTTGACGGCCAGGCCGCCGGCCGTGCTTTCCAGGTGGATGTCCGAGGCGCCCGCCTTCAGCGCGTCGTACAGGGTCGAGTTGACCAGCTTGACGGCGGGACTGGCCGCTTCCGACACGCTGGCGAACGACAGCACGGCCGCAGTCTTGCCGTCGCGACGCGCGTCGCTGGCGGCGCCCGGCAGCAGGCTGTCGACGGCGCGCACCGACTCTTCCTGCTTCGACAGGTAGGCGTCGATATCGGCCAGCAGCGCCAGGCGCACGCCCAGCGCGCCCTGCCCCGCGCGCGCGCCCAGCCAGGTTTGCAGATCGAGGTCGAACGGGTCGGCGATCACGCCCAGCAGCTGGCCGTCGGCGGCGCGCAGCAGCACGCTGTGGCGCGCCAGCGCCTGCGACAGCGGCAGCAGGTCGAAGGCCGGCGCCATGGCCAGCATGTCCGCCGTTTCCAGCACGGCCAGGCCGAAGGGCAGCGCCAGCTCGCGCACCACCTGGCGCGCATCGATGCCGCTCAGCTCCTGCAATTCTTCCACCAGGCTGCGCTTCGATTGCAGGCTCAGGAGACGGGCGCGCTGCAGCAGCGCCGGGTCGATGGCCACGGCGGGTTCGGCGGCGGTCTGCATCATGAGATATCCCCGGCCAGGTCAAAGATGGGCATGTACAGCAGGATCACGATGGCGCCAACCACCAGGCCGATGGCGGCCATCAGCAGGGGTTCGAAGGTGCGCGTGAAACGGTCGATCCAGCGGCTGATTTCGCCGTCATAAAAGGCCGCCGACTGCGTCAGCATGGGGCCCATGTCGCCCGTGCGCTCGCCCACGCGCAGCATGCGCAGCGAAATCGGCGTCGTCAACTGATGCTGCTCGAAGGCGGACGACAGGGGCTGGCCCGCCTCGACGGCGGCGCGCGCCTGCTGCAGGGAGGCCTGCATGCGCGGCGAGACCATCGCCTGCACGGTGGAAATGGCTTGCACGATGGTGATGCCGCCTTCGGACAGCATGCCCAGGGTCAGGTACAGGCGCGACAGTTCATAGATGCGCACGCGCTCGCCGATGCCGGGCAATTTGGCCAGCAGGCGCGCCACGCCGCCATTGCGCAGTACGCGCCGCACGGCCGTGACGACCACGCTGCCAACGATGGCGACGCCGGCCAGCAGCAGCACGCCATGCGCGGTGACGAACTGGCCCCAGCTGAGCATGACTTGCGACATCCACGGCAGGTTGCGCCCGGCGCCCTGGTAAACCTCGGCGAAGCGGGGCACCACATAGCTGATCAGGAAAGCGCTGACGCCGCCGCCCACGGCCAGCAAGATGGCGGGATAGATGGCGGCGCTGACGATTTTGCTGCGCACGATATCGATGCGCTGCTGGTAGTCGATGTAGCGCGACAGCGCGCGCGGCAAGTCGCTGGTGCCCTCGGCCGCCTTGACGATGCCGATGTACAAGGGCGGGAACAGTTCGGCCTGCTCCGCCAGCACGGCGGAAAAGCGTTTGCCTTCGCGCAAGCCTTCCAGCAGGCGCGACAGCACGCTGCGCGTGGCCGGCGAGGCTTCCTTTTCCAGCAGGGCTTCGAGCGCCTCGACGATACCGAGGCCCGCGTTGAGCAAGGCCAGCAATTCCTGGCTGAACAGCAGCAGCGGCAAGGCGCGCGCGCGCTGGCGCCCGGCGGCGCTGAACGGCGTGGCCCGCACGGGCCGGATGGCGCTGACGAACAGGCCGCGCGCCTCGGCCTGGCGGCGCGCGTCGGCTTCGTCGCGGCCATCGATCACGCAGGTCGACAGGGTCGACACCGCCTGATCGGTGGAAAGCGCGCGCACTTCAAACTGCATGATGGCTTATCCGTAGAGAAAAAGTGACGCTGGCGCTATTGCGAGCTGATGTCGGCATTCTCGCCGCTGCCGCCTGGCTGGCCATCCTTGCCCATGGAGACGATGTCGTATTCGCCCTTGCTGCCGGGCGCGCGGTACTGGTAGGCGTGGCCCCACGGGTCGAGCGGCACGGCTTTTTTCAGGTAGGGGCCGTTCCAGCGGGTGCCGGCCGTGGGCGGCGCGACCAGCAGCGCGGCCAGGCCCTCTTCCGTGGTGGGGTAGCGGCCGACGTCGAGGCGGTAGGTGTCGAGCGATTTTTCAAACGCCTCGATCTGCGCCTTGGCCACCGTCACTTCGGACTTGCCCAGCTGGGCGAAATACTTGGGCCCCACATAGGCGGCCAGCAAGCCGATGATCACGATGACCACCAACAGTTCGAGCAATGTAAAGCCCCGCGCCTTGCGCGTTGCCGCCAAATCCTGCCTGTTTGCTGCATGCATCCGGTAACTCCTTATTGCCTACCTTTAATACATTGCGCCGCTGTGCGCCGCTGATGGCCGCGTACGGACGGCACGCGCTTGCCCGATGCTTATCAGCCTACCATGCCGATTATGGTTAATACAATCTTTTATTTGTACTGTGAACAACAAATTCCCACGGAAACCATCCAGTGTGCGGCAAACCGCCACGCTGCCGCGCGCGCTTGACAAGCTGGTTATTTACTCAACTATTTTCAGTGCGGAAACTATCTACTTATGGTTAACAATTCATAGTAAACGATGAATTTTATTCATTCAATATTTGTAACTTTCAAATTAAATTTGCAAGAATACCAAACAATTAAATTGCCTCTTTTGCTATAGTAAAAATCAATTTTCTGCCAATTGGTCTTGTCTGTGCACGCAGGCGCCAGGCGGGAAAGAGTACCCAAGACGCAAAACATATTGCATCCGACATAATCACCAAGGGAAAATCCATGACTCGTATTGTGTTTTCGAAGGCAGCTTCCGCAGCAAGTTCCTTCTCCGCCAAGCAGTTGGCTGGTGCCGCCATCCTGGCCCTGTCCGCCGCCTGTGCTCCATCCGCTATCGCGGACGTCATCAACTTTAACAATCTGGACAGCCAGTTCGTCGGCCATGGCGATGCGCTGGAGCTGGGCAATTTCGTGTTGACGGGCGCCTCGAACGTCGCCGGCGCCAGCTATGGCGACCTGGTTGGCGCGATATTCGACGGCACGGACCCGGCCGCCTGCGGCATGGCGTGCCCGACCAACAATACGAGCAATTACTACGCGTCCCTCAACGATGGCATCGTCTACCTCGATCCGCTGCGCGCGGGCGGCAGCGTCAGCCTGCAGGGCTTTGACGCCAGCTTCATCGGCTACGCCCAGGGCGTCAGCTATCCGGCCGTGTCCGGCCTGCTGCGCGTGCAAGGCTTCTACGCCGATGGCTCGTCCCTGTACGAAACGTATCAGCTGGGCGGCCCCATCGGTGGCAACTTCCAGTTCCAGCATTACGCTACCAGCGCCGGTTTCGCCAGCCAGCAATTCGCCTCGCTGGCCTTCTTCGGCTTCACTTGCAACACGGCCGGCAGTTGCAACGCCTTCAGCACCAACAAGGGCCAGTTTGCGCTCGACAATATCGTCGCCTCGGTACCGGAGCCATCGACCTACGCGATGATGTTGCTCGGCCTGGCAGGCATCGGTTTCGCGGCGCGCCGCCGCCGTCAAGCCTGATCCCCTTCGATTCCCGCATACCGTTCCGTTTACCAGGAAATCCCATATGACATTCCGTCCCGCTTTGCGTCCCATTTCGCTCGCCGTGCTGAGCCTGTTTGCCAGCCTGAGCTTCCAGGCCCACGCCGATGACCTGCGCCGTCCCTACATCGTGCAGCTGACCGATAAACCGATCGCTTCCTACGCCGGCGCGGTGGAAGGCTTGAGCGCCACCCAGCCCGCCGCCGGCGGCCGCCTCGACCTGGCCAGCACGGAAGTGCAGCTGTACGGCGACTACCTCGAGCAGAAGCAGGCCCGGGTCCAGGCCCTGGTCGCCTCCGCGCCCGTGCAATACCAGTACAAAATCGTCCTCAACGGCTTTGCCGCCCTGCTGACCGACGCCGAAGTGCGCCAGCTGCAGGCGAGCGGCGAAGTGGCCAGCATCGCGCCCGACGAACCGCGCGCGCTGCAAACGAACTACACGCCCACCTTCCTGGGCCTGGACCAGCCGGGCGGCCTGTGGAGCCAGCTGGGCGGCAAGCAGCACGCGGGCGAAGACATCATCATCGGCATCGTCGATGGCGGCGTGTGGCCGGAAAACCTGTCGTATGCGGACAAGGTCGACGCCAACGGCACCCCCACCTTCGATGCGAACGCCACCCTCGCGTATGGCGCCCCGCCAGCCGCCTGGAAAGGCAGCTGCCAGACGGGCGAAGGGTTTACGCAAGACCATTGCAACAATAAGCTGATCGGCGCGCAATACTTCAACGCCGTGCGCCTGACCGAGACGGACAAGATCCAGCACTGGAGCGAATTCACGTCGCCGCGCGATTCCGTGGGCGACCCCAGCGGCGAAGGCGGCCACGGCACGCATACCTCGTCCACCGCCGGCGGCAATGCCGGCGTGCCGGTCACGGCGAACGGCGCGCGGCTGGGCGCCATTGCCGGCATCGCGCCGCGCGCCCGCCTGTCCGTCTACAAGGTGTGCTGGTCCTACAACCTGGCCACCCAGGCCACGGGCGCAAAAAATGGCTGCTACGGCGGCGACAGCGTGGCGGCGATCGAAAAAGCCGTGCAGGATGGCGTACACGTGATCAACTATTCGATCAGCGGCGGCGGCAGCGTCAACGACCCTGTCGAGCAGGCATTCCTGCACGCCTCGAACGCGGGCGTCTTCGTTGCCGCCTCGGCCGGCAACGCGGGTCCGGCCAATACCGTGGCGCACGTCAGCCCGTGGATCACCACCGTGGCCGCCTCGACGCACAACCGCGCCAACCAGGCCACGCTAACCCTGAGCAACGGCGCCAGCTACCTGGGCGCCTCGCTCAACTACAACCCCTTGCCAGGCACCGTGCTGATCCGCGCACAGGACGCGGGCCTGCCGGGCGCCGACGCGCAAAAACTGGCCCTGTGCTACCGCGCCGGCGACAATGGCGGCGTGGCCCTGCTGGACCCGGCCAAGGTGGCCGGCAAGGTCGTCAGCTGCCTGCGCGGCACCACGGCGCGCACCGACAAGGGCGTCGCCGTGCTGGAAGCGGGCGGCGCCGGCATGGTGCTGGTCGACACGGGCCTCGGCCTGGTGGCCGACCCGCACGTGCTGCCAGCCGTGCACGTGAACGCCGCCGATGGCGCGCTGATCAACGCCCAGGCACAGACGGGCACGGCCACCGCCGCCATCTCGCGCTTCGTCACCAACGGCAACGGTCCTGCCGCTCCCGTGGTGGCCGACTTCTCGTCGCGCGGCCCGAACCTGTACGACGCCAACCTGCTGAAACCGGACCTCACCGCGCCTGGCGTGGATATCCTGGCCGGCGGCACGCCTGCCCTCTCGCGCGCCCAGCGCGATGCCGTGCAGGATGGCAGCCTGGTGCCGGCGCAAGCCTACATCTTCCTGCAAGGCACGTCGATGGCCAGCCCGCACGTGGCCGGCCTGGCCGCGCTGCTGCGCCAGCAGCATCCGGACTGGAGCCCGGCAGCCATCAAGTCGGCCCTGATGACCACCGGCAGCACCACCTTGCCCGATATCCAGACGGGCGATGCGCGCGGCATCCTGCCATGGGGCCAGGGCGCCGGCCACGTGACGCCGAACAAGGCCGCCAATCCCGGCCTCGTGTATGACGCCAACCTGGCCGACTACAAGAAATACATGTGCGGCGTCGGCATGACGGCGGAATGCGCGGGCGGCACCGTGGCCGGCTACAACCTGAACATGCCATCGATCACCATCGCCAACGTGCTGGGCACGCAAACGGTGACGCGCCGCGTCACCAACGTGGGCAGCAGCAGCGCCACCTACACGGCCAGCGCCTCGATCAGCGGCTACAGCGTGGCGGTAGCGCCGTCCAGCCTGGTGCTGGCCCCGGGTGAAACCAAGTCGTTTACCGTCACCCTGACACGTACCACGGCGCCGGACAACGCCTGGCAATATGGCGCCCTCGTGTGGAGCGATGGCGTGCACACGGTGCGCAGCCCCGTCACGGCCCGCTCGGGCCGCGCGGTGCAGTCGCCGGCCTTGCTGCAGGCAGACAAGGTCAGCGGCTTGCGTTCGCTGACCCTGTCCACCGGCTTTGCCGGCAAGGTAGGCGCGGCGACGGGCGGCTTGAAGGAAGTCGTGCGCAGCGCGCTGACCGTGAACCAGGCCCCGCCTGACAGCATGGAAACCGTGGCGCAGATGACGGCCGCGTGCAAGGCCGGCAGCAGCGGCGTGCGCACCGTCAATGTGACCATTCCTGCCAACACGGTCGTGGCGCGCTTCGAAACCTTCGACCGCGACACCACCGAAGGCGCCGGCAATGACCTCGACCTGATGCTCCTGAACAGCGCCGGCACGGCCGTCGCCCTGTCGGCCACGGCCGGCTCGAACGAGGTGATCACCGTGACCACCCCGGCGGCAGGCAGCTACAAGGTGTGCGTGATCGGCTATGAAGTGGCAAATGGCGTGTCGACCGGCTTTGGCCTGTCGTCGGCGGTCGTCAGCACAGCCGACAAGGGCGGCAACCTGAAAGCCACGCTGCCGGGCAAAGTCTACGTGGGCGGCAGCGCCACGGCCGGCGTCAGCTGGTCGGGCCTGGAAACCGGCAAGCGCTACCTCGGTGGCGTGGTCTTCCTCGATGGCAACAACGCGGCGGCTTCCACCACCGTGCTGTCGGTGGAAACCAATAATCCGCTGCCACTGGCCGTCCCCAGCCAGCGCAACGTGAAGCTGGACGCCAAGCTGTAACGGCATCGTTCTGACGCAACATGACGCGCCCTGCGGGGCGCGTTTTTTTTGGCTATGTCACCGTCAAGTGTGGGAACTCACCCAGCGTTGCTTTCAGTAATGCTTCAGGGGACCGGATGCGCCCGGCATCGAGCATCCAGCGCCAGCCCAGGTAGTTCGGCAGGTAACGGCTGGCGACGCCATGAAAGCGCTGCAGCCAGCCGCGCAGGCGGCTGTGATAGGCATGCACGTTCTGCACGTGGACAGCGCCGCGCACGCGGATACCGGCGCGCAGGTTGACAGCTTGGTGGCTGATACCGGCCTCGCTCGCAAAGGCTGGATAGGCGGCATGGCCATCCGTCACCAGCAGCACATCGTGATCCATCACGGGCAGCAAACAATGGTGCAGCTGGGCCTTGTCCAGCTGTCCCCGGCCCGTGACAAACGCCAGGGTCTGCCCTGTGCGGTCGCGCGCCACCAGGATGCAGACGTGTTCATGGGAAATACCGCGCAAGTGCGCATGGCCGCCACGGCGGCGCGCCGGCCGCGTCAGGCGCCGCGCCCCTTTCTGCGACTCCAGCACATACAGTTCATCGGCCTCGGCAATGCCATGCAGGCAGTGCGGCCGGTCCGTCTTGGCCAGGCTTAAAAACCGGTGGCGCCAGCGAAACGTGGTGTTGCGGTGCACGCCCAATTGACTGGCCGCCTGGCGGACGGAGCGCGAGTCGAGCAGGCAATCGGCGTAATCGAGCCACAGTTGCTTATGGCGCAAGCGGGCCAAAGGCGTGCCCGTCAGCGCATTGAAGGTACGGCGACAAGGCACGCAACGGTAGCGCTGCAAGCCGTGCGCGTGGCCATGACGATGCAGATGCGCCGATTGGCAGGCCGGACAGCGCAAGCGTTGCCGCGCCACGCTTTCGAGCAATGCCACGGCCGCGTCATGCCCTGAGGTGCCGCGCAGCAAGGTGATGCCTTGCTCGCGCTGGCGCAGGCTCAGGTGAGCGAACTGGGCAACGAAGGTCTTCCATTCGACTGGCCGCATGGCGCACTCCCTGTTACGACGGTGTGCAGGGTCAGACATCGGTACGGGGAGAAAATTCCGTCCATCCCACAATTAACGAGGACAGAGCCTTTTTTTTGGACTCCGCTCCAGCCAGTTCCCCGCCCCCTGAACACCGCTGTTGTTTCTTTTCAACAGTCGCGTCCCGTCCGATTTTCACCGCTTCAGAGTGAAGACACCATATTTTCAATAACAGAAAATTTTCTACTCATCAGAAATAATTGAAATTAGTATATTTAATTATCAATATGGATATAGTTTACGAAGCTCATGATTTATTGGGCGACATGACTTCCGTATCCACCAGGTGCGGAAGCGCAGGCAAAAAAACACTCACCATAGGGGAAGACCATGCACCAAACCGCTCACCGCTCCGCCTCAACTGGCATCCGCAACACTTGCACGCTGAAAACCCTGCTGGCCAGCTCCTTGCTGTGCTCGCTGACCTTTCTCGCGCCCGCCGTCCAGGCGGCCGTAATCGATTTCGATGGCCTGGACAACGACCTCATCTTCAGTGGCGCCAGCGTCGAGCAGCATGGCCTGCGCCTCAGCGGCTTCGATGCCACCGGCACGCCGGGCGCGCTGGTGGGCGCCATCATCGACGGCAGCGACAGCGGCTTTTGCAGCGGCCTGGACTGCCCTGTCGGCAATCCCGGCAATTACTACGCGGGCTTAAACGACGGCATCCTCGGCGTGCAGACCCTGCACGCGGGCGGCACTTTCAAGGTGCAGGGCTTCGATGCCAGCTTCATCGGCAACGGCGGCGGCTACGCCGACCTGGCCGGGCGCCTGGTGGTGCAGGGGTTTTATGGCAATGGCCAGTCGCTGTCGCAAACTTTCGACCTGGCCGGTCCCGGCGCGGCGGGCTTCAGCTTCCAGCAATACAGCTTCAACAGCGCCATGAGCGCCCTCAGCTTCAGCGGCTTGCAAGTGTTCGCCCTCGCTTGTGACGACAACGGCGCTTGCGGCGCCTTCGGCAACAACCAGGGCCAGTTTGCCTTCGACAACCTGAACCTGACCGTCAGCGCCGTGCCGGAACCATCCACCTACGCCATGTTGCTGCTGGGACTGGCAAGCATCGCCGCCCTCTCCCGCCGCCGCGCCTGATTGCCCTCCAACGTGCAAGGAACCACCATGAAACTGACACCACTCTGCATCGCCATCGCCACGCTGGCGGCCAGCATCGCCAGCGCGCATGCGGCCGATATCGCCAGCACCACCCGCCAGGCCTACCTGGTGCAATTGACGGACGCCCCCGTCGCCGCCTATGCGGGCGGCGTGGCCGGTCTGGCCGCCACCAAGCCGGCGGCCGGCAAGCAGCTGAGCCAAAGCCTGGCCAGCAGCCAGGTACAAAGCTACGCCAGCTATCTGAGCAGCAAGCAAAATGCCATCCAGGCACTGGTGGCTTCGGCGCCCGTGCTGTACCGCTACCAGCTGGTATTCAACGGCTTTGCCGCCATGCTGACGCCCGACGAAGCCAAACGCCTGCAAGGCACGGCAGGCGTGGCCGCCGTCACGCGCAGCAAGCTGCGCACCCTCAACACAGACACCACGCCGGCCTTCCTGGGCCTGGACCAGCCCGGCGGACTGTGGAGCCAGCTGGGCGGCGCCCAGCATGCGGGCGAGGATGTCATCGTTGGCATCATCGACAGCGGCATTTCACCGGAAAACCCCGCCTTTGCCGACCGCCTGGACGCCGATGGCCAGCCCAGCTTCAGTGCCGAGGCCAAGCTCGCGTACGGCCCGGCACCAGCCGGCTGGAAGGGCAGTTGCACGGCAGCGCCCGGCTTTACAGCCGCCAATTGCAATAACAAATTGATCGGTGCGAAATTCTTTGACAGCTACATCACGGGCGGCACCAACAAGCTGGCAGCCAGCGATTTCCACTCCCCGCGCGACGGACACGGGCACGGCAGCCATACGGCGTCCACGGCGGCGGGCAATCACAACGTCGCCACCACGCGCGGGGGCGCGGCCGTCAAGCTGTCGGGCATGGCGCCGCGCGCGCGCATTGCCGCCTACAAGGCGTGCTGGGTCGACGGCGCAAGCGCCGGTTGCGACGACAGCGACACGGTGGCCGCCGTCGAAGCGGCCGTGCGCGACGGCGTGCATGTGATCAACTTTTCCATCAGCGGCGGCGCAGATCCGCTCACCGACCCGACGGAGCAGGCGTTTTTGCAGGCAGCGAACGCCGGCGTCTTCGTTGCCGCTTCGGCCGGCAATTCGGGGCCGGCCAATGCGGTGGCGCATGTCGGCCCATGGGTGACGACGGTGGCGGCCGCCAATGCCGGCCAGGGCAACGGACAGAACATGCCCGTCATCGCCGACTTTTCCTCGCGCGGACCAAACCTTCGGGACAGCAATGTGCTGAAACCGGACCTGGCCGCGCCAGGGGTGAATATCTTTGCCGCCGGCGCCGCCAGCCTCAGCGAGGAACAGCATGCGGCCGTGGCCGACGGCAGCGCGGCAGCGCCAGCCGCCTGGGAAACCATGAGCGGCACCTCGATGGCCGCGCCGCACGTGGCGGGCCTGGCCGCGCTGCTGCGCCAGCAGCATCCCGGCTGGTCGCCTGCCGCCATCAAGTCGGCATTGATGACCAGCGCCAGCGCCACCTTGCCTGACCAGCAAAAGGGCGATGAACGGGGCCAGCTGGCCTTCGGCCAGGGCGCCGGCTTTGTCACGCCGAACCTGGCTGCCGATCCGGGACTCGTGTATGACCTGGGCGCCGCCGACTACCAGCGCTACCAGTGTGGCCTGGGCAAGACCACGGCCTGTGCAACTGGCACGCTGGACAGCTACAACCTGAACCTGCCGTCGATCACCATCGACAAGCTGTACGTCAGCCAGACCGTCAGGCGCAGCGTCACCAACGTCGGCACGCAGGCGGCCATCTATACGGCCAGCGCCAGCCTCGACGGCTTCAACGTGACGGTGACACCGGCCACGCTGTCGCTGGCGCCCGGTGAAACGAAACCGTTCAGCGTCACCATCAAGCGCTCGACGGCGCCGGGACAGCTGTGGCAGTACGGCGCGCTGGAATGGACGGATGGCACGCACCGCGTGCGCAGCCCGCTCACCGTCAAGCCCGTGCTGGTCGATACACCCCGCAGCATCGAAGGCAGCGGCGCCAGCGGCAGCCGATTGCTGTCGGTGCGTACGGCGATCGATGGCCAGATGAACACGCGCAGCATCGGCTTCACCGAAGAGAAATGGCAGGACTTAAGGGCGTCTATCTTTCCGGAGGCTTATTCATGGATAACGGAATTTGGTTGCGGGATTGCCAACTGGAGCAGCGATCAGAGTGGCGATAACTGGCAGAAATTCAGCGTGCCGGAAAACACCCAGATGTGGCGCCTGGCCACGACGACGGCAAACAGCCCGGCCGGCGTGGATGTCGACCTGAAACTGTATGACGGCTCGGGCGGTCTCGTCGCGCAGAGCAAAGGGCCGACGGCGGATGAAGCCATCGCCTTGCTCAATCCGCCTGCTGGCAACTACACGCTGTGCGTCATCGGCAATGGCGTGTCGAGCGCCAGCACGCTGGCGTATTCCTCCGCCATGCTGCGGGATGGTCCGGGGGTGGGCAAGCTCGTGGCAGGGGTGCCGGGACGCAGCTACTCCCCGGGCACGGCGACCCTGGGCGTGAGCTGGTCCGGCCTGGAGGCTGGCAAAACCTACCTGGGCATGATCGAGTGGCAGGAAGCGGACGGCACGCCGGCGGCATCGACCTTCCTGACGGTCAAGCCCAAGGCGGCAGCGCAATAAACGGCGCGCCATGGACGGGGCGACGGCAAGGCAGCGCCGCCGCCCCGTCCTGCGGCGGGAGTACAATCACCCCATTGCGATCACCGCATCGCCTGAAAGGAAAGCGCCATGCCGGCACCCACCCTGACCTTCGCCCTGCTCGCCAGTGCCGCCTGCATGGCCGGCGCCGCGCAAACGGATGGGCAAGCGCCCGCCACTCAGGCGCGGCGCGCCTACATCGTGCAGCTGGCCGATGCGCCGCTGGCTGCGTACACGGGCGGCGTGCCGGGCCTGGCGCCCACCATCGCCCAGGGCCAGCGCCTCGACACGGACAGCGAGGCGGCGCGGCGCTACACCGCCTACCTGGAAGACAAGCAGCGCGCCGTGCTGGCGCTGGTGGCCGAAGCGCCCGTGCAATACCGCTACACGGTCACGCTGAACGGCTTTGCCGCCCTGCTGACGACGGAGGAAGCGGCGCGCCTGCAAGCGAGCCCGGACGTGCTGCAAGTGTCGCTCAGCACGATGGAACACGTGAATGGCGGCAACGGCAAGTTGCAGCCGCCGCCGGGCCATCAGCGCTGATGGCCGATCAGCTGCAGCGCCATGCCGCGCGTGACGGCTTGCGTGCGGTTGCTCACGCCCAGCA
>CAUSDR010000120.1:0-13795 GCA_963530105.1 uncultured Janthinobacterium sp.
GTACAGGGCGCAGCGGTCACCGGGCACGCGGGCCAGCAGGCGCGCCACGGCCAGCCAGGCGCTGTCGCGCCAGCCCAGGGCGCGGAGGCTGGCGGCGAGGCGCTGCGGCACGGAAGCATGCGTGGACGGGGCCATGGCGGGAACGGATGGGGCGGCTATGCAGCCAACGCTGTCCATTAGAGCGCAGTGGCTGGCGCCGGTCTTGCGCCGCCTCAAGTGTTGCTGCGACTGTCTTGCGCACTTGTTAATTGATAAAAATCAAGACCGCTGTGTCCGTTTATCTGAATCATGGGGCGATGCATGGCAATCATGGCAACCAGGAATGGATGAAACGATGGCAACACTGATACATGAGCTAATTCTTGACACGGCCCGGCGCACGCCCGACGCGCCGGCCCTGTCGTGGCAGGGCGAAGAGCAAGGCTACGACGCCCTGGCGCAAAGCGTGCGCGACTGCGCCGCCGCCTTGCTGGCCCTGGGCTTGCAGCGCGGCGCGCGCGTCGCCGTGTACCTGGAAAAGCGCCCGGAAAACGTCAGCGCCATGTTTGGCGCGGCAGCGGCCGGCGGCGTGTTCGTGCCCGTCAATCCGCTGCTCAAGCCGGAACAGGTGGCGTACATCCTGGCCGACTGCAATGTCGACATCCTCGTCACGTCGCGCGAACGCCTGGCGCAGCTCGGCCCCGCGCTGGCCGCCTGCCCGGATTTGCGCACGGTGCTGCTGACGGGCGAGCCGGCGATGGCGGGCACGCTCGGGCCGCTGCGCCTGCTGTCCTGGCGCGCCGCGCTCGACGGCGCCCGCATGGACGCGTCCGCGCCTGCGCCGCACCGCGTGATCGACACGGACATGGCCGCCATTTTGTACACGTCCGGCAGCACGGGGCAGCCGAAAGGCGTGGTGCTATCGCATCGCAACATGCTGGCGGGCGCGGCCAGCGTGGCCGGCTACCTGCGCAACACTCCCGAGGACCGCATCCTGTGCGTCTTGCCGCTCAGTTTTGATTACGGCCTGAGCCAGCTGACGACAGCCTTTCTCAGCGGCGCCTGCGCCGTGCTGATGAATTATCTGCTGCTGCGCGACATCGTCGAAGCCGTGGAGCAGGAAGCCATCACGGGCCTGGCCGCCGTGCCGCCCCTGTGGGTGCAGCTGTCGCAGCTGAGCTGGCCGCTGTCGACTCCCTTGCGCTACATCACCAATTCCGGCGGCGTGATGCAGCGCAGCACCCTGGACAAGCTGCGCCTGGCCTTGCCGCGCACGCAAGTGTTCCTCATGTATGGCTTGACGGAAGCGTTCCGCTCCACCTATTTGGCGCCGGACCAGCTGGAGCGGCGTCCCGATTCCATCGGACTAGCGATCCCGAACGCGGAAGTGCTGGTGCTGCGCCCCGACGGCAGCGTCTGCGCGCCCGACGAGCCTGGCGAACTGGTGCATCGTGGCGCGCTGGTGGCGCTCGGCTACTGGAACGACGCGGCGCGCACGGCCGAGCGCTTCAAGCCGCTGCCGCCGCAGGCGGGCGGACTGGTGCTGCCGGAACTGGCCGTCTGGTCGGGCGACACGGTGCGCCGCGATGCGGACGGCTACCTGTACTTCGTCGGCCGCAGCGACGACATGATCAAGACGTCCGGCTACCGCGTCAGTCCGGCCGAGATCGAGGAAGTCGTGTATGCGAGCGGCCTGGTGGGCGAAGCGGTGGCGCTGGCCGTGCCCCATGCCGTGCTGGGCCATGCCATCGCCTTGCTGGTGACGCCGCCGCCCGGCGTGGAAGTGCGGCGCGACAGCGTGCTGGCGGCCTGCCGCGCCCGCCTGCCAAGCTACATGGTGCCGCTGTGGGTCGATATCCGCGAAGACGCCTTGCCGCGCAATCCGAACGGCAAGATCGACCGCCCGCTGCTGGCGCGGGAACTGGCGCGCGCCTACGCGGTCCAATCAGGAGGTGAGGCATGAACGGCCCGGGCGTGATTGCCGACGAACGTAGCAATCAGCATGCCGATGCGCAGACAAGTAAGCATGCCGACGCGCGTACAAATAAGCATGCCGAAGTGCGTGCGGAAAAGCATGCCAAGATGCCTGCGAATGTGCGTGTGAACCTGCGTGCGGATCTGCGTGCGAACGCGCCTGCGGATAAGCATGTAAACGTGCATGCGGATATGCGTGGCAAGGTGCATGCTCAGACGCGTGCTGGTGCGCCTGTGGATTCGCTTGTGCCTGTCGATGCGCCTGCCGATGTGCATGCCGACGTGCCTGCGGCCTTGCCCTTGCATGCGCCCATGCGCCAGTTTGCCGTTGCCGACGACATGCTGCAAGTGGGAGGCGTCTCCCTGCGGCGGCTGGCGCAGCGGGTGGGCGGCACGCCGTTCTACGCGTATGAGCGTGGCCACATCGTGCGCCGCGTGGCGCAGCTGCGCGCCGCCTTGCCGGCGGGCGTGCACGTGCATTACGCCATGAAGGCCAATCCCATGCCGGCCGTGGTGCAGCTGCTGGCGGGCCTGGTCGATGGCATCGACGTGGCGTCGGGCGGGGAACTGGCGACGGCGCTCGATACGCCCATGGCGGCCGAACGCATCAGTTTTGCGGGGCCGGGCAAGACGCCGGCAGAACTGGCGCGCGCCGTGGCGGCCGGCGTGCTGATCAACCTGGAATCGCGGGCCCAGCTGGAAAAGGCGGCGCTGGCCAGCGAACGGCTGGGGGTGGCGGCCCGGGTGGCCGTGCGCGTGAATCCCGACTTTGCCTTGCGCCGTGCCGGCATGCGCATGGGCGGCGGCGCGCAGCCGTTTGGCGTCGATGCGGCGCAAGTGCCGGCCCTGCTGGCGCGCATCGGCGAGCTGGGCCTGGATTTTCATGGCTTTCACCTGTTTGCGGGCGCGCAAAACCTGTCCGCCACGGCCCTGGTGGAAGCCCAGGCCCACAGCGTGCAGCTGGCCCTGCAACTGGCCGACAGCGCGCCCGGCCCCATGCGGACCTTGAATATCGGCGGCGGCTTTGGCGTGCCGTATTTTCCTGGCGACCAGGAACTGGACCTGGCGCCCGTGGCCGAGGGATTGCGGCAGCAGCTGGCCATATTGAGCGCGGCGGCGCCCGGCGTGCGGCTGAACCTGGAACTGGGCCGCTATCTGGTGGCCGAAGCGGGCCTGTATGTGTGCAAGGTGATCGAACGCAAGTTGTCGCACGGGCAAGTATTTCTCGTCACGGATGGCGGTTTGCACCATCACCTGGCCGCCTCGGGCAATTTTGGCCAGCTGATCCGCAAGAATTACCCGGTCGCCATCGGCAACCGCCTGCGCGGGGGCGCGCGCGAAGTGGCGTCCGTCGTCGGCCCGCTGTGCACGCCGCTGGACTTGCTGGCCGACCAGATGGAGCTGGCGCGCGCCGAGGAGGGCGACCTGGTGGTGGTGTTCCAGTCGGGCGCGTATGGCTTGACGGCCAGCCCGACGGCATTTCTCGGCCATCCGCTGCCGGCCGAGGTGCTCGTATGAGCGGCCTGTGCGGCTGGCTGGCCGCTTCGGGCAGCCGCGCGTCCGCGCACTTCGCCTCTGACGGCGCTTCGCTGGCGCCGCTGGCGAACGGCGTGGCCGCGATGGCGGGTGCCGGTCCCGGCGATGTTGCCGGGATCGCTGCTGCTGCCACTGCTGCCGCTGGCGCCGGATGGACGGCGGACGATGGCGATGGCGCTGCGGCGGGCGCTTCATGCATGGCCGCTGGCGGCAGTGGCACTGCTTCTGGCGCCGACCTTGGTACAGGCTCAGGCAGCGGCGCCGGTACCGGTATCGGTATCGACTCCTGCAGCGGCTCCGGTTCTGGAGTCGGCGCTGATAGTGGCGGCGCCGTCCTTGGCGCCATATTTCCTGGCACCGGGTTTCATGGCCCCGCGTCGGGCGCCGGGAAGGCGGCCACGTCCGCTAGCACCCCAGGCGCCGCTGCTGCTCCCGCCTTTGTATCAGCTTCTGCTCCCGTTGCCGCTGCAGCATCGCCGTGCGCGCCTGGCGGCGCAGGGATGGCGACTGCGGCGGCGGCTGAAGCCGCTGCTGCGGCCCATAATGGCACCGGCCCTGGCTTTCATGGCGCCGCATCCGGCGCCGGGATGGCGGCCGCATCCGCTGGCGCCGCTTCTGCTCCCGTCTCAGCATTAGCATCAGCATCGCCTTGTGCGTCTGGCTCCGCGGATATGGCCACTGCGGCGGCCGCAGCGCTTAAAGCCGCCGCTGCGGCCGGTACCGGCACCGGGCCTGACGCCGTATTTCATGGCACCGCTTCCGACACCGGGATGGCGGCCGCTACCGCTGGCGCCTGCGTTCCCGCCTCTGCCCCTGTCTCTGCTCGCGTGTCAGCTTCAGCACCGCCTGGCGCAACTGGCGCCCCGGGTACGGCGACTGCTGCCGCACCGTCTGAAGCCGGTGCAGGCAGTGCAAGCAGTGCAGCCAGTGCAAGCAGTGCCAAGCGCGCGTCCGTCAGCGCCAGTCCCGAGGCGGCGCTGGCGCGCATGGCCGCGCCACTGTCGCGCTTTGACGCGGCGCCACTGGCCACGTGCGTGAGCGAGGTGGGCGGCCTGGCCGTGGCCGCCATCGATGGCAGCCGCCACGTCTACCGGCAAGACGGCTTGCAGGTGGCCATCTGGGGCCGGCCCGAGCTGGACGGTTCGCCCGACGACGTGGCGCGGCGCCTGGCATCCTTGTGGCTGAGCCGTGGCGTGGCCGCCTGTTCCTGCCTGTCGGGACCGTTCGCGCTGGCCATCCTCGACGCCTTTTCCGGCTCGGCCCTGCTGGCCGTGGACCGCGCCGGCACCTTGCCGCTCAGCTATGCGAGCAATGCGCAGGGCCTGTTCTTTGCCTCCTCGATGGATGCCTTGCTGGCCCATCCCGCCGTGCGCGGCGCGCTCGACCCGCAGGCGCTGTATCACTATTTATTTTTTCACATGGTGCCGGGTCCTGCCACGGTTTGCGTGGGCCAGCAGCGCCTGCTGCCGGGCGAATACCTGCATGTGCGCGGCGGCAAGCACTGCAAGGGCAGCTACTGGCAGCTGGCGTTCCAGGAGCAGGCATCGGCGCGCACGCCGGCCACTTTTGCCAGCAACAAGCAGGAATTCCTGCGCTTGCTGCGCGAGTCCGTGGAGAGCAGCCTGGGTAGCGATGCCGCCAGCACGGGCGCGTTTCTCAGCGGCGGCACGGACAGTTCCACCCTCGCCGCCATCCTGGGGCAGGTGACGGGGCGTCCCGCGCGCACGTATTCCATCGGCTTCGACGTGCCCGGCTATGACGAGATGGCGTATGCGCGCCTGGCCGCCAGCCACGCGGGCAGCATCCACCACGAACGCTACGTGACGCCTGACGACGTGCTGGCCGCCATTCCCGCCATGGCGGCCATCTTCGACCAGCCCTTCGGCAACGCCTCGGCCATCCCCGCGTATTACTGCGCGCAGATGGCGCGCGAGGATGGCGTGCTGCGCCTGCTCGGCGGCGATGGCGGCGATGAATTGTTTGGCGGCAATGAACGCTATGCGCACCAGGCCCTGCTGTCGCGCTATGAACAGGTGCCGGCCATGCTGCGCCAGGCCATCATCGAGCCGCTGCTGTTCCGCCAGCATATCGGCAAACCGTGGCGCCTGGCGGACAAGGCGCGCCGCTACATCGAGCAAGCCAGCCTGCCATTGCCGGCCCGTCTCGACAGCTACAACCTGCTGCTGCGCCATGGCTACCGCACGGTGCTGGAAGCGGGCTTCATCGACACCATCGATCCCGGCATGGCGCCCGGCTGCGTGAATGGCGCGTACTGGCAGCGGCAAGGCCAGGGCTTGAGCCAGATCAATGAACTGCTGGCGCTCGACATGCGCTTTACCCTGGCCGACAACGACCTGGTCAAAGTGAGCAAGGCGTGCGAGCTGGCGGGCGTGGAGGCGGCGTTTCCCTTCCTGCACGATGCGATGGTGGCATTTGCCAGCCGATTGGCGCCACGGGACAAGCTCGACGGACAAAATCTGCGGCCATTCTTCAAGCGGGCGCTGGCGGAAATCCTGCCGCCCGCCATCGTGCGCAAGAAAAAGCACGGTTTCGGCTTGCCGTTCGGCCAGTGGCTGCACAGCCATGCGCCGCTGCGCGAGTTCGCCTTTGACAATCTGGCGCAGCTGCGCGGCCGGGGCATCGTGCGGCCCGCCTTCATCGACGATCTGCAGGGGCGCCTGCTGGCGCAGCACCCGGCCTACCACGGCACCATGGTGTGGCTGCTGCTGATGCTGGAGCAATGGCTCAGCCAGCATCCGGCGGCGCTGGGTTCGCTTGCAGGCGGTTTTGCCGCATGCGCCACAGAAACGCCAGGCGTCCTCGATCCCACGGCGTGAAGCGGGGCAGCTGCAGCAGGTCGGTCGCCGCGCCGGGGCGCGCCACGCCCCAGTCCGTGGCGACGGCCGCCGCAAAGCCCAGGCTGCGCACGATGTCCACGTGCGGCGCGCCATAGTCGCGGCCGGCCTTGCCGTTCGGATACGCAAACAGGGAGACGGGCGACTGGATCGCCTCTTCCAGCTGGCGCTTGCCATTGGCGATATCCAGCCGCGCGGCGCGGTCCGACAGGGTGGCAAGGATGGGATGGCTGACGGTGTGCGCGCCGATGCCCATGCCGGCCGCGTGCAGGCGGCGCAGCTGCGCCGTGCTCAGCATGGCGGGCTGGCGCGGCCGCGGTTCGGCCTGGCGGCGGATGTGCATGGCCAGCTGCTGGCGCTGGGCGAACGGCAGGTACTTGAGCTGGCCCAGCAGGGTGGCGATGGCGGCGCGCCGCTGCGCCAGCTTGTCCACGGGGAAACGCTCCAGGCCATATGCGCGCAGGTCGAGGAAGGGGCCGGGCGCATGGCGCACGCCTTCGATGACGCTGTCGTTCCACATCTGCCCGCCATCGAGGTAGCCGGTGGCGATAAAAAAAGTGGCGTGCATGGCATGTTTGCGCAGCAGCGGCAGGGCCACTTCCGCATTGTCCGCATAGCCATCGTCAAAGGTGATGCACACGGCGCGCGCGGGCAGGCAGCCATCCTGCAGGCGCTGCACGGCCTGCGCCAGGGGCAGCGGCGCATAAAAGCGCTTGAGCAGGCGCAGCTGGCGTTCGAACAGCAGCGCGTCGACTTCGCCGGGAAACAGCGGATCGGGCCGCGCCAGCACGCGGTGATAGATCAATATGGACAGGCTGGCCTGGTTCGTCTGCTTCATGGCGGCTCCGCGGCGAGGGGCTTGGCCTTGGCGGGCCGGCGGGACTGGGGCGCGCGCTGGCGCAATTGCTGCTCGACGACGATGCGCGTGGCGATCAGGGCCGCCATCAGATAATACGGCATGTCGAAATACAGCAGGCTGAGGAAGGCGCCGCCCACGGCGAAGCCGATCAGGCTGGCCTGGCTCATGGTGGCCAGGCCGTGCGCCCAGCGCAGGTCGGCGTTGCCGCGCGTCAGGCGGATGATGACGGCCGCCGTATGCCAGGTGGCGACGCCCAGCGCCAGGTAGAGGATGAGGCCGACAAAGCCGTGTTCGCCCAGCGCCTGGAAATAAATGCTGTGCGCCGCGTGCACGTCCAGCGGCTCCGGCGCGTAGCGGGCAAAGATGGCGGCGTCGGAGACGTCGAAGCCGCCGCCAAGGAAACGGTCGCGCGCCAGGTTGTAGGCCATGCGCCAGGCGTTCAGGCGGCCCATCGCCGACACATCGTCCTGGTAGCTGTTGATGGTATCCATGCGCTCGGCCCAGCGCTCGGGCATGAACGCCAGCAGCAGGGGCGAGACGGCGCCCAGCAGCACGCCCAGCACCATCTTGCGCTCGCTTTTCAGCCACATGAACAGGCCCATGGCGGCAATCGCCAGCAGGCCGCCGCGCGAATACGAGCCCAGCGCGGCCAGCGCCGACAGCAGCATCGCCGCCGACAGGCCATGGCGCTGCCAGCGCTTGTCCGTCTGCTGCTGCAGGTAATACATGAGGGGAATGGTGATGATGAGGGCCAGGGCCAGCGAGTTGTTATCGCCAATAAAGGTTTCTTCCGGCCCCCAGACCCGCTCCGTACCGCCGCTGCGGATGGTGAAGATGCCGCCTTTCACGCCGTAATAGCCGATCGAGCCCACCAGCACCCAGACCAGGCGCACGATGTCGCGCCGCGTGCGTATCACCATCATCACGACAAAACTCATCAGCATGATCTTCATGACCTTGTTCCACTGCACCCACGACGATTCCGGCAGCAGGGCGAAGGGCGCCGTCACGTTCATCCAGCAGACGAACAGCAGCAGCAGCACGCTGACGGGGGTGAGCGGCAGGCGCTTCGGTTCGCGCGACAACAGCAGGCTGACCATGGTGGTGATGGCGATGATGAAGGCGAAGGGCATGTGCGTGGCGAAACCCCAGCCTTGCGTGTGGGGATTCATCACGCTGACCCAGACCCACATCAGGCCGCCAATGGCCGGCGCCCGCAGGATGCAGGGCAGCGAACCGAGGATGATGATGGTGATCAGTATGTCGCGCATGAAAGTGGAACGCTCCTGCTTGGGCTGGATCTTGATAACGGTCAACGGGCTGGCGGGCAGGCTCAGTACACTGACTCAACACCTTGGGCACCGCCGCTGGCAGCA
Organism: uncultured Janthinobacterium sp.; assembly: GCA_963530105.1. GTDB lineage: Bacteria > Pseudomonadota > Gammaproteobacteria > Burkholderiales > Burkholderiaceae_D > Janthinobacterium. The sequence continues at coordinate 8,580 of CAUSDR010000120.1, forward strand.
ACGGCGGCCGGCGCCTTGTTGAATCCTTACATCAGTTTGGTCATGGTAAGACCAAGGAGGCATGCGCTTGTTGACCGTTCTCATGGCGACCTACAATGGCGCCGGCACCTTGCCCCAGGTATTGCGCGCGTACATGGGCTTGCAGTCGCCGAAGGGGGGCTGGCGCCTTGTCATCGCCGACAATGGCAGCAGCGATGCCACGGCGCAGGTGATCGACGCCTTCCGCGCGCGATTGCCCCTGAGCTCGGTCCACGTGGCGCGGCGGGGGCGCAGCCCGGCCCTGAACGGTGCCGTCGAGTACGCCTTGCGCCAGGCAGGCGATGGCAGCGAGCTGTTCGTCTTCGGCGACGACGACGCCATGCCCGCGCCCGACTGGCTGTGCCGCCTGCAGGACTGCGCGCGCCGCCAGCCCGGCTACGCCCTGTTCGGCGGCGCCATCGTGCCCGCCTGGCGCGAACGGCCCGCCGACTGGCTGCTGCGGCTGACGCCCGTTGGCTTGACGTGGGGCATCACCAGTCCCGGCCTGCGCGACGGTCCCGTGTATCCGGGCCTCGTGTGGGGCGCCAACATGGCCATCCGCCGCCGCATCTTCGAGGCGGGCGCCCGCTACGACGAGAGCATCGGCCCGCAGGGCGGCAGCTATGCCATGGGCAGCGAGACGCGGCTGAACCTGGACATGCACGCTGCCGGCAATCCCTCGTGGTTCTGTCCACGGGCGCAAGTGGCCCACATCATCCGCGCCCGGCAGGTGCGGCGCGACTGGATATTGCATCGCGCCATGCTGTTTGGCCGGGGCCAATGCCGGCTGGCCACGCAGGCGCCCAGCGTGGAATGGCTGGGCGTGCCCCGCTGGATGCTGGGACGCTACCTGCGCGATACCGTGCGCGCCTGGCTGCGGCGCGACCGGGCCGACCTGTTCCTGCGCCAGTGGGAACGCTCGCTGCTGCGCGGCTTTTTCCATGAAGCGTGGCGCGGACGGCGCAAGCGCGTGCCGCGCATCGTCATCAGCAGTTATTCGGGCGAACTGGGCGGCATGGAGCTGCGCATGGCGCAAGAGGCGAAACTGCTGGGGCAATGCGGCTACGACAGCGTGCTGGCGCTGCGCCGCTTTCCCGGCTTTGCGGCCTGGGCGCGCGATTTGCGCGCGCAGCGGCTGCAGGTGCGCGTGTATGAACCGCCGCTGTTCCTCGAACACTGGCCGTGGCGGCGCTGGAACCTGTGGCGCGCCTGGCTGACGGGAGCCTGGCGGCTGCGCCGGCTGCGTCCCGATCTCGTGCACGTGGCTTTTTGCTGGACGGCCTATGGCGCCTCCATTCTGTGGCTGGCGCGGCGCTGCCGCCTGCCTGCCGTCGTCAGCGTGCACAACGCCTTTCCGCTGGAAGCGTTCAGCGGCTGGCAGCGGCCCCGGCTGCAGGAAGCGTTTCGCAGCGTGAAGGGCGTGTATGCCGTGTCGCCGTCGGCCATGCGGCATTTTCTCGACCTCTACTGCGACATGCTGGCGCCGGCCACGCGGCTGGCCGTGATTCCGAACGGCGTCGACACGGAAGCGTTCATCGTCTCGCCCGAGCGGCGCCGGCTGGCGCGCCAGCAGCTGGGCTTGCCGCAAGAGGCGCTGGTGATCGGCTCGGTGGCCAGGCTGTCCGCGCAAAAACGCCCGCAAGCGCTGCTGGCGCTGTTCGCCCGCCTGGCGCCGCAGTTTGCGGATCTGTATCTGGTGCTGGTGGGCACGGGGCCGCTGGAAGCCATGCTGCGCCTGCAGGTGCGGCAGGCGGGACTGGACCAGCGGGTGCGCTTCGCCGGCTTCCAGGAACGCATCGACCTGCTGATGCCCGCCTTCGACCTGCATTTGCTGGTGAGTAAGAATGAAGGCTTCGGCATCGCCACGATCGAAGCCATGGCCTGCGGCGTGCCGGCCGTGGGCACGGACGTGCCGGGCACGCACGATATCCTGCACGACAGCCACGGCGGCTTGCTGCTGCCGCCCGGCGATGAAGCGGCGGCTTGCGCGGCCGTGGCGGACTTGCTGCGCGATGCGCCGCTGCGCGCCCGCATGGGACGGCTGGCGCGCCAGGAAACCGTGCAGCGCTATTCGATGCCGCGCCTGCAGGCGCAGCTGCGGCAGTTTTATGCGGGACTGGTGTAGCGCCGGGCGCCACGCATGAGCGCCACCCGCCACTCCTTCCTGTTTTCCTTCGCCGAGAAATACACGGTGCTGCTGCTGGGCATTGTCGCCACCATGGTGCTGTCGCGCCTGCTCACGCCGGCCGAGGTGGGCGTGTATTCGCTGGGCGCCGTGCTGGTGGCCTTGGCGCAAGTCGTGCGCGATTTTGGCGTGGGGCAATATCTGATCCAGGAAAAACAGCTCGACACGGTGAAACTGCGCGCCGCGCTGGCCACCAGCCTGCTTGTCGCCTGGCTGCTGGCGGCGCTGGTGCTGCTGGCCAGCGCGCCGCTGGCGCGTTTCTACGGCGAACCCCGGCTGACCTTCGTGCTGCGCCTGCTGTCGCTCAATTTCCTGCTGATACCGTTCAGTGCGCTGACCTTGCCCATGCTGCGCCGGCAATTGCGCTTTCGCGCCATTTACGCCATCAACGCGGCCAACAGCGTGGTCAACCTGCTGGTGGCCGTGACCCTGGCACTGCTGGGACATGGCTACCTGAGCATGGTGTGGGCGGCGCTGGCCGGTTCCTGCGCCTCGCTGCTGGTGAGCCTGCTGGTGCGCCCGCCGGAGCTGCCGTGGCTGCCGGGACGGCGCGGCATGCGCGCCATCGCCGGTTTTGGCATGTACGCGACGGCGGGCGGGCTCGTCGACGAGGCGGGCGTGGCGGCGCCGGACCTGATCATCGGCAAGCTGATCGGCATTGAAAGCCTGGCCCTGTTCGGCAAGGCGCAAAGCGTCTTGAATCTGTTCAACCAGGCCATTACCAGCGCGATTTCTCCCGTGGTGTTTCCCCTGTTCGCGGCGCGCGAACGCGAGGAGCCGATGCGCGCAGGGCAGGGCGGGGCGCTGGCCATGTATCTGCGCACCGTCAGCTACATGACGGCGCTGGCCTGGCCGTTTTTTCTCTTCCTGGCCTGCATGGCTTTGCCCTTGGTCAAGGTGTTGTATGGAGCGCAATGGATGGGCTGTGTGCCCTTGATCCGCATCATGTGTCTGTCCTCGGCCGTGTATAGCATGTTCAACATGGCCCGCTACCTGCTGGTGGCGACGGGCCAGCTGCGGGCGCAGGTGCGGCTCGATGCCTGGGCCGGCATGCTGAAGGTGGCGGCGCTGCTGCTGGCGGCGCCGTTCGGCCTGGAAGCGGTGGCGTGGGCCGTGGTGTTCAGCAATGTGGCGCGCAGCGCGATGGCGTATGCCTGTTTGCGGCGCCTGAGCGGCTTGCACTGGCGCCTCTTGGCGCAAGCCTTGCGCAAGAGCCTGGCCCTGTGCGTGCTTGGCAGTGCGCCTCCGCTGCTGATGCTGCTGTGGCTGCCGCTGGAGGTGCCGTACGCCACCGCGCTGCTGGCGCTGGCGGGCACGGCGCTGGCCTCCCTGCTGTGCTGGATTGGCGGCATCTTGCTGTTGAAACACGAGATCGCCGCTGAATTATTGTTATTGCAACGCAAGCTGGCGGGCCGTTGGCTGCCCGTCAAATCACCGCACTGACTGCCGCTGCCGCCACGGACGCGGCAGCATGAAAGGATGGCCATGCGTGTCGGCATTCTGTCGTATCCGATGCTGTTCCAGCGCGACGGCGGCTTGCAGGTCCAGGTGCGCGAAACCATTGCCGCCCTGAACCGCCTGCAAACCCAGCTGTCGCGGCCGCTGCAAGTGCAGCTGGTCGACGCCAACCACGAGCGGCTGGCCGACTTCGACGTGCTGCACGTGTTTTCGGCCAGCAATGGCACTTACCGCATCCTGGAGACGGCGAGCGAACTGGGCGTTCCGGTGGTGCTGTCGCCGCTGCTGCCGCCCAGCTGGAACCGCGGCAGCGCCTGGCGCGCCCGGCTGGCCGACCGGCTGGCGGGACGGTTGACGGAATGGATGGTGCAGACGAGCTACGCGCAGACGCGGCGCGCCTTGCAGCTGGCGCGGCTCGTCATCGCGCTGGGCGAGGCCGAGCGCGACGCGCTGGTGCACGGTTTTGGCGTGGCGGAAGGCGCCATCCGCGTCTTGCCAAACGGTATCAATCCGCATTTCTTCTCGGCCAATGGCGACCTGTTCCGGCGCGAGACGGGCATGGCGGGGCCATTCGTGCTGATGGTGGGCAGCATCTCGCCGTATAAAAACCAGCTGGGCCTGGCCCAGGCGCTGAGCGGCGCCAACGTGCCCGTGGTGCTGATCGGCGCCGCGCCGCGCGAACAGCAGGCATATCTGCAGCAATTGCTGGACTTGCCCCACGTGCGCTGGCTGGGCGCCCTGGACCACGCCGATCCGCTGCTGGCCAGCGCCTACCATGCGGCGGCCGTGGCGGCCCTGCCCAGCCAGGGCGAAGTGTTTCCCTTGAGCGTACTCGAAGCGCTGGCGGCCGGCACGCCCGTCGTCATGACGGCGCAAAGCGCACTGGACTTGCCCGATTCCGCGTTTGCCCTGCGCAAGGTGCGCTGGGATGACGCCGCCGCGCAGCGCGCGGCCATCACGCAACTGCTGGCGCTGGCCCCGCCGCGTGCGCAGGTGCAAGCCCTGGTGGAACGGTTTACGTGGGACCGGGTGGCGGCGCAAATCGCCGATTGTTATTTCCAGCTGCATGCCGGCACCGCCGCTGCCAACGGCACCGGCACGACCATGCTGCCAACAAGGAGGAGCCATGCTGTTTAATTCGTTCGCTTTCCTGTGTGCCTTTTTGCCCATCGTACTGGCAGGCTATTTCCTGCTGGACCGCCTGGCGCCCGCCAGCGGCACGGCCGGCGCTTCGTGGCAGCGGCTGGCGCCGGCCGTGTGGCTGGCCGGTGCCTCGCTGTTCTTCTATGCCTGGTGGGATGTGCGCTACCTGCCGCTGCTGCTGGCCTCGATCTGCGTCAATTATGCGGCCGGGCGCATGATGGGGTCGCGCGCGGGCGCGGCCCGCAAGCGCGTGCTGGTGGCCGCGCTGGTGCTGAACCTGGGCTTGCTTGCCTACTACAAGTACGCGAATTTCTTCGTCGACAGCGTCAATGCCGTGTCCGACACTGCTGGCGCTGCTGGCCTGCCGTGGTCGGGCCTCGACATCGTGCTGCCGATCGGCATCTCCTTCTTC
>CAUSDR010000121.1:0-13775 GCA_963530105.1 uncultured Janthinobacterium sp.
GGACCGCGTCGGCCGCCGGTTCAGTGGAAGGGGGATGCTGGGGATCTTTTTCGTCTGACATGGCGGGGCTGACTGAAAGCGGAGACGTTTTCAATATAAACCCCCGCCTCCAAAAGCACGATTCAATTTTGTAACAAAAGCATACGCGCGGGGCATCCGCGCAACAGGCTAGCGCCCGCTGCATACAGGCTGTTTACGCGGGAAGGCCGGCTTTTTAGAGAATCTTTACGTCCCCGCTGCTAATCTGGAACGTATCTCAACCACCGCCGTAAAGCCGCCATGGATGCCCACTCCCGCTCGATCACGCACCAAGCCCTGCCCCACCGCCATCCCCGCCTGCCCGTTTTCCTCATGCATATCACCGTCGACACGGCTTGCCTGGCCCAGCTGCGCCGGCTCGTCGTGCAGACTTGCGGCACGATGCTCTCCTTCATGCGCGTCGAGGCGGTCGACCACGCCGAACGCATGAAGGTCTGGCTGTGCGTGACGGAACCGGCCCTGCGCCTGACCATGGATGCCGTCATGCGCCTCTTGCCGGCGGCGGAATTTGGCCGCATCAGCCAGGGGAAATCCGCATGAACCAGCATGCCTGCGACCACGCCATGTCTTGCGCGCGCATCACCGCGCACTTCCAGGGCATCTGGGTGCCGATGGTCACGCCCTTCCGCCATGGTGAACTCGATCTCGACGCGGCCCAGCAGCTGGCCAGCGAACTGGCCGCCAGCGGCATCGACGGCCTGGTTGTCTGCGGCACCACGGGCGAAGCGGCCATGCTGGACGCGCGCGAGCAAACCGCGCTGCTCGATGGCGTGCTCGAAGTCGTCGGCCCCCGCTTCCCCGTCGTCATGGGTGTGGGCGGCAGCGATACGCGCCAGGTCTGCGCCACGGTGCAGCGCTACAACGACCACCCGCTGGCGGGCCTGCTGATTTCCGCGCCAGCGTATGTGCGCCCATCGCAGGACGGCATCGTGCGCCACTTCCAGGCCATCGCCGGCGCCACCGACCAGTCCATCGTGCTGTACAACGTGCCGGCGCGCACGGGCATCAATATCGCGCCGGCCACGGCGGCCCTGCTGGCGCGCGACTCGCACTTCGTCGCCATCAAGGAAGCGGGCGGCTCGCTGCAGCAGTTCGCCGAACTGCTGCTCGAGACGCGCCTGGACGTGCTGTGCGGCGACGACGCCCTGCTGCTGGCCAGCCTGTCCATGGGCGGCCACGGCGCCATGTCGGCCGCCGCCCAGGTGCGCCCCGACCTGTATGCACAGCTGTACCATCTGGTCAGGCATGGCCGCCACGGCGCCGCCGGCGCCCTGTTCAAGGCCATGCTGCCCGCCATCCGCCTGCTGTTCGCCGAACCCAATCCCGCGCCCGTCAAGGCGGCGCTGGCCATGCAGGGCAAGGTGCGCGAAGAACTGCGCCTGCCCATGACGCCCATGTCGGCCGCCGGCCAGGCGGCGCTGGCCGACGCGCTGGAGCAGCTGATGGCGCTGCCCGCATGGACGGCCAGCGAGAAGGAGGAGCCGCGCGACGGCTGTTTGCTGCAGCTGGTATCGACTGCCCACATCATGCCTGCCGTACGCCAAGATGATCATCGCCATCACGGATGAACGGGGCGGGATGGAAAAATCCATCGTCGCCGGACGGCTGGCCGCTTCGCGCGCGCTGGCCGGACACAAGGTGCTGCTGCTTGATGCCGATCCGCGCCAGGCCGCCCTGGCCCAGGCCGGAAACCTGCGTGTCGGCGGCAGCGGGAGCAGCGTGACGGCGCCGCGCCTGATGGCCCGCGCCATCAGCCCCAAGGGCGTGCTGCCGGAACTGGAACACCTGGTGCACTGCTATCACGACATCGTCATCGACAGCGAAGGCCGCGACTCCATGGGCAGCCGCTCGGCCCTGATCGCCGCGCGCGTGCTGGTGGTGCCCCTGGACGGTGCCTTGGACGCAAGCGCGCAGGCCAGCCTGGCGCGCCGCATCGCCCATGCGCGCAGCATCAATCCGCCACTGCGTGTCCTGCTGGCCACAGATACGCAAATGGCGGCCGTCCATGCGCTGGCGGCGCAGATTCCGGCGGCACGCGTGGTCAGCCTGGGGCAGCTGTATTGCGCGGTTTTCAATCTGTCCGCCTAGCCCGGCACGCAAAAAAAGGCGGCGCATGCGCCGCCTCTCCCCTCCCTCAATTAAAACGTCTTGCTAACCGTCAGCAGCAGCGCCGTCTTGCCCATGAATTTGCCATTCACGGGCGAGGCATAGGCGGACTTGCCCGCATTCGTGCCGACCACGGCCAGCGCGCCCGTGAGCACACCGAAGTCGCGCGTCACGCCCACTCTCCAGTCCGTGTAGCTCGATGCATCATTGTTTTTCACCTTCTGGTGGCCCGCATGCAGGTTGCCCGTCCAGCCATTGCTCAAATCGATATTCGCACCGATGTCCAGGTAGCCGCTGTTCTTGCTGTTGACGATGCCGAACAGGTTCGAGACGGCATGCGAATACTTCACATAGGCGGGTCCGTACGACAGCTGGCCGTAGACTTCCTGCGTATCCGCGTCGGCCAGGCCGGCGATATGCTTCAAGCCGTTGTCCGCATACACGTACGCCAGCACGCCCACGTCGTAGCCAACATCGCTGCTCAACTGTCCCCGCTTGCCCGCATACAGGTCCACTTCCACGTCGCCGCTACCGCCTGCATCCTTGGTCCACTTGATGGTCGACGCCCAGGCACCCGCGTACAGGCCGGTGGGATTGTTGAGGTAATCAAAGCCGCCCTGCAGCGCGGGCTTCAAGCGCGTCTGCGAAATGCCGCGGTAGCGGTAGTCGGACACGCCGGCCACGTTGAAACTGACTTCATTATCGGGCTTGGCTTCGTCCGCGTGAGCCAGGCTGCCGGTAAAAGCGGTGGCGACGGCGAGTGCAAGTAGCATTTTGTTCATGGTTTTTCTTCTTCATGGGTGGTATGGGCCTTTGCCAACATGGCGCAGCTGGCCCGCCGCTGCAAAAAAATGGGTAAAGCATCCCCCTGGCGCGCGCGGCGCCTGTTTTCAAACGGGGGAAGAGAAGGTGCTTAGAGCGGCAGCAGCAAGCGGTAGCCGACCGCCGTTTCCGTCAGCAGGTATTGCGGCTGGGCCGGATCGGCTTCCAGCTTCTGGCGCAAATGGCCCATGTAGATGCGCAGGTAATGGCCGTTTTCGCTGTTCGACGGTCCCCACACTTCGCGCAGCAGCTGCGGATTGGTGACCACCCTGCCCGCGTTTTTCACGAGCACGGACAGCAATCGGAATTCCGTCGGCGTCATGTGCACCAGCTGCTTGTTGCGCGTCACCAGGCGGTCCTTCAGGTCGACGCGCACATCGCCGAACTGCACCACGCCATCGTCGCTGGCGGCGGGCTGGCGCTGACGCCGCAGGGTGGCGCGCACGCGCGCCAGCAATTCACCCACGCCAAACGGCTTGGTCAGGTAATCGTCCGCGCCCGCGTCCAGTGCGCGGATCTTGTCCTGCTCGTCGACGCGCGCCGACAGCACGATGATGGGCACGGCCGACCACTTGCGGATGTCGCTGATGAAATCGATGCCGTCGCCGTCGGGCAGCCCCAGGTCCAGCACGATCAGGTCGGGCCGGCGCGTGCCGGCGTCGATCAGTCCACGCTGCATGGTGGCCGACTCGAAAATCTGCCAACCCTCGTCTTCCAGCGCGGCGCGCACGAAACGGCGGATTTGCGGTTCATCCTCGACCAGCAAGGCGGTGGCGGAAGGTTCGTTCATGATGGTTTTCCTGTTTCAAAGTCGTTTGCATCGTCCAGCTCCGCTTCCGGCAAGGCCGGTGGCGTGCCCAGCGGCAGGGTAAATACCAGGGCCGCGCCCCGACCCTGCGCTGGCGGCTGCGCGTGGATGCCGCCGCCATGCGCTTCGACGATGGCGCGGCAAATGGCCAGCCCCAGTCCCACGCCCGGCTTGTTCGATTCGCGCTCGCCGCGCGTGAATTTTTCAAAGATGGCCTCTTCGCGCCCCGGCGGCAGGCCGGGACCGTCATCGGCCACCGTCACCTGCAGGAACTGGCCATGCGTCCTGGCGCCGATGGTGATGGTGCTGCCCGGCGGCGTGTACTTGGCCGCGTTTTCCAGCAGGTTGCACAGCACGCGCTCGACCAGCACGGCGTCATAGCGCACCAGCGGCAAGTCCGGCGCCAGCTGCGTCTGCACTGTGTGCTGCTGCAGTTGCGGAGCGCTGGCGCGCAGCGCGCTGCCCACCACTTCTTCCAGCGCCTGCCATTGCAGGTTCAGGCGCACATGGCCGCTCTCGATGCGCGCCATGTCCAGCAGGTTGGCCACCAGAGCGCTCATGCGCACGGTTTCGGACTGCAGCGAACGGGCCATGTCCAGCTGCGCGGGCGACAGGGCGGGCCGCGACAGGGCCAGCGATTCGGCCAGCCCCACCAGCGACGTCAAGGGCGTGCGCAAGTCGTGCGACAGGGCCGCCAGCAGCGAATTGCGCAGCCGTTCGGACTCCATCTGCAGCAGCGCTCCTTGCGCCACGTCGATGTAATGCACGCGCTCGAGGGCGATGGCCGCCAGCGCGGCAAAGGTGTCGAGGTGCTGGCGCTGTTCCGGCACCAGCAGCCAGCGTCCGTGCTGCGGCGCCTGCAGCGGCAGCAGCGCCAGCACGCCGCGCGTGCGCATGGGCGCAATCAGCGGCAGATAAAAAATCGGCGAGGCGGGCAAGGTGTCGGTGCCCGTGCCGGCCGCCTGTGCATGGTCGAAGGCCCACTGGGCGATGCCCAGGTCCAGCGATTCGGCGATGTTCGGCGCCTGCAGGCGTCCGTCGTCATCGGGCAGCAGCAAGGTGGCGCGCGCGCGGAAGGCCCGCTCGATGGCGCTTTTCGTGATGTCGAAAATCTGCTCCGTCTGCAGCACGCCGGACAATTCACGCGAAAATTCGTACAAGGCGCGGGCGCGCGCTTCGCGGTGCGAGGCCACGCGCGCCTGGAAGCGCAGTCCCGCCGTCAGGTGGCCCGTGATCAGGCCCACGGCCAGCATCACGCCAAAGGTAATCACATACTGGAAATCGCCAACGGCAAAGGAAAAGCGCGGCGGCACGAAGACGAAATCGAAGCTGGCCACGCCCACCAGGCTGGCCAGCGCCGCCGGCCCGCGCCCCAGGCGCACGGCCACCAGCACCACCGTCAGCAGGGACAGCATGGCGATATTGGCGAGGTCAAGATACGGCTGCAGCGGCACGCAGGCGATGGCCGTGGCCAGGCTGGCGCCGGCCGCCAGGATGTAGCGCCAGTGGCGCGAAGGCCTGCGCTGTGCCGGTGCCTCCTCGCCCGCCGTGCGGCGCGGCGCGCTGTCGGCGGGAGGCAGGCCCACTTCGACCAGGTCGATATCGGGCGCCAGGCTGGCCATGCGCGCGGCCGGCGGCGTATGCCACAGGCGCGCCAGCGCACTGGCGCTGCCACGCCCGACGATGACTTTCGAGATATTCGCATTGCGCGCATACTCAACCACGGCGCCGGCGATGTCGCTTGACGGCACAATGGCCGTGCGCGCACCCAGGTCCTGCGCCAGTTTCAGGGTTTTCAGGATGCGTTCGCGCTCGGGCGCCGGCAAGCGCTGCAGGCGGGGCGTTTCCACATACAGCGCATGCCATTCGGCGTTCAGCTGGCTGGCCAGGCGCGCCGTGCTGCGGATCACGTGTTCGCCCCCGGCGCGCGGGCCCACGCAGGCCAGCAGCGCGGCGCCCGTCTTCCACACGGGATTGATGGATTTCTCCACGCGATAAGCCTGCACGTCATCCTGCACGCGGTCCGCCGTGCGGCGCAAGGCCAGTTCGCGCAGGGCGATCAAATTCCCCTTGCGGAAAAAGTGCTGCGAGGCGCGTTCCGCTTGCAGCGGCTGGTACACCTTGCCCTGCTTCAGGCGGCGCAGCAGCTCGTCGGCGGGGATATCGACCAGCACCACTTCATCGGCGCGGTCGAACACCGTGTCGGGCAGGGTCTCGGCCACGCGCACGCCCGTGATCCCCCCCACCACATCGTTGAGGCTTTCCAGGTGCTGCACGTTGACGGTGGACAGCACGTCGATGCCGGCGGCCAGCAATTCCTCGACATCCTGCCAGCGCTTCGGATGGCGCGAACCGGCCACGTTCGAGTGCGCCAGTTCATCCATCAGTATCAGCGCCGGCGCGCGGCGCAGCGCTTCATCGAGGTCGAATTCGAACAGCGTCTTGCCGCGGTATTCGATGGCCTTCAGGGGCAACACGGGCAAGCCGTCGAGCTGGGCCGCCGTATCCTGGCGCCCATGCGTCTCCACCACGCCCACCAGCAAATCCTGGCCGTCGGCCAGCAGCTTGCGGGCGGCCGCCAGCATCGCATAGGTCTTGCCCACGCCGGCCGAGGCGCCGAAATAAATGCGCAGCCGGCCGCGCGCGGCTTTCTTTTCCTGTGCCTGCACCTGCGCCAGCAGGGCGTCAGGGTCGGGGCGTTGGCTGTCGTTGGGGAGCATGTTGTATTTTAATCTTCCTGGAGCATTGTAGGTCGGATTAGCGCATCCGAAGGGCGCGCGTAATCCGACGACATGGTTGGCCTGGCCGGTGGTGATGTCGGCTTACGCTGCGCTAAGCCGACCTACGTCGACCTGCGCCGGCCAACCAACCGTTGTCAGCTCACTTTGCCATGGCATCCAATGCCAGATTCAGTTCCAGCACATTCACCCGCGCTTCGCCGAAAAAGCCGATATACGCGGTTTTCTGCACCTTGGCGATGGCATTTTCCACCTGCGCCAGCGGCATGGCGCGCACGCGGGCCACGCGCGGCGCCTGGTACAGGGCGCCGGCCAGGCTGATTTCCGGGTCCAGGCCGCTGCCCGATGCCGTCACCAGGTCGACGGGAATGGGGTTGCGGTTGCCCGGATCGGCCGCCTGCAGGGCCGCGATGCGCGACTTGACGGCATCCACCAGGGCAGGATTGCTCGGTCCCTGATTGGAGCCGCCCGAACCGGCGCCATTATTCGCCATCGGCGCGGTGGCCGACGGGCGGCCCCAGAAGTACTTGGGCGAGGTGAACGACTGGCCGATCAGCGTCGAGCCGACGGGGCGGCCGCCCCGTTCGACGATGCTGCCATTGGCTTCGTCATTGAAAGCCAGCTGCCCGATGCCGGCCGTGGCAAACGGATAAACGACGCCGCAGATCACGGTCAACGCGGCAAACAGGACCAGGGCGGGACGTACGATGGTGCTCATGATGGTTCCTTTAGACTAAATTGAGTACGGACAGCAGCATGTCGATCAGCTTGATGCCGATGAAGGGCAGGACGATGCCGCCCACGCCGTAGATCAGCAGGTTGCGGCGCAGCAGGCTGGCAGCGCCGATGGCCCGGTATTGCACGCCCTTTAACGCCAGCGGAATCAGCACGACGATGATCAGCGCATTGAAGATCACGGCCGACATGATGGCCGAGGCGGGACTGGCCAGGTGCATGATGTCCAGCGCCTTCAACTGCGGATAGGTTCCCACGAAGGCGGCAGGGATGATGGCGAAGTACTTGGCGATGTCGTTCGAGATCGAGAACGTCGTCAGCGAACCGCGCGTCATCAGCATCTGCTTGCCGATTTCAACGATTTCCAGCAGCTTGGTGGGGTTGGAATCGAGGTCCACCATATTGCCCGCTTCCTTGGCCGCCTGCGTGCCCGAATTCATGGCCACTGCCACGTCGGCCTGGGCCAGCGCCGGTGCGTCATTCGTGCCGTCGCCCGTCATCGCCACCAGCCGGCCTTCGGACTGGTAGCTGCGGATCAGTTTGAGCTTGTCTTCCGGCGTCGCCTCGGCCAGGAAATCGTCCACGCCCGCCTCGGCGGCAATCGCCGCCGCCGTCAGCTTGTTATCGCCCGTGATCATGACGGTCTTGATGCCCATGCGGCGCAGCTCCGCGAAGCGCTCCTTGATGCCGCCCTTGACGATATCCTTCAGCTCCACGGCGCCCATGACGCGGCCATCATCGACCACCACCAGCGGCGTGCTGCCACGGCGGGCGATATCGTCGACGGCCCGCGCCACCTCGTCCGGATACGCCTGGCCCAGCGCTTCCACGTATTTTTTCATGGAGTCGGCCGCGCCCTTGCGCAGCTGGCGCACCTGCTGCTCGCCAGGGATATCCACACCGCTCATGCGCGTTTGCGCCGTGAAGGGCACGAACGTGGCGTGCAGGCTGGCCATCTCGCGCTCGCGGATATTGAACTTCTGCTTGGCCAGCACGACGATGCTGCGGCCTTCCGGCGTTTCATCGGCCAGGGAAGCCAGTTGCGCGGCGTCGGCCAGCTGCTGTTCCGTCACGCCGGGCGCCGGCACGAAGCTCGACGCCTGGCGGTTGCCCAGGGTGATGGTGCCGGTTTTATCCAGCAGCAGCACGTCGACGTCGCCAGCCGCTTCCACGGCGCGCCCCGACGTGGCGATCACGTTGGCCTGCATCATGCGGCTCATGCCGGCCACGCCGATGGCGGACAGCAGGCCGCCGATGGTGGTCGGGATCAGGCACACCAGCAGCGCGATCAGCACGGTGATGGTCACCGGCGTGCCACTGCCGGCCGCCGCCACGGAAAACAGCGAATACGGCAGCAGGGTCACGGTGACGATGAGGAAGACGATGGACAGGGCCACCAGCAGGATCGTCAGGGCGATCTCATTCGGCGTCTTCTGGCGCTTGGCACCTTCGACCATGGCGATCATGCGGTCGATGAACGCTTCGCCGGGATTGACGGAGACGCGCACCAACAGCCAGTCAGACAGCACGCGGGTGCCGCCCGTCACGGCGGAAAAGTCGCCACCCGACTCGCGGATGACGGGCGCCGATTCGCCCGTGATGGCGCTTTCGTCGACGGAGGCCACGCCTGCCGTCACTTCGCCGTCGGCGGGAATCACGTCGCCCGCCTCGACCAGCACTGTCATGCCCTTGCGCAGGTCGGTGGCCGGCGTGGGCAACCACGACGTGCCGTACTTCGGCGTCTGCATTTTCTTCGCCATCACCGTTTGCTTGAGGGCGCGCAGCGAGGCCGCCTGCGCCTTGCTGCGCCCTTCGGCCAGCGCTTCGGCGAAGTTCGCGAACAGCACGGTAAACCACAGCCACACGGCGACGGCGACGATGAAGCCGAACGGCGCCTCGCCCTGGCCGCCGCTGATCCCGGCCTGGGTCGCCAGCAGGGTCGTGATGATGCTGCCCACGTAGACGACGAACATCACGGGGCTGCGCCACTGCGTGCGGGGGTCGAGTTTTTTGAACGCATCGACGACGGCGGGGCCGATCAGTGCGGAATCGAACAGAGTCAGGCTTGTGCGTGACATGGTAGCCTCTTATTTGATGAATAGTTGCAGGTGTTCGACGACGGGGCCCAAGGCCAGCGCGGGAACGTAATTCAATACGCCGACCAGCACTACAACGCCGATCAGCAGGCCGATGAACATGGGGCCATGCGTGGGCATGGTGCCGGCATTGGCAGACAGGCGCTGCTTGCCCGCCAGCGAACCGGCCACCGCCAGCACGGGCACGATGACGGCGAAGCGGCCGAACCACATGGCAATCGCCAGCATCACGTTATAAAACGGCGTGTTGGCGGACAGGCCGGCAAACGCACTGCCATTGTTGTTGGCAGCCGACGTGAAGGCGTAGAGGATTTCAGAAAAGCCATGCGCGCCCGGATTGGCCACGCCCGCCGTGCCAGGTTCCACCATCACGGCGATCGCCGTGCCCGTCAACACCAGGGCCGGCGTCACCAGGATGGCCAGCGACACCATCTTCATTTCATATGCCTGGATTTTCTTGCCCAGGTATTCCGGCGTGCGGCCGATCATCAGGCCGGCGATGAAGACGGCCAGGATGGCGAACATCAGCATGCCGTACAGACCCGTGCCCACGCCGCCAAAAATCACTTCGCCGAACTGCATCAGCAGCAGCGGCACCATGCCGCCGAGCGGCATGTAGGAATCGTGCATGGAGTTGACGGCGCCGCACGATGCCGCCGTCGTCACGGCCGCGAACAGGGTCGATGAGCTGATGCCGAAGCGCGTTTCCTTGCCTTCCATATTGCCGCCCGCTTGCAGGCTGCTGGCCTGCTGGTCCACGCCCAGCGCCTGCAGGGCGGGATTGGCTTGCTGCTCGGCGCTCATCACACCCGCCGTCATGACGACGAAGATGACGGTCATGGCGGCCAGCACGGCCCAGCCCTGGCGCAAGTCGCCCACCAGGCGGCCAAACGTGAAGCACAGGCCAGCGGGAATGAGGAAGATGGCCAGCATCTGCAGGAAGTTCGACAGCACGGTGGGGTTTTCATACGGGTGGGCGGAATTGGCGTTGAAGAAGCCGCCGCCGTTCGTGCCCAGCAGCTTGATCGACTCCTGCGAAGCGACGGGACCCATGGCGATGGTCTGCGTTGTCGCCACTTGCGCTTCCATCACGGGCTTGCCGGCCGCATCGAGCACGGCCTGGCCATCGGCCGCGACCTTCGGCGTTGCATACGCCACCTGGTCGAGCAGGGTCACTTCCTTGTACGGCGAAAAATTCTGGATCATGCCTTCCCCCATGAAGACCACGGACAGCGCCAGCGACAGCGGCAGCAGGAGGTACAGGGTGGAGCGCACCAGGTCGACCCAGAAATTGCCGATCGACTTGCCCGAACGCGAGGCAAAGCCGCGCACCAGCGCAAAGATCACGGCGATGCCGGTGGCCGCCGAAAAGAAGTTCTGGCACGCCATGCCCAGCATCTGCGTCAGGTAGCTCATGGTCTGTTCGCCGCCGTAGCCCTGCCAGTTGGTGTTGGCGACGAAGCTTACGGTGGTATTGAACGAGGAATCGGGACTGACGGCGCCGAGTCCCTGCGGATTCAGGGGCAAGAAGCCCTGCAGGCGCTGCAAGCCATACACAAAGAAGGCGCCCACGGTATTGAAGACGATCAGGGCGATGGCATAGCTTTTCCAGCCCATGCCCTTGTCGGCGGGCAGGCCGGAGCAGCGGTACAGCAGGTTTTCCAGTTTTTGCAGCCAGCCCAGGCCGCGTATCGGCGCCTCGCCGGCCACCTTCGCCATATACAGGCCCAGCGGATAGGCAGCCGCCAAAAGCACGGCCAGAAACGCGGCCAGCAAGAGGATCGATTGCGTCGTCATCACAGTTCCTCCGCTTTCAGCAGCGCCACCAGCAGATACACGAGCAAGCCGGCCGAGACGACGGCGCCCAGTACATAAAACGCATTCATTTGGCGCTCCCCAGTTTGTCGCAGGCCACGGCAAAGCCGGCCACCACGACGAAAAAAACGGCAATCAAGCCGAGATACACGAGATCCATTCCCACCCTCATACAGGTTTGTTTTGATAGTGAGCAGATTAGCCAAAAGGGTCTAAAAAATTCGTAAAGACTGGGGAGGCGGCTGTAAACAAGATGTAAAAATGGCGGCTTTACCGCATAAAATCCTTCACAATTGCTGCCAAACCGCACGCGCGGCGCACCGTTGTTGCCCTGGAGTAGCGCTATTGCTCGCGGGACAAGATAGAATGCGCGAGCGTCCGCACAAGGACGCCTAGCCTGCCGCACTGCCCTCCCCCAGTGACGCTGGACGGGATATACTGTATATTCATACAGTTATCGCCGCCGCTGTCACTGCGCCACGCAGTGCCCCGGCCTGGCGTTCCAACCCTAGTCTTTATTTAGCTTGAACACGTATGGCCACTAAAAAACCAGCATCCGACTACAGCGAATCATCCATCCGTGTCCTGAAAGGACTGGAACCCGTCAAGCAGCGCCCGGGGATGTACACCCGCACTGAAAATCCGCTGCACATCATTCAGGAAGTGATCGACAATGCCTCCGACGAGGCGCTGGGCGGTCATTGCACGCATATCGCCGTGACGCAAAACACGGATGGCAGCATCACCGTGGAAGACAATGGCCGCGGCATTCCCGTCGGCCTGCACCCGGAAGAAGGCGTGCCGACGGTGGAAATCGTGTTTACGCGGCTGCACGCGGGCGGCAAGTTCGACAAGGGTTCGGGCGGCGCCTACGCGTTCTCGGGCGGCTTGCACGGCGTCGGCGTATCCGTCACCAATGCGCTGTCCTCGCGCCTGGAAATCACCGTCTGGCGCAAGGAAAGCGACGGCAATGGCCTGCATCACATGGTGTTTGCCAACGGCGACGTGATCGAACCGCTCAATTCCCGTCCCGCCCCGCGCGACGGCAAGAAATCCGGCACGCGCGTCACCGCCTGGCCCGATCCGAAGTATTTTGATTCGCCCAACATTTCGCAAACCGAACTGCAGCGCCTGCTGCGCTCGAAAGCCGTGCTGCTGCCCGGCGTCACCGTCACCCTGACCAACGCCAAGACGGGCGATACGCAGACCTGGCAGTACGCGGAAGGCTTGCGCGGCTACCTGACTGAAACGCTGGCGCAGGTATCGAATGGCGAAACCCTGATTCCCCTGTTCGAAGGCGCGCAATACGCAGGCCCGGACTCGGAAGGCTTTGCCGAAGGCGAAGGCGCGGCCTGGGTGGTGGCGTGGACGGAAGAAGGCGCCATCGTGCGCGAATCGTACGTCAACCTGATCCCCACCTCGAATGGCGGCACGCACGAATCGGGCTTGCGCGACGGCCTGTTCGGCGCCGTGAAAAACTTCGTCGAAATGCACTCGCTGCTGCCCAAGGGCGTAAAGCTGCTGCCGGAAGACGTGTTTGCGCGCGCCTCCTTCGTGCTGTCGGCGAAAGTGCTGGACCCGCAATTCCAGGGCCAGATCAAGGAGCGCCTGAACTCGCGCGACGCCGTGCGCCTGGTCTCGACCTTCACCAAGCCGCCGCTGGAACTGTGGCTGAACCAGCACGTCGACTACGGCAAGAAGCTGGCCGAGCTGGTGATCAAGCAGGCGCAGTCGCGCCAGCGTTCGCTGCAGAAAGTGGAAAAGAAAAAATCCTCGGGCGTGGCCGTCCTGCCGGGCAAGCTGACCGACTGCGAATCGTCGGACATCACGCGCAATGAACTGTTCCTCGTCGAGGGTGACTCGGCGGGCGGTTCGGCCAAGATGGGCCGCGACAAGGAATTCCAGGCGATTCTGCCTCTGCGCGGCAAGGTGCTGAACTCGTGGGAAACGGACCGCGACCGCCTGTTCGCGAATAACGAAATCCACGATATCGCCGTGGCCATCGGCGTCGATCCGCACAGCGTCGGCGACACGCCCGATTTGTCCGGCCTACGCTATGGCAAGATCTGCATCCTCTCCGATGCGGACGTGGATGGCTCGCACATCCAGGTACTGCTGCTGACCCTGTTCTTCAAGCACTTCCCCGCGCTGATCAACAAGGGCCATATCTGTATCGCCCGCCCGCCCCTGTACCGCGTCGACGCGCCTGCGCGCGGCAAGAAGCCGATGCAGAAAATCTACGCGCTCGACGACGGCGAACTGCTGGCCATCGAGGACAAGCTGCGCAAGGAAGGCGTGAAGCAGGGCGCCTGGTCCATCTCGCGCTTCAAGGGCCTGGGCGAGATGAACGCGGAACAGCTGTGGGAAACCACGATGAACCCGGACACGCGCCGCTTGCTGCCCGTGACCCTGGGCGAAATCGACCATATGACGTCCGCCGCCCGCTTCAATATGCTGATGGGCAAAGGCGAGGCGGCAGGCCGCCGCGCCTGGATCGAGGAACACGGCAATGAAGCCGAGGCCGACATCTGATCCCGGCATTGCGCCCCCAAGACAACCCTAGTAGCAAGATAAACCATGTCCACACAAACCAATTTATTTGACGAAGCCCAGCCC